>NZ_NAST01000020.1 GCF_002142215.1 Gilliamella sp. N-G2
AACAGGTAAAAGAGCTCGAACGCACTATTCATAAAGATGCCGGTAAAGACTCACAAGATGGCAAAATGGGCAATGACTTTAGTAAAGGCGTTGACTCAGCCGTATCAATTATTACCGGCATTATCACCGGCGATATGACCGGCGGCCTAGCTGGCGCCAGTGCGCCATGGTTAGCGGAGCAGATAAAACTGCACACCGGGCATATGGGTGAAGATGGTAAATGGCAAACCGATGATATTGCCGGCAACTTAATTGCTCATGCAATACTTGGTGCGGTAGTGGCTGAACTACAAGGCAACTCAGCATTATCAGGAGGTGTTGGTGCAGTAAGCGGAGAGCTAGCGAGTAAAGTAATTATCAACACCCTTTATGGTGGTAAAGATGCCAGCGAGTTAACCGAAGATGAAAAACAAACCATCAGCGCACTATCTCAACTAGCATCCGGCCTTGCAGTAGCTGCCGGCGGTGGTAATTTTGGTGATGCTAGTGCAGCTATTAATAGTAGTAAAAATGCGGTTGAGAATAACTATTTGAGTGCATCAGAAGATAAAAAAAGAAAAGATGCACAAGCTGAATTAGAATTAATCAAGAAAGGCTTACTAAATGCTTCTGATGAACGAAAACAAGAATTAGAAGATTTGATTACTGCTCTAAATGCCTTAGATGATTATAAAAACCAAGTTTTAATTATAGCTTGCCAGAACATAAAATCTACAGAATGCAGTGTTGCTAGAGCAGAGTTAGATAAAGCTTATCAATCATATTTTGATTCGTTATCGCCAGAAGATAGAATAGCTTATAATGATGCGTATGCAAATTATACTAAATATTATAATGGTTACAAAGATATTGAATCTTTGCAATTTGGTTTAGATGTTGCAAATGTAGAAAAAGATAGAGACATTTTAGCTCAACGTATCAGTGAAAATTGGGGTGTTGATAAAGCCACAGCTGATAAAATAGTTCTAGGTATGCGCATCAATAGTGATTTAGCCGCTATTGCTGGTATAGTGGTGGGGCACAAACTCAGTGCGGCTGAGTTATCAAAGTTAGAAAATGCAATAAACAAGGGCGGACAAACTCTAGCACAACCAAAATTACCAACTGGTTATAGCAAACAAGGTGATAATATAGTTGGACCTAGAGGTGGCGTTTATACAAATACAGGCCAAGTTGATGCTGCGGGAAATCCAATTTATAAAAACAATGGCTCATATTATATTTTTGAAAAAAATGAGAAAATAAATGTTCCATCACCAGGAAATACCGCAACAACGACTAATGGTCGTCCAACTCCAGTGGATTCAGAAAAGGATGTTGGTAAAACGTTAACTCCTGATTTTAATGCTCAAGAAAGCTATCTGAATGGTCAAAAGGTAAAATGGGGAACAGACGGGAGTGTAAGGCCAGATTTTTGTAATGGTACTACTTGTTCAATAGAAGTAAAAAATTATGATATACAAAATAATATTAATGGTTTGATTGATAATGTTTCCAAACAAGCCATTGATAGAAAAAAACATCTACCATCAGGAGTACAACAATTAGTTGTAATAGATATTCGCGGTCAAAAAATAACTGCCGCACAGCAATTTAAAATAAAACAGGGTATAAAAAATAAATCAAATGGAATAATTAAGCCAGAACAAATTCGATTATTAAGAGATTAAACTTTGAGGTAAATAAATTATGTCACTAAAACACGGTTTTATAGGTGGAGGATCAATATTTAATTTAGGTACAGATAGTGATATGCAGCTATTTTTTGACTGCATTTCATATTATGTTTTACCTAAATATCCTGACCAAAATTGGTCACTGATTACTGACCGCTTATATCGTCGTTATTTAAAATTAGAAGAGTTAGATGCCGCCGTAGCATTAATGAAATTGGTAGAAAAAGAGTTTAAACAGTTGGATAGAGAAGCATTTGATTGGAGTAAAATATTATCAGGTCAAGTTAAAAGTGATTTAGATAGAACTAAATCAACTTTATTCGAGATTTTTGGTAAATATTTTGAAACATTTTATGAGTGTATTGAATGTGCTATAAGAAATTATGAATGGTTTAAATCAGATCCCGATTATAAATATCAGCCGGTAATGGTAGCAATTACTACCATTCCTTATTGTGTAAGCTACAGTCAGATCCCTTTATCTGTTTTCGATAATTTACAACCTGATGAAAAACCAATTTGGTGGACAGGTAAAATTCCTAAAACCACAACTTAGTTACTTTTTAACTTACCTCTAATCCCCTTTACCTAAAAATTTTAAGGAAAGGGGGGATAGATATTATTACTGATTTTAATTTCACATTAATGTTGTTTTATTTAGTTCGTTTAGTATGTCCAAATCCTGATGTCTAAAATTATCTTCAGCGACTTATTATTGCTTTATTAATAGCCCACGGATACTCAAATATCAATAAGACGGTATACACTCTTCAATTATATTTACTAATAAACCTCAATAAACCAACTCGAAAATAACCATTATCTAAAAAATATAATCAACCAATTAGAATAGTTGTTGGTAGCAATGTTTTTTCACCGACCAGTGGTCAACCAACCATTTATGACCATAACGATGAAGCCTCGAATATTACCCATGCGGCAATCAGTGACGGTGAGTTAATCATTCGTGACCAAGATAAACAAACACAAGATATTAATGAACTCAATCATGATACCGAAAATGCCCATAGCAAACTCAAACCAATCTTTAATAAAGAGGATGAGCAGACCAGATTAAACATTGTTACTAGCTTAAAAGAGTTAGGAGAGCAGGTAAAAGAGCTCGAACGCACTATTCATAAAGATGCCGGTAAAGACTCCCAAAATGGCAAAATGGGCAATGACTTTAGTAAAGGCGTTGACTCAGCCGTATCAATTATTACCGGCATTATCACCGGCGATATGACCGGCGGCTTAGCTGGCGCCAGTGCACCATGGTTAGCTGAGCAGATAAAACTGCACACCGGGCATCTAGATAAAGATGGTAAATGGCAAACCGATGATATTGCCAGCAACTTAATTGCTCATGCAATACTTGGTGCAGTAGTCGCTGAGCTACAAGGCAACTCAGCATTATCAGGAGGTGTTGGTACAGTAAGCGGAGAGCTAGCGAGTAAAGCAATTATCAACACCCTTTATGGTGGTAAAGATGCCAGCGAGTTAACCGAAGATGAAAAACAAACCATCAGTGCACTATCGCAATTAGCAGCAGGTCTTGCAGTAGCTGCCGGTGGTGGTAGTGTTGGTGATGCTGGCGCAGCTATTAGTAGTAGTAAAAATGCGGTTGAGAATAATGGTTTGGCCAAACCTATACTCAAAGGATTAGAAAAAGGCTACGAGTTTTGCATGAAAAATGCAACCTGTCGAAATATGCTTGCACAATTAGGTGTTGACTTTGGTCTAACAAATGACCAAATTCAAGAGGCAATGGATGCAGGTAAGAGTAGAGATCCGGAAAAAATTAAGGAACTTTCACCGGAACAAGTAGCTTGGTTAGATGCACAAATTCTTGCAAAAAAAGGATTAGCACCTACCATGTTTGGTAATGAAACATGGGGAGACAAGATTTATAATGAATCATCAAATAATGAATTAAACAACTCAGAAGCTACTGCGGTAGGTGGTGCGCCAATATTACCACCTGATGATGACAATAATAAGAATGAAAATAATCAGAAACAAAGGCAACAAGAAAGATTTGATGAACTAAAAGATGTTTTTGATAAGGATAATCCTAAAACTGATTTAAAAATTGATGGACAAACCATCCAACAAGGACCTGGAAGTAATCGTTATACAACAAGAATTTATGAAAGCCAAAATTTAACGGATAGACAAATCTATAATTATGCAGAAGAATTAGCGGGACAACCTTTAACAAAAACTAGAGATGGTATTTATACAGCTAAATTACAAGATGGGACAACTATTACATTAAGAAATGTATCAAGCTCAGTGGACAAAACAGGAGCTCGTTGGACTATTGATATTAGAAATAATCCCACATTAACAAATTTATATAGAGGATTAAGAAAAAGTGCAGAAATTAAATTTAGATAGGAGAAATTTATGATAGATGATTATGATTATAAAAATATTGTTGATTGGTCTGAATTCAGATCTTTTGGAGCATTATGGAGTTATATGAGTCCTGATATGATTCCATCATTAAAATTTTCTGGAGAGCAATTTCCTTTTCAAACAAGAAAAGAAATATTTTTTTATTTTGTACAAAGATTATTGAAGGAAGGACGTGTTAAATTGGCAAAAAAAGGGCATATGTTGACCGGTACAATTGATGAGCAGTTAAAAATATTTCATGATGCATTTCCTAACAATGAGGATGGAATGTATGACCCTAAACACATGATGGAGGATTATTGGTTCTATGATGACTCTTGTCCTGCCGGGGCTGTATGGGTTCACAACGATGGGACATTAGAATGGACCTAATATAAGCTTTTCTTGCTAAGCTCAACAACAAAATTCCATATCTATTAAGGAATAAACTTAACAAATTAAATTATCACCGGCGGCTTAGCTGGCGCCAGTGCACCATGGCTGGCTGAGCAGATAAAGATACAAGCCGGTGATAACGAAACCGCGAGGTTAGTTGCTCATGCAATACTTGGCGCAGTAGTCGCTGAGCTACAAGGCAACTCAGGACTTGCCGGTGGAGCGGGTGCAGTGGCCGGTGAAATTGCAGCAGATATCATCCGCAAACAACTGTATGGCAAAGAAGTCAAAGATTTAACCGAAGAAGAAGAAAAACAAACCATCAGCGCACTATCTCAACTAGCGTCCGGCCTTGCGGTAGCTGCCGGCGGTGGTAATTTTGGTGATGCTAGTGCAGCTATTAGTAGCAGTAAAAATGCAGTTGAGAATAATACTTTACAAAAGAAAGAGGCATTGGAAAAAAAGGGTATAAAACTACGTTTCGAGCTTCAAGGTGGTTTGACCCCGGTGTTGACTGAAGAGGAAAAAGCTTATTGGCAAGATAGGTTAGATAAAATTGAAGATCTTGATAGATTAGATGACGAAGCTTTTTAAGTGGTAATGTTGAATGGTCTGCATTGAAACAGAATTTACCCAACTAGAGAGTTATAAAGATAATCAGTGAAGAGTAACATCCTTTGTTATATTTAACTGTTTTACACATAAATCCCACAAACTATGACCACTTCATTCATATTCTAATATCAATAAGATGGTATACATTCCCCAATTATTTTTACAAATAAACCTCAATAAACTAAATCAGAATAACCATTATCTAGAAATATAATCACCAATTAGAACTGTTATTAATAATGACACTTTTTCATCAACTAGTAGCCAACCGACTTTTTATGACCATAATGATGAAGTATTGAATATCATTCAATAATAAGCAATGATGAATTAATCATCTTGCTAAATTTTATTTGGAAAATATAAAATAAACATTTCTAAGTCACATATGCAAGTCACTAACTTTTACCTAGGTATGGCAAAGATTATGCCTAGGTAGTTGATATCAGAAACAATTTCACCATTAATTATCTTTTTTAGTCTTTTTACATGACACAATTGAGCTATCATTTGTTACGTTTTTAGTGACTTTGCCTGCTTTCTATTCGCATTACAGCCAGAATTATTGCATAATACACGGCGAATAAAATGCAGAATCTAAAGGTATAAATATGGAACTTCTCTGCCCTGCCGGCTCGTTACCATCATTAAAAATAGCAATCGATAACGGTGCTGATGCCGTTTATATTGGTTTGAAAGATGATACCAATGCTCGCCATTTTGCGGGATTAAATTTTAATGAAAAGCGTTTAATTGAAGCATCCGAATATGTACATAAGCATGGTAAAAAGTTACACATCGCAATTAATACCTTTGCTCATCCGGAAAACTTTGAGCGCTGGCAATATGCAGTTGATACAGCGGCAAATATTGGCGCTGATGCTCTAATCATTGCTGATTTAGCCATGCTTGATTATGCAGCTGAAAAACATCCTAATCTTGAACGTCATGTTTCGGTTCAAGCATCATCAACCAATGAAGAATCAATCAAGTTTTATCATAATAACTTTCAGGTACATCGTATTGTTTTACCGCGAGTGTTATCCATGCATCAAGTGAAACAGTTATCACAAGTCTCTCCAGTACCATTGGAAGTATTTGCATTCGGCAGTCTATGTATTATGGCGGAAGGTCGCTGTTATTTATCCTCATATTTAACTGGCGAATCTCCCAATACCGTAGGAGCTTGTTCACCAGCGAAATTTGTCCGTTGGGAAGAGACCGATAAAGGACTTGAATCTAGACTAAATAATGTATTAATCGATTGCCATAAGAAAGGTGAAAATGCGGGTTACCCAACCTTATGTAAAGGACGCTATTTTGTTGGCAATGAACTTTATCATCCTATTGAAGAACCAACAAGTTTAAATACCATTGAACTGTTACCTGAACTATTTGCGGCTAATATTGCCTCAGTAAAAATTGAGGGTCGTCAACGTAGTCCAGCTTATGTGGAACAAGTGACTAAAGTTTGGCGACAAGCTATCGATCGTTATAAAGCGAATCCTCAAACATTCCAAACAGAAAAGAACTGGATGGATACATTAGGATCAGTATCAGAAGGCACACAAACGACATTAGGTGCTTACCACCGTAAATGGCAATAAAGTGTAAACATATTTACTCATGTTTACCAATAAAATAAATATGATACTAATCTAGATTGCTTTTGATATTAGAGTTAGAAAATAGCTATCGAACATTGACTATTTGAAATAATTAAATACAGATATAGTGAGCAAGACTATGAAATATGCGTTAGGCCCTGTGCTTTATTATTGGCCTAAAATTGAAACCGAAGCCTTTTATCAAGCCGCTAAGGAAAGTGAAGCGGATATTATTTATATGGGCGAAACAGTATGTACCAAACGTCGGGAAATGAAAGTACCCAATTGGTTAGATTTAGCTAAAGAAATTGCTAAATCCGGTAAACAAGTCGTACTTTCTACCCTAGCACTACTTGAAGCACCATCAGAACTAATTGATTTAAAACAATTAGTTAATAATGGTGATTTTTTAATTGAAGCTAATGATTTGGCTGCAATTAATATTGCTCATGACAATAATTTACCTTTTGTCGCTGGTCCGGCAATTAACTGTTATAACGCATTAACCCTAAAATTGTTACAAAAACAAGGTATGGTGCGTTGGTGTATGCCAGTTGAACTTTCTCGCGATTGGTTAAGCAATGTTTTAAAACAATTTGACGCATTGAAAATTGAGCGCAATTTTGAAGTTGAAGTATTTAGCTATGGTTATCTACCATTAGCCTATTCTGCCCGCTGTTTTACTGCTAGATCGGAAGATAAACCAAAAGATAAATGTGAGACTTGCTGTATTAAATATCCCGTTGGTCGAGAAGTATTTTCTCAAGAACAACAAAAAGTATTTGTTCTTAACGGTATTCAAACACAAAGTGGCTACTGTTATAACTTAGGTAATAATCTAAAAGAGATGAAAGGATTAGTTGATATCGTGCGTATTTCTCCGCTTGGAATTGAAACACTCGAGGTAGTTAAGCAATTTAGAGCTAATGAAGAAGGACTAAATCCTTTACACATTGAACATAAACGAGACTGTAACGGTTATTGGAATGGAATTGCAGGACTTGAACTTACACAATAATATGCTGCTACTCGAAAAATTTAGGGCAGACTTCCCTGCCCTAAATAGCCATAATGTGTATCTTGATTCAGCAGCTACAGCGCTGAAACCACAAGCCATGATCGATGCAACTGTTGAGTATTACGAGCATAACACTGCAACAGCGCAACGTAGTTTGCACCAAGATGCGCTACAAGTCACCGCAACGATTGATCAAACTAGGCAAAATATTGCTGATCTACTTCATGCTAAGTCAAATTGTGAAATCATTTGGACTCGAGGCACAACCGAATCAATCAACTTAATTGCCCAAAGTTATGCCAGAGCACAATTACATATAGGTGATGAAATCATTGTTAGCGAGTTAGAACATCACAGCAACTTGTTACCTTGGCTTATTGTGGCGAAACAAACTGGCGCCAAGATCATTAAATGGTCAGCAGATATTGATGAGCTTTCAAGATTACTCTCAGCGAGAACTAAAATTGTTGCTATAACTCAAATGTCTAACGTTACCGGTTTTTGTCCAGATTTAGCCCAAATTAGTCAACTAGTTCATCAAACCAATGCGGTATTAGTCGTGGATGGCGCTCAAGGCGTTGTACATCATCCGATTGATGTTGAAAATTTAAATATCGATTTTTATGCCTTTTCTGCTCATAAGCTATATGGCCCAACTGGATTGGGGATACTATATGGAAAACAATATTTACTCAATCAAATGAATGTTTGGCATGGCGGCGGTAAAATGTTAAAAGCTGCTTCATTTACCGGATTTACAGTTGAAAATCTTCCCTATAAATTTGAAGCTGGTACACAAAATATAGCGGGCATTATTGGTTTTAAAGCAACCTTAGATTGGTTAACAAAGTGGAATGAAGCACAATTAGAAAATTATATAAAACAATTAGCAAGCTATACTGAATCAAAATTAAGCCAGTTAACCAATATACAATTTTATAGCGTTAGCAATAGCCCTATCATTAGCTTTAATATACAAAACATTCATCATAATGATATCGCTATTTTATTAAGCGAACAAAATATTGCCATCCGAACCGGTGAATTGTGTGCTAAACCACTTATGGATAAACTTGGTTGTCATGGTGTTATTCGTATTTCACTTATGCCATATAATAATCAGCACGATATTGATCATTTTATTACAGCATTACAAAATGCCATTGAATTACTCACTTAAGCTATATCTGTAGTTAATCAAAGAAACGTTAATGACTTGTTCAATTACTAATCGGTTTTAATTATGCTATCACAACAAACTTTATTTGAATTATTTTCTAAACAACAGAACTGGCAAGATCGTTATAGACAATTAATTGCCTTAGCAAAACAATTACCTGATTTTCCGGATTTAAAAAAAATAGAATCCAACCAAATTTATGGTTGTGAAAATCGGGTATGGCTAACTAATGAAAAACAATTAGATAATACTTTTACCTTTCAAGGTGATAGTGAAGGTAGAATCGTTAAAGGCTTGCTAGCTATTTTAATCATTATTGCCAATCATAAAACAGCAGAACAAATTCAAGCTATCGATTTTCTTGCAATATTAAAGCAATTAAAAATTACTGATGAGTTGAGCCAATCTAGGTTACAAGGGATTGAAAAAATGATTGAACGTATCAAATTAACTGGCATTTAAGGTAAAAAAGGGAGAATAAATTCTCCCTTTTTTAATCCTTTTGGCTTTTACAATTAGTGATTAACGTTGCATAAATAATGTAACAACTTTCTTAACACCTGCAACTTTACTTGCAACAGTAGCGGCTTCCTGCCCTTCTTCACTGCTAACAATACCGATTAAAAATACCTCGCCATTTTCAGTAACGACTTTGATATTACGTGCTTTGGTTTTAGAATTCATTACAAGTTGAGATTTAACTTTGGTTGTTATCCACATATCATTGGTGATTGTTCCTGCACTAACTGGTTCACCTGTACGAATTTGGTTATAAACCTTCCTCACACCTTCAACTTGATAAGCAAGACGTTCCGCTTTTTCAATCTGTTCGGCATTGGCTTGACCAGTCAAAATAATATTGCCATCATAAGTACTTGAAGAGATACGAGAGCCAATAAAAAAAGGACCATTTTCACTTAATTTATTATTCATACGGGTGTTCAGGGTAGTATCATCAACTTGTGTTCCAGTGGTACGCGGATCAGTGGCAACTTTTGCGGTAGCTCCGGCGCCGACGCCAATAACAGCAGCAACACAACCTTGTAGCATTAATGCGCTCGTTACTAATGCTGTTACTAAGACAAATTTTTTCATTATTACTCCTTTTATTTACTACTCAGTAGAATTCAAATACTGATTAATAGTTTTTATTATGCCTTGTAGATATAGTTTTGCAAAATAATTTTATTGTTCTAAAAAATAAAATCTTTCGATTTTTTTACCTAATCTATAGCAAAAAAGTAATTAATTTAATCGTTATAACAAACATTTATTTTTTTATAAAATCTGTTATCGTTTATAAAATGGTTGTATAAAAAATTAATGGAATAAAGCGATGAATCAAGATTATATCGATTGGTTATATGGTCTATCAGCACCAATGGTTGCCTTAAATAAAGAGAGTGGTGCAAGTTATACCTCACCATTTTTTTTCCCAGATTATGAATATATTGATATGCAAAAAGACTGGGGCATCCACTCTCGAGAAACACTATTAGCAATGGTTTTTAATATGGTCGATGATGGTCATGCAACAGCCTTATCTAAACATTACTTTATGTATCCTCGTCTATCGGCATTAGATTGGTTGAATTACACCGAGAAACAGAGCGATTATGATAAAGTTTTGCTCGAATTTGTTGAACAAACTTATTCCGAATGTGGTGCTGGAGGCATCCGTAGTTGGGATTACGCACGTATGGGTTATATATTACGTAATGGCATCACCAATAAATTTATTACTGAAGAAGAAGCCCTTTGGATTTTGTATAGAATTGGACTACGAGCTCAATACTATTATTCATCATGGCAAAGTTATTTTTCTGGCTGGTTTGTCGGTTATCAATATTGGGAATCATTGACTAATAAAGAAGATCTAGAAAAATTACGTTGTGACTTATGCCGTTCATCCCAGACATGGGCCATGACTAATTTGTATAGCAACGAAGATTCCCCTTATCATCACTTGCCTTGGCATATTGAGATAGAAGAACTGGAAAAACCTGAATCATTAATGGAGTATGCTTGGTCATGAATAACAATTTTTGGCAATTATTAGCAATTGAGAAAACTACCGATATCGCCGTGATTCGACAAGCTTATCGGGCAAAACTACCTGAATATCATCCTGAAACAGATCCTGATGGTTTTAAAGCGCTACGCGAAGCCTATGAATTAGCAATGCAGTATGCAAAATCACCAGAATCAATGACTGAAGAATTAAATCAAGAAAATCTCGCTGAAGAGGTCATTAAACCCCTCACCGAAGAAGAGCGACAAGTCAAAGAAATCAGTGATAACTATCAAGCATTACTCGATGATCCGGTTCGATGCCATGATGTGAATGAGTGGCATAAATTTGTTGCTTCTTTTTATGATTACCCAATGTCTATACTGGAAATTGCTAAATGGAAACTGTTGGATATCAGTTATGACACTGTGACGATATCACTATCATGTGTGAAAATATTAGCTGATAATTTACGCTGGCGTCAGCAAATAAATAGTTATTCTCCCAACGACGCTGATATGTATGAGAATTTTTTTGATCATATTGATCGTGGTGATTTTTTTAATTACGACAGCTTACCAAGGACAAGCAAAGCCATACAAAATGTAACCATCGACTATGCTCGTTGTGCTAGATGGCTTTTCTGGGAAAAACCAGCAGTAGAGTTAGCAGAATATTTATCTATTCATACTGTAGTTTACCTACCTGATAATACAGAGTTTATGCAAGAATTAGCCAATTGGTATTATTTTGCTAAATCGCCAAATAGAGGATTATTAGACTATGCCTTAACTTGTATTTCAGATACTAATCAAGAACAGCAAATTCAGGAACAATGGAAAGCTGTCGCCGCAATGCAGTATTCACTGATTGAAGACGAACAAAACGCCTTATCACTTTGGTTAGAACTTTATCGTTTACCACAATATCAAGAAAAGGCCACCAGCTGGTTAATGTTATGGTGTTCTAAAAATCGGTTTGATTATCTACCATTATTAATTCTGGCATTAAACCATTCTTATTGTTTAACGGCAGAAGATCAGGAAACTTATATATATAGTATTCCGCAATTTACGCCATCAACAATTTCTCGACTACTGAAATTTAGGAAACAAAACTACAGCAATGGAATTGCGGCTGTTATAACCTGGGCTCTGGATAATCATTGGAATTATCGTCAAGTTCTACACACTTTATTATGTGATGATGGAAACAATCGGTTATATCGTTTATACCGACATGCAATCATGCTACGACACGGTAATAAAACACTTTTGCAAGAAATCTTAGCTGACTCAAGTGAAGATGAGTTTGAACAATTTATTTTACAAAATTTACAGCGTCAAGCTATACAACACCTTGAATGGCTCACTAATTTACCACCCGTTCAGGAGTTTAAAGAATGGTTGTACCAAAGTGATGAAAATGCAACTATTCCGACTAAATTTGATCCAGATAACGAAAAAGGCAATCAGTTTTTATATGGTCGATTATGGTTAGATAGATTCGATGATATCCCGTTTGTCGCTAAATTACATCTATACCGCAATGTAACCTATCGAAATATGGAAATGTTTGATTGGCCAATATATTATCAATTTAGGGGATTTAATAATTTACCTAAATCACCTGAACAATCAATTATTGAGGCTGATAAGAATGCTTATTGGCAATGGTATCGTTACTGTTTATTAGCCATTACCATTACCAATTCACCAATTAAAGCCGCTGAATTTATTCGTGAAAACGATAACTTATTTTTACTCCCAGAAAATGATCCGCTAGTGCCGCTGATCAATACCTTTAAGTCTAACGAATGGCAAAATGATACAGAATTATATAATTTAATCGATACTGATAACCAATTGATTGGCAGTATGTTGGTTAATTATCCAAATTCAATTGAGGCGTTTACCGACTCGCCAGAAGAGGTTAATTGGGATGAAATTGAACAAATAGTTGAACAAAGATGGGCACATAAACTAGCCAACAAACCAGTAAGTTGTTTAATGTTACTGTATATGATTGTTTTTGATAAACCAAATCAAAAAACAAAACTACACCAAATACTACAAAAACTTGCTGGCGATGATCTACAGTTAAAAAAACTTGCTAACGCATTTTGTGACAAATTATCTATTCCATCATCCCTTAAAAAACATAATGATGAATTGCAAAACATAGATAAATTATATGCTATAAATAACAAGTTAAACAAAGATGATTCGCTATGCGAAGAAGAGGATATAGAAGTACTAGAAGAAATCGGACAAAATAATGATAATAATAGCATAATTAAATTATCCTCAGCATTGCTGTTAGCCAAAAATATGGATCACCAGAAAAAGCTTCAATCAAAATCATTTCCACCAAATGAATGGTGGCAAATTTGGCGTTGGAGAGGCCGAACCAATTTAATTGGTTTCTTAAAACAAATGGGCTTTTTCAGTTTACCTTTATTTTTATTAATAATAGAGGCAGCAAAAAAAACTAATTTAGATCATCCTATTATGCTTGTATTATGCGGATTAGCAACAATCAATAGTGTTTTGGCAATAAAACGACGCTTAAATGACTGTTATTCTAATGGAGGTTTCTATTATTTTGTATCCGCCACAATTTTATTACCATTGCTATTATTGCCGTGTTGGCTTTCAACTTTTAATGAGACCAACCGCTACGGACCACCAATAGAAGAATAACCTCAAAAATAAATCATCTGAATTTTCCCCCCTTTGAAAATGAAAGACTATTTTCTGATTAACAAAGGAGGGATTTTAGAAAAGGTAATGATTATCGATTAAGCTCGCTAAGATTTACCTCTATCTCACTGCGTACTTGCTCGATTTCTTCGGGATTCTGCTGATCAAGTACTTGCATAAAAGCTTCAATATATGCTCCAATTAATAATCGTTCATCACCCAATGACTGTGCCCATGCTCGTTCTAGTCGCGCTAATAAAGTACGATTTGGCATTTCATCACGCGGATGAATCTTAAGGGCTGCCAGACGTTCATGGCTCTCTTGTTTTTGCTTATCTGTTAACCCTATTGGACTATGATCAATCACTTTGCCATGCAATACGCCAGTTTCAAGCAATACCACATCAACTTCGAGCAAACCATTTAAATCATAACTAAAACGAACATCAATCCCTTGTATTTTTTCCATTGGCTTTAAAGGAACTTCAAATTCATCAATTAGAACATTATTTTCTACCCGAGGGTTTTCTCCTTGATAAACTGAAAGCATAATGCTTTTTTGTTGTGGGTGTGTTGTAGAAAAGGTTTTTACTTTTGACGTTGGAACAATCGTATTACGTTCAATAATCGGCGAAAATAAACCATTAATATTACCAGAACTACTTTCAATGCCTAGGGTATATGGGCACACATCGGTAAGAATCACTTCTTCAACATCAACATCACGTAAACGACATGCTGCTTGCACTGCAGCCCCTTGTGCAACAATAGTCGTTGGATTAATGTGACGGTAAGGTAATTTGGCAAATAATTTGGTTACTAACTCTCGCACTACACCTAACTGCGATGAACCACCAACTAAGACAATATGTTCAAGTTCATTAGGTTTTAAGCGAGCATCACTTAGAGCCTGTTCAACAGGTGCTCGTAAGCGATTAAGTAAAGGTAACCAAATTGATTTAGCCCTTACTTCATTTAATGAAAATTGCCACAACTTATCTTGCCAAGACCAAGTCAAATTATGTATTTGTTCACCACTTAGTTTACATTTTAGTTGTTCGGCTAAATCTAGCAAGCGAGCATAATCATCAACAGGTATATCGGATTGTTTGAGTTCCCATTCGCTTAAACAAGCTTTAACAAGTTCATGAGTAAAATCTTCACCACCTAAGTAATTATCACCAGCTGAAGCATGAACCTCAATGATTGGCATGCTATATTCCAACACAGTAACATCAAATGTACCACCACCTAAATCAAAAACTAAGGTATTTCCAGATTGTTCTTCATGTAATCCATACGCCATGGCGGCAGCTGTAGGTTCATTAATTAAACGCACAGCATTTAAGCCTGCTAGCTCAGCAGCAAAGCGAGTCTGTTTACGCTGTTCATCATTAAAATAAGCAGGTACGGATATTACTACATCACTAATCTCTTGTTTTAAAAAAGCTTCAGCATCGGCTTTTAATGATTTTAAAACCAATGCGGAAAGTTCAGTTGGAGTGAATTTTTGCTCACCTAATTCAAAAACTTTACTTGAGCCTAAAAAACGTTTGAATGCCGCAGCACTACGGCTAGGATGAGTGGTTAAACGTGATAAAGCAGCATGACCAACTAAAATAGAGTTATCTTCATCAATGCTGACCACCGATGGCGTAACAACTTCGCCGATAGCGTTGGGAATAAGCGTTGATTGACCATTTTGCCAAACACAAATCAAACTATTGGTAGTACCTAAATCAATACCTATTGGAGGATGCATAACCACTTTATTCTCTTAGTATTTTTTAATAAATTTGCTGAATATTATATCCTTAATACTATTTAAGATACAATTTTATCCAATTTCGCACATTAAATTTATTAAATAAGATAGACTATTAATAAAAACAAAATAGCTAAATAAAAAGTTAATTTTCAATTAAGCTATAATAAGTTAATTTTTCAAATCTTAACAAAACTATTGTGAACTAGATTTTTTATTAATCTCAATAATTTGACTAGTTACTTTGCCACTTTTTAACTGTGTTTCAATAATTTCTCCAATAACGACTTGTTCAACTGAGCGTATCACTTTGTGTTGCTGATTAGTTGTTACTGAATAACCTCGCTCTAGGGTTGCTAGTGGACTAACACTATTAAGCTGAGATGTTTGTAATACAAACTGATGCTTAGCATCTGTCAGCTTGTTTTGAATCAAATTAATGATTTGTTGCTGTTTTTGCTCAAGGCTCTGCCCATAATAAAGAATTTTATGTTGTGGTGAAACACGAACCAAACGTTTATCAAGCAGATTATGGCGATAAGATTGCCTTAATAAATATTGCTGCATATTTTCAAACAAAGCATGACGATCAGTTAATAAACGATTTAATTGTTTTGATAATTTTGCTTGAGGGTGTTGTGTTTGTAATTGATGGCGCCATTTATTTAAGCGTTCTCGTCGGCGCATTAAATAGTAATCCATTGCCATGCATAAATATTGTTCTTGAACTTGTAAACGCTTAATTTGCTCTAGTTTGTCTCGACTTACCAGCTCGGCCGCTGCGGATGGCGTTGCTGCACGAACATCAGCAACAAAATCAGCAATCGTAAAATCGACTTCATGACCAACAGCACTAACAATCGGTATTCGGCTAGCAAAAATTGCTCTTGCAACCACTTCATCATTAAATGACCAAAGATCCTCAAGTGAGCCACCACCTCGTCCAACTATTAGTACATCACATTCTTGGCGAACATTAGCAATTTCAATCATCCTTGCTATTTGGGTTGCCGCTTCATTACCTTGAACCTGAGTTGGATAGATAATCAAATGCAAACTAGGATCGCGTCGATTTAATATCTGACAAATATCATGCAACGCAGCTCCAGTTGCTGAAGTAATAATTCCAACCGTACGAATATTATCGGGTAATGTTTGTTTATAAATAGGATCAAACAATCCTTCTTCTGACAGTTTTTGTTTTAACTGCTCAAATTTTTGTTGTAACAATCCCGCACCCGCGGGTTGCATTTTATTAATGACCAATTGATATTCGCCACGTGCTTCATAAAGCGTTACCGAAGCATTTACCAACACTTGTTGACCATTTTGTGGAGTAAATCCGGTGCGAAAATTACTATTACGAAACATAGCACAACGCACTTGGGCAACTTCATCTTTTAATGTGAAATACCAATGGCCAGAAGAAGGACGAGAAAAATTAGAAATTTCCCCCACTAACCAAATTTGTCCAATAGCATCAGAAAGCAGATCTTTAACCATTTGGTTAAGATCTTTGACCGATAAAATCGAACTGCTTTGCATACTATTATCCTTATGGTTGAAGTTTAATCTAAATCAAATTGTGCCCAGATCGGTGCATGGTCAGATGGTTTTTCCATACCGCGAATATCATAATCGATACCGGTTTGCTGACAATATTGCTGTAACTTTTGGCTGGCTAATATTAAATCAATTCTTAATCCAGTTTCACTATCAAATCCTTTAGAACGATAATCAAACCATGAATATCTTTGCGATTCAGGATTAGCATGACGATAAGTATCAGTATAACCAAGAGACATTAAATTATTTATCCATTCACGCTCTTCAGGCAAAAAAGAACATTTACCAGTACGCAACCACCGTTTACGACTTTCATCAGAAATACCGATATCTAAATCAGTTGGACAAATATTCATATCCCCCATAATTAAGGATAATTGACTATTAAGTTGCTGGCTTTGTATATACTGATTTAAATCCTGATAAAATTTACGTTTAGCAGGGTATTTGATTTCATGGTGTAAACTTTCTCCCTGAGGAAAATAACCATTGATAACGATTAAATTACCTTGGCTAGTCGGTAATTCAGCCATAATTAATCGACATTGTGCACCTTCCTCATCAGTTGGAAAACCACATTGGACTGATAATGGTTTTTGCTTAGTCAATAATGCCACGCCATAATGCCCTTTTTGACCATGATAATGTAAGTGATAACCGAACTGTGCTAGTTCCTCAATTGGAAATTGATCGTTATGAACTTTGGTTTCTTGCAAGCCAATGATATCTGGCTGATGTTTATCAATAATCGCTGCTAATTGGTGAATTCTTGCCCGAAGGCTATTAATGTTAAATGAGATAACTTTAATCATAAATTTATTGTATTTGATTTAATTTTGCTATTAACCCATGCTACCAAAAATACGTTATACTGTTAAGCAATTACAGTAAAAGCTATAACTTGTGATAAAGGATCCAGCAAATATGTCAAAGGAATTACTTGCATTGCGCAATAAAATTGATGAAGTAGATAAATCGATTTTATCTTTAATTAGTCAGCGACTAGCATTAGTGGCCGAAGTTGGTGAAGTGAAAAGCGAGCATGGAATTCCAATTTACGATCCAAAACGTGAAGCGGATATGTTAACTAAACGGAAACAAGAAGCCGAAGATTTAGGTATATCACCAGCGCTAATTGAAGATATTTTACGTCGTTTAATGCGTGAGTCTTATATTAGTGAAAATGATAAAGGGTTCAAAAAAGTTTACTCCGGTAAAGGATCAATTGTTATTATTGGTGGTAATGGTCAAATGGGCCGACTATTTGCCAGATTATTTACCTTATCTGGTTACCAAGTCAAAACACTAGGCTCAAAAACAATGCATCAAGCTGCAGAAGTAGTCGCTGATGCAGCTGCAGTTATTGTGACAGTGCCTATCAACAAAACTTGTGAAATAATTGAACAATTACCACCACTACCTAAAGATTGCATTTTAACTGATTTTACTTCAATCAAAGTCAAACCGTTACAAGCTATGTTAGCTAAGCATACTGGTCCTGTCGTTGGCTTACATCCTATGTTCGGCCCTGATGTACCTAATTTAGCTAAACAAGTTATTGTTTACTGCCAAGGACGATACCCGGAACAATACCAATGGTTAATTGAACAAATGCGGATTTGGGGAGCAAATTTATGTGCGATTGATGCAAAAGAGCATGATAAATGCATGTCATTTATTCAAGCATTGCGTCATTTTACTTCATTCTCATATGGTGTGAATTTACAACGCGAACACGCTGATTTAGAACAGCTAATTACCCTATCATCACCAATTTATCGACTTGAATTAATGATGGTAGGCCGTTTATTTGCTCAGGATCCAGAACTTTATGCCGATATCATCATGGCATCAGATGCCAATATTGAATTAATTAAACGTTACTATCAATGTTTTGGGCAAATGGTTAAATTAATCGAACAAAGAGATAAAACCAAATTTATTGAGAATTTTAATGAAGTAACAAAATGGTTTGGTAAATATGCCGAGCGTTTTATTAAAGAAAGCCAAGTGTTATTGAAATTTGCTAACGACAATCGAGAATAGTTTAGCTAAGTTCCTTTGTAAAACACTGATAACGTTAATATGATAACGCCGGAAATAAGTTAAATAAAAAATTCTGTATGAGGGAATAACATGTCTAATCGGAAATATTTTGGGACAGATGGTATTCGAGGAAAAGTTGGGAAATATCCTATAACGCCTGATTTTGCTCTCAAATTAGGTTGGGCTGCTGGGCGAATACTGGCTAAAGATGGTGTAAAAAAAGTAATCATAGGTAAAGATACTCGCATTTCAGGTTACATGCTGGAATCAGCATTAGAAGCCGGATTTGCTTCGGCTGGGGTTGCCGCCGCTTTTACTGGCCCAATGCCAACGCCGGCGATTGCCTATCTAACTCGCACGTTTCGTGCTGATGCTGGTGTTGTCATTTCTGCGTCACATAATCCTTTCTATGATAATGGTATTAAGTTTTTCTCAAACGAAGGGCGCAAACTTGATGATGCAATTGAGTTAGAAATCGAGGCGCAACTTGAAAAAGAGATCGATTGCGTCGAATCAAAACAATTAGGTCGGGCCAGTCGAATAACTGATGCTGCTGGTCGGTATATTGAATTTTGTAAAAGTACTTTTGATCATGATTTAAGTTTATCAGGCCTAAAAATTGTGGTGGATTGTGCTAATGGTGCCACCTATCACATTGCCCCGAAAGTATTGCGTGAGCTTGGCGCTAAAGTAATCAAAATTGGTTGTGACCCTGATGGCGTGAATATTAATGAAAATTGTGGTGCCACTGATGTAAAAGCTTTAACTGAGAGAGTTATCAGTGAAAAAGCCAATTTAGGTTTCGCCCTTGATGGTGATGGTGACCGTATTATTATGGTTGACCATAAAGGTAATAAAATTGATGGTGACTTAATTATTTATATCATTGCTCGAGAAGCGTTAAGACAGGGTCAGCTAAAAGGTGGAGTGGTCGGTACGCTAATGAGTAATATGGGGCTGGAAATCGCCCTTAAAAATCTTGGTATTCCATTTGTAAGAGCAAAAGTCGGCGATAGATATGTACTTGAAATGCTAGTTGAAAAAAATTGGCGGTTAGGCGCTGAAAATTCAGGTCACGTTCTACTGCTAGATAAAACCACTACCGGTGATGGCATTGTTGCTGGCTTACAAGTTTTAGCTGCAATGGTACGCAATGATATGTCATTAGCTGATTTATGTAGTGGTATGACAATGTTGCCCCAAGTATTAATTAATGTCCGATTCTCTGGTAAACATGATCCATTAACGAATCCTGAAGTTAAATCAGCCATTGAACAAGCTGAACAACAACTTGTTAATAATGGGCGAGTACTCATTCGTAAATCAGGCACAGAGCCTCTTATTAGAGTGATGGTTGAAGGTAGCAATCAATCACAAGTTCAGCAACTTGCGGAACAAATTGCTAATGCAGTTAAACAATCAAATTAGCCTATTTTTTCTACATTAATTAGGCAATTGGTGAAAATTATTTCTAATAAAGTGAGTAATAAAGCTGTTATTCTTTACGCAAAATTAGTAAAAAGTGTCTAAATTCTTTATTTTTTTAATCAGTTGTTGACTTAATATAGGCAATTAGGTTTAAAATAACAGCTTCGGTTATTGCAGTAATTGTTTATACCTTTTAAGGTAAAAAATATAACAAGCTGTAGTTTTTATTTTTAGAAAATAGGTAAGAGGGTTATATGGCAGTTTCCTCTCCAGCTTCACCGCAAGCTTATATAAAACACCATCTTGAGAACTTACAAGTCGGTTCTGGTTTTTGGACCTTTAATCTTGATTCCTTGTTCTTTTCAATTTTACTTGGTGTGCTGTTTTTATGGATTTTCCATCGTGTTGCAAGGAAAGCAACGAGTGGCGTACCAAGTAAACTTCAATGTGCAGTCGAGATGATCTTTGAATTTGTCAATAATACCGTCAAAGACATGTTTACTGGCCAAAATAAACTCATTGCCCCTTTAGCTCTTACTGTGTTTATTTGGGTTTTCTTAATGAATCTGATGGATCTCATTCCAGTTGATTTCTTACCTTACGCTGGACAATATTTAGGTTTATCACATTTAAGAGTAGTACCGACAGCTGACGTTAGTATTACCATGTCAATGTCTTTAGGCGTATTTGCGCTTATCATCATCTATTCAATCAAATATAAAGGGATTACAGGTTTTATTAAAGAATATACTTTACATCCTTTTAATCATTGGGCATTTGCACCAATTAACTTAGTCCTAGAACTTGTTAGTTTATTAGCTAAACCTGTCTCATTAGGATTACGACTTTTCGGTAACATGTATGCTGGTGAACTTATCTTCATCTTAATTGCTGCACTATTACCTTGGTGGTCACAATGGGTATTATCATTACCATGGGCTATTTTCCATATTTTGATAATTACCTTACAAGCATTTATTTTTATGGTGTTGACGATTGTCTATTTAGCGATGGCTTCGGCAACAGAAGATCATTAATTTTTAAATTTTTTTGATAATAAACTGGAGTATATAATGGATAGTATGTTATTTGTAGCCGCAGGCATAATGATGGGATTAGCTGCAATCGGTGGTGCAGTTGGTATTGGTTTATTAGGTGGTAAATTCTTAGAAGGTGCTGCTCGCCAACCAGAATTAATGCCTATGTTACGTACCCAATTCTTTATCGTTATGGGCTTAGTTGATGCGATCCCTATGATTTGTGTAGGTATTGCGTTATATGTCATTTTTGCTGTTGCAGGCTAATAATAATTTAAGAGGAATTGTCTCATGAATATGAACGCAACTCTCCTCGGCCAAGCAATTACATTTGTATTGTTTGTTTGGTTCTGTATGAAGTTTGTTTGGCCACCCGTTATCCGAGCGATTGAAAAACGCCAAAAAGAGATAGCAGATGGACTTGCTTCAGCAGAAACAGCAAAAAAAGATTTGGAATTAGCCAAAGCAAATACATCTGACATAATGCAACAGGCTAAGGTTGAGGCTAATGCAATTATTGAGCAAGCGAATAAACGCAAAGCAGCCATTCTTGAAGAAGCACAACAAGAAGCTTCTCGTGAAAAAGAAAGGATTGTTGCTCAAGGACTTGCTGAAGTTGAAGCTGAGCGCAAACGCGCTAGAGAAGAGCTTAAACAACAAGTCGCTACACTCGCTATTGCCGGTGCAGAAAAAATTATTGAACGTTCTGTTAATGAAGCCGCTAACAGCGACATCATTGATAAACTCGTAGCTGAACTATAAGGAGAATAGAGCAATGGCTGACTTAATTACGATTGCTCGCCCTTATGCTAAAGCCGCTTTCGACTTTGCTGTTGAAAAAAATAGCATCGAATCATGGCACAAAATGTTGGTGTTAACATCTGAAGTGAGCAAAGATGCTCAAATAAGAAGTATCTTAACATCTGACATGAAAACTGATTCAGTGGCTAACTTACTCATCAATATCTGTAAAGATGTATTAGATGAGTTTAGCACTAATTTTATTAAAGTTATGGCTGAAAACAAACGTTTATCTCTTCTTCCTGAAGTGTTAAGTTTGTTTGAGCAATACTGTTTAGATAAAGAAGCACAAGCAGATGTTGAGGTTATTTCTGCTAATGAGCTTACCAGTGAACAACTTGATAAAATTTCTGTCGCAGTCGAAAAACGTTTATCACGAAAAGTAAAACTAAAATGTCATATTGATAAATCGCTCATTTCTGGTTTTATTATTCGTACGGGCGATATGGTTATTGATAGTAGTATCAGAGGGCGTCTAAATCGACTAAATGACGCTCTACAGTCTTAAGGGGACTGATAATGCAGCTAAATTCAACTGAAATAAGTGAACTAATTAAAGAGCGGATAGCTCAGTTCAATATTGTGAGTGATGCTCACAATGAAGGAACTATCATATCTGTAAGTGATGGTATTCTTCGAATCCACGGATTAACTGATGTAATGCAAGGTGAAATGATTGCATTACCAGGCAACCGTTATGCAATGGCATTAAACCTTGAAAGAGATTCTGTTGGTGCTGTGGTCATGGGACCATACGAAGACTTATCTGAAGGGATGAAAGTGCAATGTACTGGACGTATTTTACAGGTACCAGTAGGTGATGGTTTATTAGGCCGTGTTATTAATACTCTCGGTGAACCAATTGATGGTAAAGGTTCAATTCAACATGATGGATTTTCGCCAGTAGAAGTGGTTGCTCCAGGTGTTATCGACCGTCAATCAGTTGACCAAGCATTACAAACTGGTTATAAAGCAGTTGACTCAATGATTCCAATCGGTCGTGGTCAACGTGAACTTATCATCGGTGACCGTCAAACTGGTAAAACCGCATTAGCAATTGATGCCATTATTAATCAACGTGATTCTGGGGTTAAATGTATCTATGTAGCAATCGGTCAAAAACAATCAACTATTGCTAACGTAGTGCGTAAACTTGAAGAGCATGGTGCACTTAAAAACACAATTGTGGTGGTGGCATCAGCATCTGAATCTGCAGCATTACAATACTTAGCACCTTACGCTGGTTGCGCCATGGGCGAATACTTCCGTGATCGCGGTCAAGATGCATTAATTGTTTATGATGATTTATCAAAACAAGCGGTTGCTTATCGTCAAATTTCATTATTACTTCGTCGTCCACCTGGACGTGAAGCTTACCCTGGTGATGTATTCTATCTTCACTCTCGTTTACTTGAACGTGCAGCTCGTGTTAACGAAGCTTATGTTGAGGAATTCACTAAAGGCGAAGTAAAAGGTAAAACAGGTTCATTAACTGCATTACCAATTATCGAAACTCAAGCAGGTGACGTTTCAGCGTTCGTACCAACTAACGTAATTTCGATTACTGATGGTCAGATCTTCCTTGAAACTAGCTTATTTAACTCAGGTATTCGCCCAGCGGTAAACCCAGGTATTTCGGTTTCTCGTGTTGGTGGTGCTGCGCAAACTAAGATAATGAAAAAATTATCTGGTGGTATTCGTACTGCTCTTGCACAATATCGTGAATTAGCAGCATTCTCACAATTTGCCTCTGACTTAGATGAAGCAACAAGAAACCAATTAAGCCATGGTGAAAAAGTAACTGAATTACTCAAACAAAAGCAATACTCACCAATGACTGTTGCTGAGCAATCAATTGTACTTTACGCTGCTGAGCGTGGTTATCTTGAAGATGTTGAACTTGCTAAAGTATTATCATTTGAAACAGCACTTCTTGCTTATGCCCATAGTCAATATGCCGATTTTGTTAAGCAAATCGACGAAACAGGCAATTACAATGATGAGATTGAAAACAAGTTAAAAGCAATGCTTGAAAGCTTTAAATCAACTCAAACTTGGTAAGGGTGAGGTAACAAATGGCTAATGCAAAAGAAATTAGAACGAAAATTGCCAGTATCCAAAGTACGCAAAAAATCACCAAAGCGATGGAAATGGTAGCTAATTCTAAAATGCGTAAAACGCAAGATAGAATGGCGGCTAGTCGTCCATACGCTGAAATGATTCGTGAAGTAATTGGACATTTAGCGTTAGCTCAAATAGGCACTAAACATCCTTATCTGGAAGAAAGGGATGTTAAGCGAGTTGGCTATCTTATCATTTCAACCGATCGTGGTTTATGTGGTGGATTAAATATCAATCTTTTCAAAACTGTTATTGCTGATATGTCAGCATGGCAAGAGAAAGGCGTTGAAGCAGATGTCGCTTTAATTGGTTCTCGAGGTGTTTCGTTTTTCTCTTCAGTAAAAACCAACATCTTAACCCAAGTAACCAATTTAGGTGATGAACCAACTTTATCTGATTTAATTGGTCCGGTAAAAACAATGCTTGAGGCATATGACAACGGTAAAATTGATAAACTATATATTGTAACCAATAAGTTTATTAACACAATGTCGCAAAAGCCAACAATACAGCAATTATTACCATTACCGGCTTCAGAAGATAAAGAACTTAAAGCTTCATCATGGGATTATATTTATGAGCCTGATGCAAAATCATTATTAGATGTGATTTTACGTCGTTATATTGAATCACAAGTCTATCAAGCGGTGGTTGACAATTTAGCGAGTGAACAAGCAGCAAGAATGGTGGCCATGAAGGCAGCAACCGATAACGGTGCAAATTTAATTAATGAATTACAAATTGTGTATAACAAAGCCCGTCAAGGTGCGATCACAAATGAATTAATTGATATTGTATCTGGTGCAGCTGCTGTTTCAGGTTAGTGCTAAATATTGGCTTATAGTTAAGAAAAAGACGTAGAGGATTAAAAATGGCTACTGGAAAGATTGTCCAGATCATCGGTGCGGTGGTTGATGTCGAATTCCCAGAAGATGCAGTACCAAAGGTATATGATGCATTAGAAGTGGAAACTGGCACTGATAAATTAGTTCTGGAAGTTCAGCAACAATTAGGTGGTGGCGTTGTATGTTGTATTGCAATGGGCTCATCTGATGGTTTAAGACGTGGACTTAAAGTAGTAAATACAGGTCACGGCATTGAAGTTCCTGTGGGAACAAAAACACTTGGCCGTATTATGAACGTACTTGGTGATCCTGTTGATAAAGCAGGTCCAATTGGTGAAGAAGAGCGTTGGGCGATTCACCGTGCAGCACCAACATACGAAGAGTTGGCTAACTCAACAGAATTACTTGAAACTGGTATCAAAGTTATCGACTTAATTTGTCCATTTGCAAAAGGTGGTAAAGTTGGTCTATTTGGTGGTGCAGGTGTTGGTAAAACTGTAAACATGATGGAATTAATTCGTAACATCGCTATCGAGCACTCAGGCTACTCAGTATTTACTGGTGTAGGTGAACGTACTCGTGAAGGTAACGACTTCTATCATGAAATGAAAGAATCAAACGTACTTGATAAAGTATCATTGGTTTATGGTCAGATGAATGAGCCGCCAGGAAACCGTTTACGCGTAGCGTTAACTGGTTTAACAATGGCAGAAAAATTCCGTGATGAAGGTAAAGACGTACTATTATTTATCGATAATATTTACCGTTATACCTTAGCCGGTACCGAAGTATCTGCACTATTAGGTCGTATGCCATCTGCGGTAGGTTACCAACCGACCTTAGCAGAAGAAATGGGGTTATTACAAGAACGTATCACCTCAACTAAAACGGGTTCAATTACCTCAATCCAAGCAGTATATGTACCTGCCGATGACTTAACTGACCCATCTCCAGCAACTACCTTTGCTCACTTGGATGCAACAATCGTATTAAGTCGTCAAATAGCATCATTAGGTATTTACCCTGCGGTTGACCCACTCGACTCAACCAGTCGTCAATTAGATCCACTTGTTGTTGGGCAAGAACATTACGATTGTGCTCGTGGCGTACAGTCAATTCTTCAACGTTATCAAGAATTAAAAGATATCATTGCGATTCTTGGTATGGATGAATTATCAGAAGACGATAAATTAACTGTTGCTCGCGCACGTAAAATTCAACGTTTCTTATCTCAACCATTCTTCGTTGCGGAAGTGTTCACAGGTTCACCTGGTAAATACGTACCATTAAAAGACACAATTAGTGCCTTTAAAGGTATTATGAACGGTGATTATGACCATATTCCTGAACAAGCATTTTATATGGTTGGTTCAATCGACGAAGCGATTGAGAAAGCGAAATCTCTCTAAGAGATTTATAGAACGGAGAGAGCATTATGGCACTAACTTCCTATCAATTAGAAGTTGTTAGTGCTGAATCTCACCTTTTTTCAGGTGATGTTCAGCGAATCAGAGTTACAGGACGAGAAGGTGAACTTGGAATTTATCCTGGTCACACTCCGTTACTGACAACCATTAAACCGGGAATGGTCGGGATTGTTAAAGCCGATGGACAAGAAGAGTTTATTTATCTATCTGGTGGTATTTTAGAAGTACAACCAACCATGGTAACAATCTTAGCTGATACCGCGATTCGTGGTGAAGACTTGGATGAAGCAAGGGCACAAGAAGCAGTAAGACAAGCGCAAGAACACATTAATCATCCTAGCGATGATATGTCTTTTGCTCAAGCATCTGCTGAACTTTCTAAAGCCTTAGCAAAAATACGAGTTATTGAGTTAACTCGCCGTATAGGTCAATAAGGATATTGATAGCTAAACTAGGCAATAAAGGGCTACAAATTAATAAATTGTAGCCTTTTTTATTATTTACTGAACGACTATTTGAATTATCATTACCTAAAAGGCGTAATTTTTACCTCTGAAAAACCCCTTTCCTCAAAATTTTTATAAACTATTGGCATTTTATTTAGTTATAAAAAGTTACTATTTAATCATGGCTAGATTTATTAATAGCAATCAGCGATAATCTGATTAATTCTATTAATATTAATGTAACTATGTTCACCATTTATCATTCTAATCAAGTCGATTTACTCAAAACATTAGTCAGCGAGTTAATGCGCAGAGATCCGCTAGAACAGGTTTTTATGCCTGATATGGTTATGGTGCAAAGCCAAGGTATGGCACAATGGTTACAAATTGAATTAGCCAATGATCTAGGGATAGTTGCTAATGTTGATTTTCTTTTTCCAAGCCAATTTATCTGGCAGTTATACCAAACTCTGTTACCTAATTCACCTCAGGAAAATAGTTATAATGTCGAATCAATGACTTGGCGTTTGTATTATCTATTGCCAAAAATTATCGAGCGACCTGAATTTGATACCATTAAACATTATCTTAATATTGATAAAGAAGAACGAAAACAGTATCAACTAGCGACTCGAATCGCACAATTATTTGACCAATATTTAGTTTATCGCCCTGACTGGTTAGCCAAATGGGAAAGCAAGCAAACGGTAGCTGAACTAAATCATCATCCAGATGAAATCTGGCAATCTGAATTATGGCGACAACTAATTGCAATTAGTCAACCTTATCATCGTGCCAATATCTATCAGCAAATGTTAGACATTTTGTTAGATAATGATTTCGATCGCACAAGATTAAAATCGTTACCGAAACGAGTCTATATTTTTGGTATTACCTCACTACCACCAATTTATTTATCATTATTATCAACACTTGGTCAACACATTGATGTCCATTTAATGTTTAATAATCCTTGCAAATGGTATTGGGGCGATATTGTAGAAAAACAGCTATCAGAGATCCAAAATACACCTGATAATATTCCTAACCCATTATTAACATCTTGGGGTAAGTTAGGACGAGATAACCTATTTTTATTGCAGGAATTCAATAATAAACAAGACATTGATATTTTTGTCGATCATGAGCGAAAATGTTTATTAGATTCAATTCAGCAAGATATTTTAGAACTTTATCAAACCAGTGATGTAAAAGCGCCGATAAAGAAAACAGATAGATCCGTAACCTTCCACGCTTGCCATAGTGAACAGCGCGAGGTCGAAGTACTTTATGATTATCTATTATCTGCATTTGATGCCGATCCAACACTTGAATTACGTGATTGTATTGTCATGGTTTCAGATATCGATAAATATGTACCCTATATTCGGTCAGTATTCGGTAACGCTGAAGGACAACGCTATCTACCATTCACAATTTCCGATCAAAAAGCTCGCAACATTGATCGAATGGTGCAAGGATTTTTTGCTATTTTAAACTTTACTGAAAGCCGCTTTACCGCTGAAGAGTTATTTAATCTACTTGAAATTCCAGCCATTGCTGAAAAGTTTGCCATAAGTGAGTCACAACTAACTTTATTACATACTTGGATTATTGAATCAGGTATTCGTTTTGGTCTAGAAAATGCTCACAGTTGGCTATTTGGCCTTGAACGGTTATTACTTGGTTATACCATGAATAGTGAACAAGGTGGTTGGCAACAGATATTAGCTTATGATGGTGCTACCGGCTTAGATGCTGAATTAATCGGTCAGTTAGCAGAATTTATAAAATCGGTGCGTAAATGGTTAACCATTCTCAGTGAAGATAAGCCATTAACTGAATGGCAAGGCTGCTGTATTGAACTGATTAATGATTTTTTTGTTAGTAATGACTCACGTGAATCAATTTTATTAATGATTCAAGAAGAGTGGCAAAAACTGATTAGCAGTGGTTTAAATGCTAATTTTACCGATCAAATTTCAATAACTATTTTACATGATGCGATGCAATCACGATTGGAGCAAAATCATCTAGCCCATCGTTTTTTAGTCGGTAAAATAAACTTTTGTACTATGATGCCAATGCGTTCGATTCCTTTTAAATTAGTATGTTTATTAGGTATGAATGATGGTGATTATCCAAGAACATCTTTACCTTTAGATTTTGACTTAATTGCTCAAAATCCTCGTCGAGGTGATCGTAGTCGACGTATTGATGACCGTTATCTGTTTTTGGAAGCTATTTTATCTGCACAAGATCAACTCTATATCAGTTATATCGGTCGAGATATGAAAGACGATAGCGAACGTTATCCGTCAGTATTAGTCGATGAGCTTTGGGATTATATTGTGCAGTATTATCATGATGCTACTGATAAAGATTCTGATAAAAAAACGCCTTTAATTGATAATTTAAGAACGTTGCATACTCGCACACCATTTAATCCTCAAAATTTCTTAAATGAACCTAAAAGTTATGCTGATGAGTGGTTACCTGCCGCGTTAAAAGCGGGAGAAAACCAATCATTTATCAGCGATATTAGCAAAGTCATTATGGATAATATCAATCTAGATGAATTAAAACGTTTTTATCAACACTCTATTCGGTTTTTCTTACAAAAACGCTTTAATTTTTATGTCAATTATTTAGATGACACCTTGCCCGATGCTGAAAACTTTAGCCTAGATAACTTAAAACGCTATCAACTTAATCTACAAATTTTAAATGAAATGATTGCTAAGGACTCGCAAGGCTGTGATAACTTTTACCAACGGCTTAAGCTAACAGGTGAGTTACCCGACGGTGCATTTGGTGAGATTATTTATGATGAACTGTGTGAAGCACTGCAACCTTTAGCCAATAAAATCATTGAAGAGAGAACTAATCCATCAACCTTAGAGGTAAATTTAACTATTTCGATAGATGAACAACATTATCAATTACAAGGTTGGCTAACCCACATTCAAGCAGATGGTCTTTTAACTTGGCGCCCAGCTAAACTCTCGATTCGTGATGGTATGTCATTATGGATTGATCACTTAATTTATTGTATTTTGAATTGGGATAAAACCGACAGCCAAAGTCGCTTATATGGCCGAGAAGACAACCAATGGCGATTTTTACACATTGATGCCCCACAAGCGTTAACCCTATTAACGGATCTCGTTGAAGGTTTTATAAAAGGTGTCAACCAACCACTATTAATGCCATTACAAAGCGCATGGAGCTGGTTGCTTGCTGCATATAATCCAAAAACTGGACAAATTGAACTCAGTGAAAAAGCAATAAGCAAATTATTAACCACTTGGCAAGGTGGCCAATTTCTTACCGCAGAATGTGATAGTTATTACGCAAGGCTTTATCCCGAATTAACCGATGATCTAATAGAACAAATAATACAGTTTGCTCAGCGATATTTATTGCCGATATTATTACATCAAGTCGAAGAATAGGAGGAGGCACTATGTTTATCGATACGCATTGCCATTTCAATTTTCCTGCTTTTGTTACCGATCTCGAGAATTCAATCAATAATATTCGCCAAGTTAAAATTAATAGCTTAATTATTCCTGCTGTATCAGCAACACATTTTAGTCAAATATTACAACTCACCGAGCAATATAGTGAACTTTATGCTGCACTCGGTTTACACCCTATCTATCAACACTCGCCGGCTGATCTTGAACAACTATCAGATATAGTTAGTACTCACCCTACAAAATTAGTTGCCATTGGTGAAATTGGCTTAGACCGTTATGACCAATCTGTTGATTGGCAACAGCAACTAGATTATTTTCGAGCTCAATTGGTATTAGCCAAGCGCTATGATTTACCCGTTTTAATCCATTCACGCAAAACACACGACATTATCTATCATGAATTACATCAAGCTAATTTGCCATGTCGTGGGGTGATCCATGGCTTTTCTGGTAGCTATCAACAGGCATTGCAATTTATTAAATTAGGCTATTATATTGGTGTTGGTGGGGTAATAAGTTATACCAGAGCCAATAAAACTCGCCAAACCATTGCAAAAATACCGCTGGAAAGTTTAGTGTTGGAAACTGATGCACCTGATATGCCATTAAGCGGTCGCCAAGGACAAATAAATCGTCCCGAAAACATTGTCGATATCTTTAATATTCTTAGTCAATTGCGAACAGAACCGCCTTCACAAATAATTAACACTATCTTAACAAATACCTTGACGCTATTTCGTAGAATTAATAGAATGGAAATTACAAATCCGTTCAAAAGATAACCATTTAATTATTAATGATTTATCAACAAAAGGTGATATTTTATGTCGCAGCGCTATAGTCAACTTTTTGTACAATCCATTATTTCATTAACTCGATTATTTCCATTATGGGCAATTCTTTGTGCAATAGCTGCCTATTTTTCACCTGATACCTTTCTACCTGTGCGACCACATACATCACAATTATTAATGTTTGTCATGTTTACAATGGGGGTAACGTTAAGTATTGATGATTTTAAACGCGTCGTCACTAAACCGAAAGCAGTCATAATTTGTACTTTACTGCATTATATTGTAATGCCAGTTACCGCGTTAATCTTATCTAAATTATTCACTATGCGACCAGAGCTATTAGTCGGCATGGTTCTTGTGGGGAGCGTTGCTAGTGGTACCGCCTCGAATGTGATGATTTATCTCGCTAAGGGGGATGTCGCATTATCGGTCACCATCTCATCGGTATCAACACTGGTTGGCGTTGTAGTAACCCCATTACTAACATTATTGTTAGTTGGTACTACCGTTGAAGTTCGAGTTTGGGATATGTTGATACATATTGTTCAAATTGTTCTCGTCCCTATTCTTTTAGGCTTAATTGTCCACCACTTTTTATATCCTGTGGTAAAAAAATGTGAACGCTTTTTGCCACTGTTATCGATGCTTTGTATTTTATTAATTATTTGTATAGTTGTTGCTGGTAGTCATGCACTCATTGCTCAAGTAGGTATAACCGTTATCTTTGCCGTCATTATTCATAATGGTGTTGGTTTACTGGGTGGTTATTGGGGAGGTCGTTTATTTGGTTTTGACGAGTCCACTTGTCGAACTATGTCTTTAGAGGTAGGCATGCAAAACTCAGCGTTAGCTGCAACATTAGGTACAACCTACTTTTCAGCATTATCGGCACTACCTGCTGCAGTTTTTTCTGTTTGGCACAATATTTCTGGTTCACTATTGGCTGGTTATTGGCAAGGAAAACCCGTTAAAAATAAGAAAAAATCCAGCAATTAACAGTGAATATTGTAAAATAGCATTCATTAGCTCTCTTATTCAATCATACCCGATGAGTAAGAGAGTATAATCTTAGGATTAATAAAATTCCTCTGCTTCCAGCATATCAATCAATTTTAGGCTGAACAAAATGAATAGCGAACTACAGTTACCACCTTTTGTCTATCGTATATTACCTTGGATTGCTGCATTTGCTTTTTTTATGCAATCACTCGATACCTCAATTCTAAATACTGCTTTGCCAACTATGGCCAAAGATCTTAATGAATCCCCCCTAAACATGCAGTCAGCGGTAATCTGTTATGCACTAACACTAGCACTATTTATTCCAGTAAGTGGCTTTCTTTCAGATAAATTTGGTACCCGAAATATCTTTGTACTGGCAGTATCACTCTTTACAATAGGTTCATTACTGTGTGCTTTATCCAATTCATTAATTTTCTTAGATATATCAAGAGTAATTCAAGGTATTGGTGGTTCAATGATGGTACCGGTTTCTCGCTTAGTTTTGATTAAAGCATTTAAACGTAACGAGTTTTTAGCGGCATTAAATACCGCAACAATACCAGGATTGATCGGACCAGTATTAGGGCCGGTTTTAGGCGGTTATCTAGTCGATATGGTAAGTTGGCATTGGGTATTTTTGATTAACTTGCCAATTGGGGTTTTAGGGGTATTTATTAGCTTAAAGTATATGCCTAACATTAAAGGCAAACATATGCCTTTTGATTTCTTTGGTTTTCTTTTTATCGTTATTACTTTTATCAGCGCTACCCTTAGTGTCGAATGTTTAAATCAAGGTCAACAATATTATTTACCAATAACGCTTGCCATCATCAGTCTGATTTTTTTATTTATTTATCGAACCTATGCGCAAAAAAAATCTGGGCCACTATTTCCACTATCATTATTTAATATTCGAACGTTTAAAATTGGTATTATCGGTAATTTAGTTTGTCGATTGGGCATTTCTGGCGTGCCTTTCCTTATTCCACTATTTTTACAAGTTGGTTTTGGTTATTCAGCAATTTTTGCTGGCATGATGCTAGTTCCTATGGCAATTGCTTCAATTTGTACCAGATTTTTCATTACGCGGATTCTGGCTCGTTTAGGTTACCGTTTTGTATTGGTCGCTAATACCATCTTAGCTGGAATTTTGATTCTTTTAATGTCATTAATAAACTTAGCGACACCATTAGTAATATTAGGCATTTTGCTATTTTGCATTGGCGGAATCAATTCAATGCAATTTACCTCAATGAATAGTATAACATTAGCTAATTTACAAGGTGAAAGCACCAGCAGTGGTAATAGTTTAATGGCGGTTAATCAGCAATTAGCCATTAGCTTTGGTACTGGTTTTGGTGCGGTATTAGTAAGATTATTCAGCAATTCAACAACTACTATTCACGCATTTCAATTAACCTTTGTTATACTAGGTATTGTGACTATGCTATCAAGCATGATTTTTGCGCAACTAAACACACAAGATGGTAAAAATTTAACGAATCGGCGCTAAGCAATTAAGGGAGAATTATATGTTTCAATATCAGATCATTCCAGTTACAGCTTTTCAAGAAAATTGTAGCATTATTTGGTGTGATGAAACAAACGAGGCTGCCTTTATTGATCCTGGTGGAGAGCCAGAACTGCTTAGAAAAGCAGTGGAAAAACTAGGCGTAAATATCAAGCAAATCTTGCTTACTCATGGCCATTTAGATCATGTTGGCGCTGCCGTGGCGTTAGCTAATCATTATAATGTTAAGATTATTGGCCCTAGTCAAGAAGATGAGTTTTTATTCTCTGGACTACCACAACAATGTATGCAATTTGGCTTTCCTTATACAGATAGTTTTTTACCTGATCGCTGGTTAACTGAAGGGGAACAAGTTAAAGTGGGTAACATTACACTTGATGTTCTGTTCTGTCCTGGCCATACTCCTGGCCATATCGTATTTATCAATGCCAAAGATAAAATTGCTTTTGTCGGTGATGTCTTATTCAAAAGTAGCATTGGCCGTACCGACTTTCCTCGAGGAAATCATGCCGATTTAATTTCCTCTATCACAAATAAACTATTTCCGCTTGGTGATGATTTTATCTTTGTTCCTGGCCATGGTCCGATGTCGAGCTTTGGCAATGAACGAATGACAAATCCTTTTTTAGTTTGAAACAAAATTCCCCAAACAAATGTAAACTATTTTATAAAAAAATAGTTTACATGCTTTATTTTTGTATTATTATGACGCTACTATTTAGCTTTTAATGGTAGAAAATAATGAAACAACAATTAACATCGTACTATCCAACTTATATTAATACACTATTCAACTTATCCTCTTGGCAACGCAAGTTGGGCGCAGTTACTTGTGCCGCATTGCTGCTAGGCGTTGCCGCAAATATCAGTATTCCAACCTATCCGGTACCATTCAGTCTACAATCATTAGGCGTGCTTCTGATCGGAGCTTGTTTGGGGCGTAAATTAGGTGCTTTAGCAATTCTTCAATACCTTTTTTTAGGTGCATTAGGATTACCACTTTTTGCCAATGGTAGCGGTGGCATTATGGCGCTTGCTTCTCCTTCTGCTGGTTATTTATATGGTTATGTATTTAGTGCTTATTTAGCTGGATATGCAGCAGAAAAAGGTTACGATCGTCGTTTTCTGTTAGGATTAGTTGCCTTTGCTTGTGCTCACCAATTATTATTTGTCTTTGGTGTGGTCTATTTAATGGGGTATTTACATATTTCCCTTAGCGAAGCGATACAAGCAGGCTATTTACCTTTTGTTGGTGTGGATGCACTTAAATTTATCATCGCAACTTGTGTCATGTTTTCATTATGGCGTCACCACGCTAAAAAACATCAATAAAAATGCAAATTGGCGATATTATTTTTCAATCCCAGTATGAAGAAAGCGAATTTAATGAAGCAATTACGCATTCTGGTTCACAGCTCTGCTCGGATGAGATAATCAATCAGATAAGCCATGTTGGTTTATATATTGGCAATAATATCATCATTGAAGCCACTCAAAAACATGGGGTAATCCAACAGCCCCTAAACAACTTTTTAGCTACCGCTCAATATAATCTAGTAGCAACCATTTATGATGATTCCGTCATTAAAAACGCATTAATGCGAGTGCAAACCTGTCTAGGGTTGCCTTATAACCATAGTTTTCGCGAAGATGATAAAGGGTTTTACTGTAGTGAACTGATTACTTATGCTTTCAAGTACCCATCTGGTGAAGATTATTTTCAACGTTATCCTATGAACTTTAGCGATTTAGCCACAGGCCAAATTCTGCCTTATTGGATCAAATATTATCAAGCATTAAATCAAACGATCCCTGAAGGAGAACTAGGATCACATCCACAACAACTACTCAGACAAAAGACATTATTCAAGACAATCCGAATACTTGAAGCATAATAATCGAGATAATCTGCTACAAAAAACACATTTTAAACAATTTAACTATTGACATAATGTCATTAAATCTATAATATGCGCGCTACATTTCGGTTCCTCCATAGTTCAGTCGGTAGAACGGCGGACTGTTAATCCGTATGTCACAGGTTCAAGTCCTGTTGGAGGAGCCAACTTTCCGAATGTTGAAATCTGCTCAAGCAGATTTTTTTATGCCTATTATTCTTCTGCTCTATAACTTATTTGTTTATCGCCTATTGATATCTTTACTATTGTCTTTCTTAATAAAAGATTCATAATAATTATCGCGCTTAATTTTCCATATTCACATCTAATGGCAATTGAGTATTCTGATCGATAATAGTTAGGTTAAAGGAGATTTACCAATGCATTTGCATTTTATTATTCATGAAGATTTCGAAGCTCCTGGAGCTTATGAGCAATGGGCTAAAGAACATCGTTATACCATTAGTTATTCTCGTGTTTATCTTGGTGAACCTCTTCCCAACAATGTAGATAATATTGATATGTTGATTATTATGGGTGGCCCACAATCACCAGCAACAACCAAACAAGAGTGCCCTCATTTTGACTCGCTAGCGGAACAAGCAGTAATATTATCGGCTATCAACTCAAAAAAAATCGTACTTGGCGTCTGTCTTGGTTCACAATTAATTGGTGAAGCTTTAGGAGCCCCACATGGTCATAGTCCGGAAAAGGAAATCGGTAAGTTCCCTATCACCTTAACTGAAATAGGTAAAAATAATCCTTTATTTGTTGATTTTGGCAAGGGTTTAGCTGTCGGCCATTGGCACAATGACATGCCAGGTTTAACCCAAGAAGCACAAATTATTGCCTATAGTGAAGGCTGCCCACGACAAATCATTGCTTATGGTCCTTTAGTATATGGTTTTCAATGTCATATGGAGTTAACTTTAGATGTTGTTGAACAGCTGATTGCTCACTCAGAAAGTGATCTTAATCAGGCAGCAAAATATCGTTTTGTTGATACACCTAGCCAACTTCGTTCCCATGATTATTCTGAAATGAATCAGAAACTGTTTGGCTTTTTAGATAAATTAAGCCTTAATTATTTATCACTTATAAAAAAATAAGCAATTTAGTAGTTAGGATGATTGTTATATGCAAAACACTATTGTAGATAAACCTAAAAAACGCAGTAATTTAAGGTTAAAATTAGGTAAGGAGTATTTTATTCTCAAACGTAAACTAGATTGGTGGCGCAACCGTCACGCCTATAGCGTAATTGATAAGAATAATAATACTTGCTGCTATTCTCATAAAAAACATCAATCGGTATTGTTAAGACAACTGAAAGATGTTGATATGTATTTGCAATATAACAAAATTACTAACCTTCGCTTAGCAATTGAACAGCTCGACGGTTCGATAATTAAGCCCAATCAACGATTTTCAATTTGGCAAAAAGTTGGTCGACCATCTAAGAAACGCGGCTTTTTAGAAGGTCTCTCATTACATAATGGCCAAATCGGCAAAGATATTGGTGGTGGTTTATGCCAACTTGGCAATTTGATTTACTGGATGGTATTACATTCAGATTTAACCATTATTGAACGATGGCGTCATAGTTTTGATGTTTTTCCGGATGTTAACCGTACTATTCCATTTGCTTGTGGTGCAACACTTTCTTATAACTATATCGATTTACAATTACTTAATAAAACCAATACAACGTACCGACTTAATCTTTGGTTAGATGATGAATATTTACATGGTGAACTGCTTGCCAATACACCTTTATCTTATCACTATGAAATATTCGAAACCGATCACGTTATTGAACAACAATGGTGGGGCGGATACACCAGACACAATAAGATATGGCAACGAAAAACCCATTTGCTCGATAATCAAATAGAGGAAAAACTCATTAGTGAAAATCATGCAATTATGATGTATACACCTTATTTAACACAACCAAACGAAGTATAAAAATCATACAGCAATGATATTAAATTAGATAGTCATAAGCTATCTAAACAATAGTTTGTGGGATATATTGATAGACCGTATACTCGACAGTATAAATGAGTTAAAAATACTTAATAAATGAAAGGAGCAATTTCATGGCTTATACATTACCCCCTTTACCTTATGCTTATGATGCTTTAGAGCCTTATATTGATACTGAAACAATGCATCTTCATCATGACAAACATCATCAAACTTATGTAAATAATGCTAATGCATTATTAGAATCTCTACCTGCTGAAGTTAAAGACTTTTGCCCTGAAACATTACTAAAAAATCTAGACAAAGTCCCTGCAGACAAAATTACTGGTGTTAAAAATAATGTTGGTGGTCATGTTAACCACACTCTATTCTGGGAATTATTAAAAATTGGAACTGAACTTAAAGGTGAACTTAAAGCTGCTATTGAAAAAGACTTTGGTTCAGTTGATGCATTTAAAGAAAAATTCTCAGCTGCTGCGGCAACTCGTTTTGGTTCTGGTTGGGCATGGTTAGTATTGAAAGATGATAAGCTAGAAGTGGTTTCAACTGCTAATCAAGATTCCCCAGTTATGGGTGAAAAATTCTCAGGTGTTTCTGGCACACCAATTTTAGCGCTTGACGTTTGGGAACACGCTTATTATTTAAAATATCAAAACCGTCGTGCTGATTATATTGGTGCGTTTTGGAATGTTATTAACTGGGATAAAGTAGCTGAATTATACACAGAAGCGAAAAAATAAGCTCATTTAGAAAAATCACATTATAAAAATGACGCAATACGCGTCATTTTTTATTTATTATTCATTTACATTATTATCAATGATGTAAGCAAATTGGTAATTGCTAAGTTATACTTAAATCCGTTACAATGCAGGATTAATTAAAAAACTTAAAAATTTACAAAACAGCATAATATGTTTGAAATTAATCCTATCAAATCGAAAATAGCCGAATTAACCGAGCGAACAGATGTGATTCGGGGGTATCTTTGACTACGATCTCAAGAAAGAACGTCTTGAGGAAGTCAATGCTGAATTAGAACAATCGGAAGTTTGGGCAGATCCAGAAAAAGCACAAGCATTAGGTAAAGAACGAGTAATGCTTGAAGAGATCATCAATACCATTAATTCATTAGATCAAGGACTTGATGATGTTGAAGGCTTACTTGAACTTGCTGTTGAAGCAGAAGATCAAGATACTTTTGATGAAGCAAATCTAGAACTAGAGCAATTAGAAAAAAAACTAGCTGGTCTCGAGTTCCGTCGAATGTTCTCAGGTGATTATGATAGTGCTGATTGTTATTTAGATATTCAATCTGGATCAGGTGGCACTGAAGCACAAGATTGGGCGGAAATGCTACTTAGAATGTATCTCCGTTGGGCTGAATCAAAAGGATTTAGTACCGAAGTGATGGAAGTATCAGATGGTGATGTAGCGGGCATTAAATCGGCCACTATTAAGGTATCTGGTGATTATGCTTATGGTTGGTTACGTACCGAAACTGGCGTTCATCGCTTAGTTCGTAAAAGTCCATTTGATTCAGGTAACCGACGTCATACATCATTTGCATCAGTATTTGTCTATCCAGAAATTGATGATAATATTGATATTGATATCAACCCTGCCGATCTACGTATTGATGTTTATCGCGCATCTGGTGCAGGTGGTCAGCACGTTAATAAAACTGAATCTGCTGTTCGTATTACCCATGTGCCAACAGGGATTGTGACTCAATGTCAAAACAATCGCTCTCAGCATAGTAATAAAGATCAAGCGATGAAACAGCTCAAAGCGAAACTTTATGAGCTGGAAATGCAGAAAAAGAATGCCGAAAAACAGCAGATGGAAGAAAATAAATCCGATATTGGTTGGGGTAGTCAAATCCGTTCATATGTACTTGACGACTCGAGAATTAAAGATTTACGTACCGGCGTCGAAACCCGTAATACTCAAGCCGTTTTAGACGGTGATTTAGATCAATTTATTGAAGAAAGCTTAAAAGCAGGTTTATAACCCTGTTTGGTGATAAATAAAAGGTAATATTATGTCAACACAGCAAGAGCAACAAAACCATATTGAAGAGTTAAACAACGAGCTTACAATACGTCGTGAAAAGCTAGCTGCAATTCGCGAACAAGGCATTGCTTTCCCAAACGATTTTCGTCGTGATGCAATCTCAAGCGATCTTCATAAATTGTATGATGATAAAACTAACGAAGAGCTAATCGAAAATAAAATTATCGTTACTGTTGCTGGTCGCATGATGATGCGCCGTATTATGGGAAAAGCATCATTTGTATCACTACAAGATGTAACTGGACAAATCCAACTTTATGTCACTCGTGATGATCTACCAGAAAATTACTATAATGAACAATTTAAAAAATGGGATCTTGGTGATATTGTTGGTGCTAAAGGTTATTTGTTCAAAACCAAAACTGGTGAGCTTTCAATCCATTGTCAAGAAATTCGCTTATTAACAAAAGCACTACGCCCATTACCAGATAAGTTCCATGGCTTAGCCGATCAAGAAATGCGCTATCGTCAACGTTATCTTGATTTAATTACTAACCAACAATCTCGAGATACCTTTATTGCTCGTTCAAAAGTGGTGACTGAAATTCGCAACTTTATGCTTGAAAACCATTTTATGGAAGTTGAAACACCAATGATGCAAGTGATTCCTGGTGGAGCTTCAGCAAAACCATTTATTACTCATCATAATGCGCTAGATTTAGATATGTACTTACGGATTGCGCCAGAACTTTACTTAAAACGTTTAGTTGTTGGTGGATTTGAACGAGTATTTGAAATTAATCGTAACTTCCGTAATGAAGGGGTATCACCACGACATAATCCAGAATTTACAATGATGGAAATGTATATGGCTTATGCCGATTATAAAGACCTAATTGTATTAACCGAAGCATTATTCCGCCGTTTAGCTATCGCAGTAACTGGTGATGCAGTTGTACAGTATGGCGAACATACTTTTGATTTTGGAAAACCATTTATCAAAATGACGATGCGTGAAGCAATTTGTCATTATCGTCCAGAAACGAATAATGCGGATTTAGATGATTTTGATAAAGCATGTGCAATTGCCAAAGATGTGGGAATCAAAGTAGAAAAAGGTTGGGGATTAGGTCGAGTTGTAACTGAAATTTTCGAAGAAGTGGCTGAAGCTAACTTAATACAACCAACTTTTATCACCGAATATCCAGCTGAAGTATCACCACTGGCTCGTCGTAATGATGAAAACCCATTTGTCACTGACCGCTTTGAATTTTTCATCGGTGGACGAGAAATTGGTAATGGTTTCTCAGAACTTAATGATGCAGAAGATCAGGCGCAACGTTTTGCCGATCAAGCATCACAAAAGGATGCCGGTGACGATGAAGCAATGTTCTATGATGAAGATTACATCACCGCATTAGAACATGGCCTACCACCAACTGCTGGCTTAGGGATCGGTATTGACAGAACTGTAATGTTATTTACCAACAGTCATACTATTCGCGATGTAATTTTATTCCCGACAATGCGTCCAATTAAATAACGTTTGTTGATTACTATTAAACCAAACTCACTTATTGAGAAATAAGTGAGTTTTTTATTTATCAAAAACCCCTTTCCTCAATTTTTTTAAAATAGCTTTACTATTTGGAAGTTATTACTCACTTACGTTTGTAAAAAACATACGGTAAATCAAATCTATTTTATTATGGAAAAATAATAGTTATTAAGTTAATCCTAACGCTTAAAATTAGAATTTGATCAATGTACTCTTAATATTTTTTATAAAAGTTAGTACTTGCTGACTAAAATAATTATTTATTAAGTAAAACGTAGAGATCTTATAGAGTAGTAAAAAAAGGAAATATGATTAGCCGTTAATCGATTTTATGATTAACGGCCAGAATGTTTATCTTAGTTATTGGTTTTAGTTTGTTGCGGTAAGATTAAATTTAACACAATGGCTAAAATCCCACATAAACTAATACCCTGTAATGCATAAGAACCAAAATCGAAGATCATGCCACCAATACCAAATACTAGTACTAACGAGACGATACACATATTCCGTGATACAGAAAGATCGACTTTATGTTTGACTAAAATATTAATACCAACCGAAGCAATTGAACCAAATAACAACACCATGATTCCACCCATTACGACAGTTGGAATTGAACTTAAAAATGCCCCTATTTTACCAATGAAAGACATTAAGATTGCCCATAATGCAGCCCAAGTCATTACCTGAGTTTTAAAATTGCGAGTTAAGGTTACCGCACCAATAACTTCGGCATAAGTAATACATGGAGGCCCACCAAAAAATCCTGCTGTAGTAGTAGCCAATCCATCACCCAACAATGTCCGTTGTAAACCAGGTTCACGAGTATAATCTTTACCTGTTACAGCACCAATTGCCATAATATCCCCCACATGCTCAATAGTTGGAGCAATCACAATAGGAATCATATATAAAATAGCTTGCCACTGAAACTCTGGAAATGTGAAATCAGGCACTTTAAACCATGGTGCATCAATAACTGGTTGAAAATTGACAATACCAAAAGCACATGAAAGTGTATATCCAACCACAATACCGGCAATAATCGGAACCAATCTAAAAAAGCCTTTTGCCCAGATAGCAACAATTAAAGTCGTTAACAAAGAAGCCATTGAAATAATGATAAGTTGATAGTTTTCGGCTTGAAGTCCACTATCTTTACCCATAGCCATACCAACTGCAACTGGGGCTAATGATAAACCAATTACCATAATAATTGGCCCGGTAACTACCGGCGGTAAAATCCGATCGATAACATTGTTACCATTAATTTTGACCAGAAAAGCAAAAAACATAAATACCAAACCAGCGGCAACCAATCCACCTAAAGTTGCCGGTATTCCCCATTGAGCTACTCCAAAAGAAATTGGTGCAATAAAAGCAAAAGAAGAGGCTAAAAATACCGGTACTTTATTTTTAGTTGCAAGTTGAAATAACAATGTACCGACACCGGCAGTAAATAATGCTACATTTGGATTTAAACCAGTTAACAGTGGTACTAAGACTAGAGCACCAAAAGCAACAAATAGCATTTGAGCACCAGTAAAAATATCTTGCCAGGCTGGTTTTAATAGTGAAGTATCCTTTTTAATTTCATCATTATTGATTTTAAACACGTTTTCCTCTCTTCTTAAACTTCTTTTTGCTAATAGCAAATTAATTATTAAATAGCAGACATAAAAAAACCGGATAAACCGGTCTAAAAATTGAGATTTTATTTCGTGCCAAATATTTTGTCTCCGGCATCACCTAGCCCAGGTAAAATATAGCCTTTATCATTTAGGCGTTCATCAATTGATGCCGTATAAAGTTCAACATCTGGGTGAGCTTGTTCTAATACTTTAATACCTTCTGGCGCAGCCACTAAAACCAGTACTTTGATATTTTTACAACCGGCTTTTTTAAGCAGATCAATAGTAGCCACCATAGAGCCACCAGTAGCAAGCATAGGATCTACCACTAAAGCCATACGTTCTTCAATATCAGAAGTGAGTTTTTGGAAATAAGGAACAGGTTCGAGAGTTTCTTCGTTACGATAAAAACCAACAACACTAATTCTTGCACTCGGTATATGTTCTAGGACACCATCCATCATACCTAAACCAGCACGTAAAATAGGAACAACGGTAATTTTTTTCCCTTTGATGCGTTCGACTTCAACTGGTCCACACCAACCTTCAATCGTCACTTTTTCAGTCGGTAAGTCAGCTGTTGCTTCATAAGTCAGTAAACTGCCAACTTCACTGGCAAGGTCTCGGAAATCTTTTGTGCTAATGTCATATTCACGCATTAAGCCAATTTTATGGCGAACTAGAGGGTGTTTTACTTCAACAATTTTCATTGGGGGCCTCAGTGTTATTCTTTGATGATCTAATTAGTAGGTATAAATAACCACTGAGAGGTAATTATAGCAGAGATATCAAATCATGAAAACCAGAAATCCCAACAAAGCAGATCGTTAATCTAGATTTTTAAAAAACTCTTTATTTTTTATAAGCTTTCACCCTCTAGATATGCAACAGGTAAGTCGATTACCTTTTGGTCGATCTTTTCACCATTGATGCGTTTTAGAAGTAATTCGGCAGCAATGTTACCCATTTCTATTCTTGGCGTTTGTATGGAGGCTAATTTCGGATTCATATATTGGCCAATTTTGTGTCCATGGAATCCAACTATAGCTATCTGCTTAGGTATTTCAATACCAATACGTTGACATTCAAGTAATACGCCTATAGCTAAATCATCATTGGTACTAAAAATACCATCAACGCTTGGATTTTCTTCTAGAACTTGGTGCAAAAATCTTGCGCCTAATTCATAGGATGAAGCTTCTTTTGTCGCTAATGTTTTTGGCGTTAATCCCGCCTCTTGCATAGCTTTTTCATAACCTTGCTGGCGAATAATGCTTCGCTGATCTTGTCTGGCACTAAAGTAGACAATATTACGTCGCCCTTTATCTATCATGTGATGAATCATATTTTTGGTGACGGTGAAATTGTCAAAGCCAACAGCCATATCAATACAAGGTGAGACACTATCCATAATTTCAACTACCGGCACACCTGAAATTTCGATCATTTTAAGTGTGGCGGGATTATGTATTCTTTCAGTCAAAATTAGTCCATCAATATTGTAAGACAGTAATGAGCGAACCCGTAACTCTTCTTTATCGGCGCTGTATCCGGTATGCGTGATCATGGTTTGGTACCCTTTTACATCCATGACCATTTCGATACCTTTTAAAATATCGGCAAAAACTTGGTTGGTTAACGAGGGTAACACCACCCCAATAGCATAACTTTTAGCATTGGATAACATGTCTGGGGCTTTGTTAGGGATATAACCCAGTTTATCGATAGTCGATGAAATTTTTAACCGTAGTGCTTCCGATACAAGATTGGGATCTCGTAAAAAGCGACTTACTGTCATTTTGCTGATACCAAGTAAATTGGCGATTTCTTGTAAGCCTGGTCGACGTTTTTTATTCATTGCTTGTTTTCCGGTAATCTTGGTTGCCAATCAATTGGCGTTTTACCATGTTGTAAAATAAAATTATTGGCTTTTGAAAAATGTTTACAACCAAAAAATCCACGATGAGCCGATAATGGCGATGGGTGTACTGCCGTTAACACATGGTGTTTTTGACGATCGATAAATTGACCTTTTTTCTGTGCAGGTGACCCCCAAAGTAGGAAAACAACACCCTCTAGATATTTATCAATTGCTGCAATAACATGATCAGTGAAGGTTTCCCAACCTATTTTGGCATGAGAGTGAGCTTGACCAGCTTCAACTGTTAATACATTATTGAGTAATAAGACACCTTGAGTAGCCCAATAACCTAAATAGCCATGATTAGGTATCGTGAATCCTTCAATATCAGTTGCTAACTCTTTATAGATATTTAATAACGAGGGAGGCGGTTTGATTCCAGGTAATACAGAAAAGGATAAGCCATGAGCTTGATTTGGACCATGATAAGGATCCTGCCCTAGGATCACTACTTTAATGTCACTAAATGCAGTAAAACGAAAAGCATTAAATACATCGTGCTGGGGTGGGTAAATAATTTTACCTTGCGCACGCTGCGTTGCCACAAACTGCATTATATGTTGAAAATAGGGCTTCTCTTTTTCAGAGCCAATAACATCATTCCATGTTAATTGATTACTCATATTTGACCTTTACAATTGTTTTATCTAGTTCAACACTGGATTTATTGATGATATTAATTATACCTAAAAATACCAATAAACCTACTGATAATCAATGATGAGAAAAGTACTCTTCATTCAACAGTAAATAAGCGTTCAACGAATAAAAAGACGCATAAAAATAACTTGTTTAATATAAGATCATCAAAATATCACTTAAATTGCAAGTGACAATAAAAGATTACCTTTTAATAAATATAAAGTTATTTGCAAAAATTGAGTAAAATTATACGATCAACGGTAAAACTTATTAGATTAATAGCTTTTTTTGATTTTAATCAAATTTTGAAAGTGCTATATTACTCCTAAATAGTTTAGGACAATAAGGTCCAGATCCATTAGGAGGATTTAAAAATGATTACAGGTATCCAAATTACTAAAGCAGACAATCAAGCACTACTTAACTCTTTCTGGTTATTAGATGATTCAACCAAAGAAGCTCGTTGTGTTGCTGCTAAATCAGTTTACAAAGAAGATCAAATCGTCCCAACTGCGGAACTTGGTCAATTCGAATATCGTGAAGTTCCATTAGATGTAGCACCAACAATTAAAGTTGAAGGTGGTCAACATTTAAATGTAAACGTACTTCGTCGTGAAACATTAGAAGATGCAGTACAACATCCAGAAAAATACCCACAATTAACAATTCGTGTTTCTGGTTATGCAGTTCGTTTTAACTCACTAACTGCTGAACAACAACGCGACGTTATTGCTCGTACCTTTACGACTAAAATTTAATTTCATATGTTTAACTAAATTTAATACTAAAAAGGATAATATGGAATGTTATCCTTTTTTTATATAACATATAATAACTTTTTATATTATTAAATATAATTAAAATTTTTATATATTATTAAGTGTAATTAATACAAAATTATGTTCTAGTTTTTGCTAGTTTATTATGT
>NZ_NAST01000021.1 GCF_002142215.1 Gilliamella sp. N-G2
ACTTAAAAGTGATAGGACTTGTATTAATTGCCGGATTAGGTTTAGCTGGATGTGAAGAAAAAAATCAAGAGTATTATTTAAAACATATTGATTCTGCTAAAGAAAAATTAGAAGAATGCCATAATGATTTAAATAAAGCTTTTAGACAAAATGATGAGAAATTATTCGAAAAAATAAAAAATGATACCGAATGTCAAGCTGCAGAAAATGCTATTAAAGAAGATAGAATCCTACAAGCTAAATTAGAACAAGAACGTAAAGAAGCAGAGGAAAAACAAGCTTTAGAAACAGAAATGACAGCCATTAGAAACCAAATAGCAGGCAAATCATGGCAAAAGTCAATCAATGAATTTATGAAAGTTGAAGGCTGCAATGTATTATTCTCAACACCTTCTCCTAAATGTAAGGCTTGGAAAATTGTTTATGATGAGAAAGTTGACGAAGGTAAAAAAGAGTTAAAACAACTACCATTCGAAGATATTAAAGAGCAAATGATTTCTATATGTAAATTAGATCAACGTCAAGGTTCAAATTGCTCCGTTGCTAAATCGGCTTTAGAGGAAAAAGCCACTGAAGATTTGGCTAACGCTGATATCCAAACAATTGAATCCCAAAAACCACTTTATTGTGCCGAAGATATCTATTCTTTAAACGCTTGTAGAAAAAGTTGGGAAGAAGCTTTTGATAGAGAAAATGAGAAACATGTAAAATTCTTTACCGACAATGATGATGAATTTATTACAACATTTAACTCATGTGCCGATAAAATAGCAGCCATTGAAGAACAAAATTTAGAATGGAACGAGAAAAATACTTTAGAACGTAAAATAACAGAAGCCTATCCTTGTTATCAAGCGAAAGAAGCCTACCGTAAAAGAGGAATGGGTTATTCTGTCAATTTTGAAAAGAAAATTGAAAAATAATTAAAACTAGAAACACATCTTAAGATGTAGTGCTTGTCAGTTAAGCTCATGATAAGTAAATTTTATTATAAGACCGAGACAGATAACAACTCGGTCTTTTTTATAACTTGAAAATAATACTTGCCACTCTTAATGGTTAAAGCAAAACGCTTTGCCGTATAAATAATTTACTGTATTGATTTCAGTATCGTTCCTGTTGAAACATGGGTTATTAGATACAATTTTATAAAATTCAATGTGTTATTTTAACCTATGAACTATCTATGTCATCATAAAAACAAAAATTATAGGTTAAAAATATTCATCCAAAGTTACTGATAAACAAATTCTAGTTTTTGCTGTTTAGCGTTAGTTAATTGTTTAAAAATGTTATTTCACTTTACAATATCATAGCTTTATTATTTCTTACCATCCTTCTAAAAGTAAATAACATCTATTTTGAATTAACGTATTTGATCAAGTATTGGTATCAATAATCCAAAACATAATTTAATAAAATGTTATTTTCTACAAGCTATAAACGCAAAATCATCACCAGCGAAATCACCAGGCGTACGAGGAGAAGGCAATAGCCCACCATCATGTAGGTAAATAATAAAGTACTGTGTATCAGAATTAGGATCTTTAGTAAAATAAGTCGTTTCATCCCATTCCCATTTAGAATTTGGATAAGTACGACGATTTGTAAATCCCCATTCAGGATAAAGTCCTTGATTAATAGCACGAGTAGAAAAATTCCATTTCCCATTACGTTGCCAATTAGGACCAACATTAACTACAGGTGAGTTAGAATAATCTTTGCGAGATGGGAATCCATCAATTCCACCACAAAATCGGTTAAATGCAGTACGCCAATCATAACTACCCACATTTTGAGGTTCTATCCAAACGGAAGTTGGATTAAATTTATAATCAAAATGTTTGTTAGGAGAGGATTTTAATGTAGCTCGAATAACGATATCACCACTACCTTCCGGTGGTTTAGCTTTTAAAAGAACATTACCTGTTTGATCAACTGTTGCCACATTACCAGGATTAACCGCTACATTATAAGTATAACTATCTTGAGAATAATTCATTATTAATTGAAATTCTGCACCTGGGAAGCCTGTAGTAGGAAAGGGTTTATCTGAAACAATTGGCCTAGCTCTAAATCCTTTATCAACAATAAAATCTTCAGTATAACCACCACCATTTTCGGGATCTGGTTTTATTGGGCCAGTATTAAATGGATACATAGTCCCTTGAGCATCACTACCACGCCATTGTTTTAAAGGTAAAACTTTAGTTGAATTTGGTTTCAGATAACATACATCACCTGTAGGTGCAATTTTATATATTTTAGTTATCTCTACTGCCTCACTTTCATTTGGGGTACCATATTCAGAATAGGTTTTTACTGAAGTTTTTAATGTCAATGACAACGGCATTGCATAATTGCTTCCACAACCTATTATATTACCTATATCACTATCAGGAATTTTTTCACCATTATTATCAAACCAATTATAAACAGTTTGTTCGACGACAAATGGTTTATTACTACGAATACTATCACCATCTGAATCATCATAATTAGATGTATTATCTAAATCATTTGCAGTATAGTCCTTAATAATAAAATCACTAAATTTTGTTAAACCATTAAATTCGTTAATATCCGTATCGCTTAAATTATGAGTGCTTGAGCTATAGAAAACACCATTTAAGATAAAGCCATGTTTGTTTGAAGCAGCTTCTAGATTAACAACTTTTGGTTTACTACCAATAATGGTATTTACGGTATTAACTGCGATTGCTTGGCTTTTTTGACTAATAGTTAAAAAACATAATATTAACAAAAGCCTACAGTTGAGTTTATTACTAAAATTAGCAAAATTTAAATGATTATTTAGGCGGGCTTCAAATTTAAATTTATTATACATAGTGACAACCATGTCAATTAACCTGATGTTTGATATATTTTTTACCAATAAAAGGGTAAATGCTAATCTGATTTTGTATTAGGAATAATCAGCAAGTATAGTAATAGAAGAAAATCTATGCAATAAATTTTAATATTTAATTATTAATTTTCGTGAATATTATTAAATTCAACTTTTAAAATACGGCTTTAGATCTTTACAATAATTTGGCTAAACTTTTTAGATAGCGAATAATATAAATAAAAAAAAGGGATTGTATTCAATCCCTTCTAAATCATACTTATTAGCCGGCTCGATAGTTAGGTGGCTCTTTGGTTATAAGCACGTCATGAACATGACTTTCTTTCATACCGGCACCTGTTATACGATAAAACTTCGATTTAGTGCGAAGTTCATCGATAGTTCCACAGCCAGTTAATCCCATACATGAACGTAAGCCACCCATTTGTTGATGAATAATTTCTTTTAATAACCCTTTGTAAGCAATACGACCTTCGATACCTTCTGGTACTAACTTGTCAGCAGCATTATCGGATTGGAAATAACGATCAGATGATCCTTTTGCCATTGCACCTAACGACCCCATACCTCGATAAGATTTATAGGCACGACCTTGGAATAATTCAATTTCGCCTGGTGCTTCTTCAGTACCTGCAAACATTGAACCAACCATAACACAAGATGCACCAGCTGCAATTGCTTTAGCGATATCACCTGAAAAACGAATACCTCCATCAGCAATAACTGGGATATTATGTTGTTTAGCTACCTCAACAGCATCCATAATCGCACTAATTTGTGGTACCCCTACCCCAGTAACAATACGTGTAGTACAAATTGAACCTGGTCCAATACCGACTTTGACTGCACTTACTCCGGCATCAATCAGAGCTTTTGCTCCTTCACCGGTTGCCACATTACCACCTACAATTTGCAAGTTTGGATAAGCTTGTCTTGTTTGGCGAATACGTTCAAGTACACCTTCTGAATGACCATGTGATGAATCGATAAGTAACACATCAACACCAGCTTCTACCAATGCAGCAATACGTTCTTCATTACCTGCTCCTGCACCAACAGCAGCGCCTACTCGTAAACGACCTTTTTCATCTTTACAAGCATTTGGTTTTTGCTCGGCTTTATTATAGTCTTTGACTGTTATCATGCCTTTTAAGTGGAAACGATCATCAACAACTAATACTTTTTCAACCCGATGCTCATGCATTTTTTTCAAAACGCTTTCTCGAGATTCACCTTCTTTAACAGTGACTAAGCGTTCTTTAGGCGTCATTACAGCTGTAACAGATAGTGATAAATCAGTAGCAAATCGAACATCACGAGCAGTAATAATGCCAACTAACTCTTGAGATTCAGTTATAACTGGAAAACCAGCAAAACCATATTCTTTGGCTAGTTCAATCACCTCTTCAATCGTTGCAGTTGGTAATACAGATACGGGATCTTGCACAATTCCGCTTTCATGTTTTTTTACCCGTTTGACATGTTCTGCCTGAACTTCAATTGGCATATTTTTATGAATAAAACCAATACCACCTTCTTGAGCAAGCGCAATAGCAAGTTCGGCTTCGGTAACGGTATCCATTGCCGCAGATAACATTGGAATATTTAATTTGATGGTTTGGGTCAGTTGAGTTGTAATATCAGCAGTGTTAGGTAAAACAGTTGAATGAGCTGGAACTAATAAAACATCATCGAACGTGAGGGCTTCTTTAACTATACGAGACATGACAATATTCACCATTGAGTTGAATTGTTGATAAAATATTGCCGATGCATTCTACTCACTTTTAATATAAAAGACCAGTAAAATTTTATATTTATATTTCAGAAGATAAATATAGCGCAAACTAATCTCTGTTACTCGTCATCGCTTTTTTGTGCCATTAAGATGTAATTGACGTCAACATTTTTACCTAAACGAAATTGATTACTGAGCAAATGATACTCCATACCAATTATCCCTTTGACAGTCAAATTAGCCTGTTCAACCCAAGTCATTAATTCTGAAGGACGAATAAAGCGATTAAAATCATGAGTACCTTTCGGCACTAAGCGTGCAATATATTCCGCGCCATAAATCAACATTAATTTTGCTTTATAATTACGATTAATGGTCGATAAATAGAGTTGTCCATTAGGCTTAAGCAATTTTGCACAAGACTGAATAATTGAAAATGGATCGGGAACATGTTCTAACATTTCCATACAAGTAATAACATCATAGTGTGCAGGAAATTGTTCAGCATGCTGCTCTACTGTTTGATTCTGGTAGTTTATTTCTAAACCATTTTGCTCAGCATGTAATTTTGCCACTGCTAATGATTCTTCTGCAAGATCAATTGCAGTTACATTAGCCACAAGTTTAGCTAGACTCTCTGACAAAATTCCCCCGCCACAGCCAACATCTAATACATTTTTTCCATTTAGATCACCTGACTGTTGTTTTATATAATCTACTCGTAATGGATTAATAATATGTAATGGTTTGCATTGACCATTGGGATCCCACCATTGCGAAGCAAGTTTTGCAAACTTATCTATTTCGTTCAAATCGATGTTTTGTGTCATGACTATTCTTTTTAGAGAAGTAAAATATTTTATGTAATATATGCGATGGGCCGTTGATTAGCAATATCGAGGATTTTAAAAAACTTTCCTCAACTTTTTTGTCAAACTGAATTGTATTAGTCCTATAGCGTTCAGAGGTCTAAATTTTTGCAGCGATTACACTACGAAATAACATTGATGCATAAGGCGTTACAAAAATCCTATCATTTGTTTTAGACCACCAATCATATTGTTAAACAGGTATATTTAATATGTTCGCATCAGTACTGCTGTAAACAAGACGCAAGGAAGTAAACATTCTAATATTCCTATACCGGATTGAATTAGAACAATATATACTATGAGCTCTGTTAATAAAACGACAAAACGCAATGTTGTTTTAAAAAAACCTTTTTTAAGCACTCAATTAATATATTGATTTTAAATCATTTTTATTTTAGATTAAGAAAATAGTTATCTCGAACGTTAATTATTAAGTTATGCCAAATAATCTATAAGTACAATATAACTCATTGAAAAATTGTAACCCCAATCACTACAACTACGCTTACTTTATTTTTATTTGATAAAATTTCATTATAGTCGTTATGAAAAATTATCATCCCGCCGACTTAGTCGACATTCTACGAAAAATTGAAAACCTGATCCGCCCTGGTGTTATTTATCAAACTAATGGCGATCAGGTTAAAGTCCGTACCGGTGATTTAATTACCACCTGGTTACCTTGGTTTACTCATCGTGCCGGTAAAAGTCGCACATGGTGGCGGCCATCGGTTGGTGAACAAGTATTTATTTTAAGCCCTAATGGTAACCTTTCGTTAGGTTGCGTATTACCTAGCATATATTGTGATGCTAATCCTGCCCCATCTAAATCTGAGGATGGATATTTTGTAACATTTCCCGATGGTGCATCATTTGAATATGAACCCGAAACCAGCCAATTAACCATCAAAGGTATCAAAACGGCTGTGATTGAAGCAAGTGAACAAATCACCGCTAAAGCTGGCAGTAAAATTCAACTTGATACACCATTGGTTGAATGTAGTGATCATATAACATTCAAATCATTTAGTGCTAGCGGTGGTGGCGCCAAAGGTAGTACAGGCACCTTAACTGGTAACGTCATTCATAAACAAGGTCAATTATCATCGAACGGCATTGTATTAGACTCTCACACCCATATTGGCGTTAAAGCTGGTGGTGATTCAACAGGAAAACCGCAATGAGTTACATAGGAATGAATAGCAAAACAGGACGAACAATTAACGATATGGATCATATCAACCAATCAATTAAAGATATTCTTACAACACCGATTGGTTCGAGAATTGAGCGTCGTAGTTATGGTTCATTACTGTTTTTACTTTTAGATAATCCAAATACAGAAGCAACAAAATTACGAGTGATTTCGGCAACAGTATTGGCTCTTGCTCAATGGGAACCCAGAATAAAACTTGATGCTGTCGATGTATTTCCTGATAAAGAAAAATTAACCTTACAAATAACCGGTTCCCGAATAGACAAACCAAACCAAACATTTACTAGCGAAATCGAGGTAGCAACATGGCCACATTAACAGATCTTTCAAAATTACCTTCCCCTGATGTGATTGAATCATTAGATTTTGAGGAGATCTTTAATCGTCGCAAAGCCAAATTCATTTCACTTTATAGTGAGCAAGAGCAGGAAGAAGTTGCTAAAACATTACAATTTGAAAGTGAGCCGATTGTCAAACTATTACAAGAAAGCAGCTATTATGAACTAATTTTACGGCAACGAATCAATGAAGCCTCACAAGCATTAATGATTGCTCATGCTAAAGATCAGGATTTAGATAATTTAGGGGCAAACTTTAATGTTTATCGTTTAACAATTCAAGCTGCAGACAATAGTGTCGTTCCGGCTATCAAAGAAATTAAAGAAGCCGATAGTGACTTTAGAGTACGAATTCAATCAGCTTTTGAAGGATTATCGGTTGCAGGACCGCGCGCGGCATATGAATTTTTTGCACGAAGTGCTGATGGACGAGTACTAGATGCCGCAGCAGAAAGCCCATCACCTGCTTGTGTTACATTAGCGATATTAGCTCGTGACAATAATGGTCTAGCTTCTAATGAATTAATTGAAATTGTCAAAAAAGCAGTCAATCAAGATGATCGTCGGCCGATTGCCGATAGGGTAACAGTTAAGTCGGTAGAATTAATTAACTATCAAATCAAAGCTAAACTTTACTTGTATCCAGGACCAGAATCAGAGCCGATTAAAAAAACGGCCATGGATAATTTACAAGCTTATATAAGCGAAAAACATCGTATTGGTCGAAGAATCAGTCGCAGCGCAATCATTTCCGCATTACATGCGGTTGGTGTTCAACGTGTTGAACTTCAAGAGCCAGCACAAGATATTATCATCAACCGTGAACAAGCTAGTTACTGTTCAAACTATCAGATTGAGGTAGCAGGTTATGGCGAATAATACGCTACTCCCCCCTACTGCCACCAAACTGGAAAAAAAACTTTCACAAACGATGGCTTGTAAGCCACCCATACCACTGCGTTCACTTTGGGATCCACAAACTTGTCCATATGAATTACTACCCTACTTAGCATGGCAATATAGTGTCGATCGTTGGGATGAAAAATGGTCTGAGCAGATTAAACGTAAAGTCATCGCCGAAGCATTTGAGATCCATAAACTGAAAGGAACCAAAGATGCAATTCGCCGAGCAGTAGAACCATTTGGTTACTTAATTAAAATTATCGAATGGTGGCAAAACAATCAAACACCAGGCTCTTTTGCTCTAGAAATTGGCGTTTTAGATACCGGCATAACCGAAGAATCCTATAAAGAACTTAGCCGTATAATTGATGATGTTAAACCGGTATCACGTCAATTATCAAATTTGGCTATCCAATTAGCTTCCAAAGGTTCATTAACCATTGGTGCCAGTAGCTATGATGGTAATACTTTAGACATCTATCCGTATACTGCTGAAACAATCACAACACAATCCGAAGGCCATTTTGGCGCAACTATTCATTTAATCGATACAATGAGCATAACACCATGAATCAAACATACTATACAATTTTAACTAAACGAGGAGCGGCACTATTAGCTAATGCTACCGCACTAGGTGTGCCACTGAAAATAACTCAAATGTCGGTTGGAGATGGTAACGGTAAAATACCAAAACCTGATGCAAACCAAACTCAATTAGTGCACGAAGTTAGACGTGCTGCTATCAACACACTATTTGTCGATAAAGAAAATCCCAATCAAATTATTGCAGAACAAGTTATACCTGAGTCTGATGGAGGCTGGTTTATTCATGAAATTGGCTTGTTTGATGACAAAGGTAATCTAATTGCCGTAGGTAACTGCCCTGCTACCTATAAGCCTAAATTAGCGGAAGGCAGTGGTCGCACACAAGTGATTAGAATGGTCATTATTGTCGACAATACTCAATCTATTGAATTAAAAATCGATCCAGCTGTGGTATTGGCTACCCGAAAATATGTTGATGATTTAATTACCGCAAAAATGACGGCTCATGAAAAATCAACTAATCACCCAAATGCAACAACTTCATCAAAAGGATTTGTGCAATTAAATTCTTCCATCGATTCTAATCTTGAAAACCAAGCGTCAACGCCCATCGCAGTTAAAAAAGTCAATGATAACGTTAATTATGCTCATGCGCGAATTAATGATGTTCATGAATATGCTAAATCGATTAATAACGAAGTTATTTCGGCTCACAACAGAATTAGTCAAGTACACAATTATTCAAAAGAAGTTGACGGCAGAGTAACTTCAGCTAACAACAGAATTACTAATGTTAATGAATACGCTAAATCGATTAATAACGAAGTCATTTCTGCTCATAACAGAATTAGTCAAGTCCATGATTATTCGAAAGTGGTTAGCGGTAGAGTAGATAATATCGCTGATAAATTTCAATCTGGCGGTTTTGAATCTCGCATGTATTCACAAGATAAGCGGTTTTATCAAGTGGTTCGAGACGATGGACTCGTTGGCATGTATAGTCTAGTAAAAAACTGTTTTTCGTGGTCTATCAATCACGACGGTTGGATAGATGGTTATTTGCCAGCTAGCAGAATTGGAAAATTAGATGAATTCGTTAGAGATAGAACGCCACCGGTAGGTGTGCCAATGCCCTGGCCACAGGTCTATCCTCCCGCTGGCTATTTTGAGTGTAACGGCTCAACATTCGATAAAAATAAATGTCCTAAACTAGCTGCAGCCTACCCATCAGGAATTTTACCCGATTTGCGTGGTGAATTTATTCGAGGCTGGGACAATGCCCGAGGAGCTGACCCGTATCGCGTAATATTAGACTGGCAACAAGACACTATTCGAAATATTTATGGTCGGTTCCCGGTTGTTACTCGTGCCGGTGGTGCTGAACCCATTACTGCAGATGGGGTGTTCCGATCTGATTCAAGATGGAATGCTGCAGTAAAAATGGGTGATAGTGACAATTGGGGGCAAGTTTATTCATTTGACGCATCACGTGTTGTACCTGTCGCTCATGAAAACCGCCCTCGCAATATCGCATTTATGTATATCGTTAAAGCAGAATAAAGGAGAAAATAATGAAATATCAATTACAACCACAATCAGCAGTATTAGACAGCAAAGGATTAACAGTCTCAGCTGGTTGGGCTGTTGTTTATAATGTTGATGCAAAAGGTGAATTTTTACAAGCCACTTATCAATATTTACCAACGGGTGTTGGCTTACCGGCTCATGCTTACTTAGAAGCCCCGAAAAACGTGCAAGAAAATCAAGCCATCATCCATAATGGCCAACAGTGGACCTACCCTAAAGATTTACGTGGCACCACGATCTACTCTACCGAAACTGGAGCGGAAACGACTATGCAAGAGGTTGGTGACATTCCTGAAGGTTATACCACCTTAAAACCAGACAGTGTATTTGACAAATGGGATGGCAAAAAATGGCAATTAGATAAAAATAAACAGTACCAATCACAAGTTAACCAAGCGACAACTCAAAAAAAACAACTCATTTCCGAAGCAACATCGCAAATCAGTTATTTACAAGATGCAGTTGATTCGCAAATCGCCAGTGAACTAGAAATTCAATTACTCGGTGAATGGAAAAAATATCGCGCACTAGTCAATCGCATTGATATTGAACAAGCACCAAATATCGATTGGCCAAAACAACCCAAATAGCGTTAATTAATCAACAAAGACCTTAGTGTTTTCCCTAAGGTTTTTGATTCATATTTTATAGCACTTATTGATTATCATTCTAGCTACTTGTAATAAATTTTATTACAAATTCATTCATTAACTAACTTTTTTAGATTATGTCACTATCTTCAGCAAGCCATTTTATGAAATGCAAATTCAATGCATTTTATAAAGTATTCATAAACTAGACATTTAAAACAAACTCAATCAGCTCATTCGATCGCCTTATTGGCGATTCGAATTTTTATTTATAGGAATGAAAATATGAGTCAAAAATTTTATACGTTAATTACTCAACAAGGAGCAGCATTACTAGCGAATGCTACCGCTTTAGGTAAGCCACTCAAATTAAGTAAAATGGCTGTTGGTGATGCAAATGGTAATACGACAACACCCAATGCTAGTCAAACTAAACTAATTCACAAAGTGTATCAAGCACCACTAAATTCATTAACCATTGATGAAAAAAATCCTAATCAAATTATTGCTGAGTTGGTCATTCCTGAAAATCAGGGCGGTTGGTTTATTAATGAAATTGGTTTATATGATGAAAGTGATACTTTAGTCGCTGTTGGTAATTGCCCTGCCACCTATAAACCACAACTATCAGAAGGCAGTGGTCGAACACAAGTTATCCGAATGATTATTGTGGTTGATAATGTTAATGCTGTGGCGCTTAAAATCGACCCATCAGTGGTATTAGCGACCCGTCAATATGTGGATGATTTGATTACTTCTAAAATGACAGCTCATGAAAAGTCAACTAATCATCCAAATGCAACAACCTCATCAAAAGGATTTGTGCAATTAAATTCAGCTATTGATTCTAATCTCGAAAACCAAGCTGCAACACCATTAGCTGTCAAAAAAGCCTATGATTTAGCAAAAGGAGCGGTAAAAAAAACGGGTGACACCATGATGGGGGAATTAATATTGTCGAAAAATGGACTGAAAATCAATTATGACAACAAAAATATAATGGCTCTTGTAACGTCAGATGATAATTATTCACACGTTTTTTATAATGCAGAAAAAAAACAATGGTTGAGTAAACTTATTTACAATTCGACTACAAATTCGTGGAATTTTCAATATATTGATGACGTAGCGATTAATGGTAAATCAGCGCTAAAAGCTGGAGATTACGGAATCGGTTCATTGACTGGTACTCCAATGACTAACCCTGATGAACGCTTACTAAGTGGTTGGTACGCAACCAAAACATCAGATTTCCATGATTTGTCTGGCAACGATTCTGCTACTCTTGCGGTTTACGGTAGTTCACATAAAAATTTTTACGTTGAGCAATTATTTACTGTTGCGTCAAAAACACCTCGAATTTTCAGCCGTTGCGCGACATCAGAAGGCAAGCAGTCGTGGTATGAGTCAATCACAACGGCAAACGTTAATAATTATATCCCCATCGGTGTGCCGTTGCCGTGGCCGACTAACAAACCACCTGAAGGATGGTTAGAATGTAATGGCTCGTGGTTCGATAAAAATCAATTCCCCAAATTGGCTGCTGCGTATCCAAATGGATCATTACCAGATTTGCGAGGCGTATTTATCAGGGGCAAGGATAATGGTCGAGGATTAGACCCAAATAGGGCTATTTTAAGTTATCAGGGCGATGCTATTCGAAATATTACAGGTGTTTGTGATAATGCGCTTTCAAGTATTGATGATAGCACGAGTGGTGCGTTTTATCGTCGAGCAGCACAAAATAGATATAAGATTTCACTGATCGCCAATGGGGGTGGCGGTGAAATTATGTGCGGTGATAATTTTGATGCATCACGAGTTGTACCAACTGCTAATGAAAACCGACCTCGCAATATCGCATTTATGTATATCGTTAAAGCAGAATAAATAGGAGAAAAAATAATGAAATATGAATTACAACCACAATCAGCAGTATTAGATAATAACGGCTTAACAATTTCACCAGGCTGGGCTGTTGTTTATAATGTTGATGCTAAAGGTGAATTTTTACAAGCCACCTATCAATATTTACCAACAGGTGTTGGTTTACCAGCTAATGCTTATTTAGACGCACCAAAAAGCGTTAAAGATAATCAAGCCATTATTCACAATGGCCAACAGTGGACCTACCCTAAAGATTTACGTGGCACGATAATTTACTCAACCGAAACGGGTGCGGAAACGACCATGCAAGAAGTGGGTGAAATCCCTGATGGCTTTACAACATCAAAACCAACCAGTGAATTTGATAGCTGGGATGGTAAAAAATGGCAATTAGATGTCAGCAAGCAGCATCAATATGAAGTCAATCAAGCTTCAGCTAAAAAAAATCAGCTTATTACTGATGCAACAGCGCAAATCAGTTATTTACAAGATGCGGTCGAATCAGAAATTGCCAGTAAACAAGAAAAACAATTACTCGCTGAATGGAAAAAATATCGTGTGCTAGTTAATCGCATTGATATCGAACAAGCGCCAAATATCGATTGGCCAAATAATCCAAATAACTAATTTTTGTATCAATTACTGTCATTTACTTATTCGATTTAGCATAGTAAATGACAGTTTCTTTACCTGTTTTATTCATTCTATCTTATAAACATTTTTATTATAAGTTGTAACAATTTCCACTACAAATCCAATCACTAACTCCTTTGTTTTAAATATGTAAATATTGATAAGTACATTAACTTTACGATATGTAAACCACAACGGAGAACTTATGGCTAACGACTATCATCACGGCGTCCGAGTCATCGAAATCAATGAAGGTTCACGCTCTATCAGAACAGTATCAACTGCTGTTATTGGTATTGTTTGTACTGGCGATGATGCCGATGCGACGCATTTTCCACTTAACACCCCAGTTTTGATTACCAATGTCAATACTGCTATCGGTAAAGCTGGCTCAACAGGAACACTCAAACCAACACTAGAAGCAATTGCAGATCAGTGTTCACCGGTTATTGTTGCTGTTCGTGTTGAAACAGGTGCAACTGTTGCAGAAACAGAAGCAAATATTATTGGTACCACGACTGAAGACGGCAAATATACTGGTATGAAAGCACTACTTTCAGCACAAACGCAATTGAAAGTAAAACCACGTATTTTAGGTGTACCTGGTTATGACTCATTACCAGTTGCTACTGCGCTAGTTTCATTAGCACAAAAATTACGTGCCTTTTGTTATGTTTCTGCTTATGGCGCTAAAACCAAAGAGCAAGCGGTACTTTATCGCGATAAATTAGGAGCTCGAGAAGCGATGGTAATTTGGCCTGATTTTGTCGGCTTTGATACCACACAAAAACAAAATGTTACTTTAGCTGCAACGGCTAGAGCGTTAGGTCTACGTGCCCAAATCGACCAAAAAGTTGGCTGGCATAAAACATTATCAAATGTCCCTGTCAATGGCGTCACAGGCATTTCTAACGATGTATTTTGGGATTTGCAAGAAGAAAGCTCAGATTCAAATTACTTAAACGAACACGATGTAACAACTTTAATTTGCAATCAAGGTTATCGCTTCTGGGGCTCTCGTACCTGTTCTGCTGATACATTATTTGCGTTTGAAAACTACACTCGTACTGCACAAGTATTAGCTGACACTATCGCTGAAGCTCAATTCCAATTAGTTGATGCACCAATGCATGCTTCTTTAATTAAAGATTTAATTGAATCAATCAATAATAAATTCCGTGAATTAAAATCTAACGGCTACATTATTGATGGTAAAGCATGGTTTGATCCTGAAGCTAATACAGCAGACATTCTAAAAGCAGGCAAATTATATATCGATTATGATTATACCCCTGTCCCGCCACTTGAAAATCTTATGTTACGCCAACGCATTACCGATAAATATTTGGTTGAGCTGGCTAATTCAGTCGCCACTAACTAAGGAGAACAATTAAATGGCTCTACCTAAAAAACTCAAATACTTTAACGTCTATGTCAACGGGACATCTTTTGCTGGTGAAGTCGAATCATTCACACCACCAAAACTAACCCGAAAATTTGAAAACTATCGTGGTGCAGGTATGCCTGGTAGTGTACCAATCGACATGGGATATGAAGATGATGCATTAAATGTTGAATGGACAATCGGTGGGTTAGCTCATGAAGTGCTAAAACAGCATGGCGGCTTACTCAATGGCGTTACATTACGTTTTGCTGGTGCTTACCAAAAAGATGATAGTGAAGATTTTATTAAAGTCGAAATCATTGTTAACGGACGTCATAAAGAACAAGACCGTGGTGAACTAAAACAAGGTGAAAGCAACTCGACCAAAATCACTACGCAATGTACTTACTATAAAGAGATCATCAACAACGAAGAGATTACAGAAATCGACCTTATCAACATGATCGACAAAGTAAACGGCGAAGATCGTTTATCCAAAGCACGCAATGCCATTGGACTATAACAATTAATTTAAAATTAACCATTTAAATAAAAAAGCCCGCAAGGGCTTCTTACGAGGGAAAACAAATGACTATCAGCAAAAAAATTACGTTAAAAACTGGACTAAAATCAGGTAAAACAACCATAAACGAAATTACTGTCCGCAAACCTTTAACTGGTGATTTACGTGGCGTTAAATTAATCGAATTTATTGATTTAGATATCGACTCATTAGCAAAAGTATTACCACGCATTACTACTCCATCAATTGCTGAACATGAAGTATTTAATTTAGATTTAATTGACTTATCAGAAATCACTAAAGAGGTAATCAATTTTTTGTCCCAGAACTCGAACGATGCCAACAAGGAATCCCCAACCGAGTAGAGGAGGCAATGGCAGATATTGCGCTAATCTTTCACTGGCAACCGTCTGCCATGGATGAATTAAACTTATCTGAACTTATGGAATGGCGAGAGCATGCTCGCGTCAGAAACGGTACCAATAATCCTGAATAATCATTAACAAAATTATCCAAAATAAAAGGTACCGTTTGACTACATTGATTTTTAAATAATTTAAATAATCGAATCAGTACTTAATTAATGCGCTCAACATAAACATCATTAATCAAAATCAGAAAATAAAAGTTTATTAATTATGGCCAAAAATTTTAACAAAAAATCAAAAAATAATAGATACAAGGGAAATAATACAAACAAGCCTCAGTATAAAACCAAGTCTTCTGAAACAAGTCTGGAAAAAAATGTTAATGAACAGGTTAATGCAAAAATTGCTGACAAAAAATCAGATAATAAAGAAAAAACAAGCTCGCAAAGTAAAAAACTAAAAGAATTGGGTAAAAATATTGGTAAACCTGTATTTAATTCGGTTGGTTCCTTTATTGAACTCGAACAAGCTATGAATAAAGTCGCTAGACAAGTTAAAGGGCTATATGACCTACAAGGAAAACCGACTAAATTATTTGACAGCATGAAAGAACAAATTCAATCACTAAGTCAACAAATACCAACTGCCAAAGGAGCACTAGGTATTGCTGAACAGGTAGAATCCAATGCCAAATTAGGGCTAACTAAACAAAGCGATCCTATAAGCGAACAACATAAACAACTGCTAAACTTTACTAAAATCTCGGCAATTTCAGCCAATGCATTTAGCTTACCAGTAAAAGAGTTAGCAACAGATCTGAGTAAAATTGCCAAACTATTTAATATACCAACAGAAAATATTGAAAACTTAGCCGACACCATTAATTATCTCAGTGACAACACCAACGCTAATGCAGCTGATATCATTAGTTCATTAAAAGGTATGGAGGAAATAGCTGATAAACTTAATTTCAAACAAGTTATGGCATTAAATTCGGCGTTCTTAAACCTGAATATAAAACCAGAGGGCGCGATTGCCGCTACCAATGCCATCGTCAACAGTTTATCAAAAGCCACAACGCAATCGGAGCAATTCCAACAAACACTACAATCACTTGGATTCAATGCCAGTAAAATAGAACAAGATATGTCAATTGATGCCATTGACACAATACAAAAAGTACTAACAACCATTAAACAACAGAATACTACCCAACAAACAGAAATTCTTACTAAGCTATTCGGTAGCAAACAGGCGCAAAATACCGGCAAACTTACCAATAATCTGCCTTTACTCACCCAACAACAATCAGTAATCAATAATCCAAATGCCATGGGTTCTTTACAAATAAAAGCCGATATTGACAGTAAAAGTTTCGCGTCACAATTTCAATTATTAAAAACCACACTAGCTAACATCTCAACTTCAATGGGTGGCTCCATGCAAGGACCAATAGTTAGTGCAATGCCATGGTTAACAGATCTCATGGCAAATACTCAGCAATGGGTAAATAACCACCCTACTTTTGTTGCTACCTTTATGGAAATTATTTCAATCACCTCCATGGCAAGTACCGCATTAGGTGCATTAGGAGAAATTCCAATTAAAAGCTTAACCAGTGCATTTAAAGGTTTAGGCACTGTTATCACAACAGTTGGTCGAGCATTTCTACTCAGCCCTATCGGTCTTGTCGTTATGGCTATTGCCGCGGCAGCACTAGTAATTCGAAAATTCTGGGAACCAATCAGCGCATTCTTCACAGGTTTCTGGCAAGGACTCACCAATGAAATACAACCAGTAATTGATAGTTTTTCATTCTTAGGACCAGTATTCACAACTATAGGTGATGCAATAGGCGGAGTGATCAACTGGTTTAGTGAATTATTATCACCAATGAAACTCACAGATGAACAGTTCGAAAGCTGTAAATCGGCCGGAACCTCTTTTGGTTCAGTTGTGGGTAGCATTCTAATGGCACCAATCAGACTATTTGAAAGTCTTGCTAAAATAGTCGGTGACACTTGGGATCTTATTATGTCATTACCTGACAAAATAAAAGAACTACCTGACAAAATAGAACAAATTTTTACTGGTGAAAATGGATTATTCAATAAGTTTTTAAAAATTGGCGGCGATATTTTAGATGGGCTGACGAACGGTATTAAAAATGCCTGGAACGGTTTAAAGGAAAATTTATCTAATCTTGGTAATAACATTTGCGGTTGCTTCAAATCAATACTTGGAATTAATTCACCATCGAAAATCTTTAAAGAATTTGGTGTTAACACTATTGAAGGCTATCAAATTGGGATTGATGGAACACAAGATCTAGCTTTAGATTCAATGAGTAAATTTGCTGACAAAGTGACGACTACTGCGCCACAAATGCCATTTAATGGCATGAATAATAGCACAAATTCTATCGCCAATCCGGGGATGGGTAATATTCAAGGAGGAACCTCACAATATTATATTACCATTAATGCAGCACCAGGCATGAATGAACAAGAGTTAGTCAAAGTTATCACTCAAGAACTTGATCGTCGAGAACAACAACAATTATTTCAAATTAGAAGCAGTTTAAGGGATATCTACTAAAATGATGATGTGTTATGGCTTTTTTGTTTTCTGCTTAAAAACATTACCTTACAAAAATATGAGAATAAACAAAAGTTGGAACTGGGCAAGTAATAATAGAGTCAACAAACGCTCAGCATTACAATTTACCGGACCTAATAATGAAACAATAAGTCTGTCTGGTTCAGTATACAGCGAAATAACCCATGGCAGAGTCAGCCTTGAAGTCTTAGAACGTATGGCATATTTATCTATACCAATGCCACTAATTGAAGGTGACGGTGTTCCGCTTGGCTTTTTTGTATTAAATAGTGTTGAGAAAACCTATACCGAACTAAATCGTCATGGCTCACCACTAAAAATCGATTTCACGATAAACCTGACTAAAGTCGATATTCCAGACTTCTTTGGTGAAGGTGCAATCAAAGATATTATTGATATTATTATATAGGTATAACATGGCAAGTCCATTTTACAAAATTATCTTATTAGATGATAACAAGAAACAAGACATAACCAAAAAATTTGACAATCGTCTTATCTCAATGACTTATGTCGACAATAATGGCTTTCAAGCAGATACAATTAGCATAGTCATTGATGATTCCGATCAGAAAGTTAATTTACCCACTCGAGGTGCTAAATTGGAAATTACCCTTGGTTGGAAAGCTGATAACAAAAAAAACACGCTAAACGATCAAGAAACGGTGATCTTTGATGCAAATATAAAAAATGTATTTACCATCAAGCAAGTTACACATTCTGGTACACCAGATGTCATTACTATACAAGGAGATAGTGCTGATGATTTAAGAAAGCTCAACGATGAAGTTCTCGAAAAATCTTATCACGATCTTACCTTAGGCGAAATAATCGCAATTATTGCTATACGCAGAAATTTAAGTTATCGCTGTGATAAACTGTTAGGTTCCAAATATATTTCACATATTGACCAAACAAAAGAAACAGATAGTTCTTTTCTTACTCGCTTAGTTAATGATTATGGCGGAGGTGTAACGGTTAAAAATGATATCTTAATAGCATTTAATAAAGGCCAAGGGATAACAGTAAATGGAAAAAAAATCCCCCCAGCTAAAATCAAAAGACAGTCAGGAAATTCACACAGCTACACCATCATCGATAGTCAATATCAAGGTGTAAAAGCCTATTGGCATAGTTATAGACATCCCACCAAAAAACCGTACAAAATTATTTATAAAGAACAGATTGAAAAAAGTAAAACTCACGTAGAGGGTGTTGATAAGGAAAAAGCCGAAAAAGAAGAAATGAAAGGTAAAATCAAAGAACTTAGATATGTTTATGCAAATGAAAAAAGTGCAATAGAAGCGGCTAAAAGTGAATTGAAAAAAATTGAACAAGGAATAGCACAATTTAAACTTAAACTAGCACTAGGTCGTCCCGATTTATTTACTGAAATGCCTGTTGAAGTGGATGGATTTAAACCAGAAATAAATTCAACCAAATGGACCATTGCTAAATGTTCACATTCATTAAATAAAAGTGGTGGATTCACAACTGAAGTAGAATTAGAGATTAAACCAGAGGAAGAAAGTTATGAGAATATATATAATTAAAGCCTTAAAAAAGTAATGAAATAATCTTAGCAAAATTAATCTATAGTTTGATGCCTATCAAATGATGACTCCCACAAAGAGTCATCACTCAATTCAAAAAAACAACTTAAATTAATAATTAACCAAGTTATGGTTCAGCTAAACTTTACCACCATTAAATAAAAAACCCCTGTAAAATTGTATAAAAATAAAAATACAAAAAAACTAGACTTAAACCTAAATTAATGTAAAATTAATCTAAGCTTAACAGAAGAGGTTTGTCACATGAAATGTCCACATTGCCGAAACAAAACATTTATACGATCTAGTGAAGAAATTAGTAACTTAACTCGCAAACAGTATTATCAATGCTCCAACATATATTGTGGGCATACATTTACTGCAATGCAATCAATATCTGAAACAATTGTACCAAGCGCAATTCCAGATCCAAAAGTAAACATTCCTATTTCGCCATATAGCCGACACGCCAAAAAAGCCTAAAACATCACCAGGTTGCATCTCATAGCAATCTGGTCCCCTCCTATTCCAAGCACTGCTTCTACTAACTACTAACTACTAACTACTAACTACTAACTACTAACTACTAACTACTAACTACTAACTACTAACTACTAACTACTAACTAGCAAGATTAAAACGTAGAATAAGCATAATATCAACCGCCATTTTATCGCCACAGCATAAAATAACTCGACAAACTGAACATTATAAAAGGAAGTAACCAATTGAATTTAAAAAACTTTGATGGTGGCCCCTACTGGACTTGAACCAGTGACCAATCGATTATGAGTCGACTGCTCTGACCAACTGAGCTAAGGGGCCATGTTTTGATGTGCTACTGACTTAGTAGGGTTGCGATTATAATAGAGTTAAAATTAATTTGCTACAATTAATTAACTAAATAGGTTGATTTGGTTAATTATTAAGCTGACATTTGTCATAATAGCATCATTTATAATAAGCGATATTTTTTAATCAATTATCCTGATACAATGTTTTATATTATTAGTAATGTTTTTTTATTGGTTGAGGAAATATTATGTCTATCAAAAAAACTCTTTTTATTAGTGCTGCACTGTCAGCGACATTATTTTTAAATGGTTGTAGTAGTTCAGATTATCAAGCTACCTCTGCTGGTCGCCAAGTTCAATTTATTGATACGAAACCAGCCGCAACTTGTCAATTTATTGGTAAAGCTGAAGGGCGTCGTAGTACTTTCTTTTCTGGTTTAAAAACGCATAGTGAACTAATCCGTGATGCAGCAACTGATTTAATGAATAAGGCTGCAGCTATGGGTGGTAACGTAATTTATAATGCACAAGATGCATCTTTACAATATGTTTCTGATATTGCCCCAACAGATGCAGTTATGGTTGGTGAAGTTTTCAGCTGTAAATAGCTAATCAGCAAATAAAAAAAGGGATATATTGATATCCCTTTTTAGTAAAATTTACCAAAATAATTAGCCATTTTGCTTTTCAAACTGTTGCATAAATTCAATAAGGTATTTGACACCTTCAATTTCCATTGCATTGTAAATTGATGCGCGCATTCCGCCTGCAATTCGGTGACCTTTAATGCCAATAATATTCGCTTGAGTAGCCTCACTAACAAACTTTTTATCGAGTTCTTCATTTGGCGATAAAAAGGTTACATTCATAATGGAACGATTGTTTACCGCTACAGTATTGCGGTAAAAATCAGACTGATCAATAAATTGATAAAGTAACTGTGCTTTTGCTTGATTTCGTTGTTGCATGGCACTTAAGCCACCTAAACTCTTAATCCATTTGAAGACTAAACCTGACATATACCAAGCAAAAGTTGGTGGAGTATTAAACATAGAATCATGATCTAATAATATTTTGTAATCAAGTACCGAAGGTAAGACTTTTTGCGCATAACCAATCAGATCTTCACGAACAATGACAATAGTAATTCCTGATGGGCCGATATTTTTCTGTGCACCAGCATAAATAATACCGTAACGCTTAACATCGATAGGTTGTGATAAAATACAAGAAGATAAATCTGCTACGACAGTTTTATCGGCAAAGTCAGGTTGTTCAAATATTTCAACGCCATCGATGGTTTCATTGGGACAATAATGAACATAAGCACTATTATCGCTTAATTGCCATTCAGACATTGGTTTGATTGAGGTTATTCCTGCATTTTTGATAACTACATTTTGCTCAATTACATTACAATATTTTGCCGCTTCTTTCGCTGCACACTGACTCCAATAGCCACTATTGATGTAATCAGCGTGAGTATTATTAGCTAAAATATTTAATGGTACAGCAGCAAACTGAGCTCTAGCTCCACCTTGACAAAATAAGATTTTATAATTTTCTGGTACATTTAAAAGATGACGAAGGTCGTTAGTTGCTTCAATCGCACATGCATCAAATTCTTTACCTCGATGACTTAGTTCCATCACCGATGCACCAGTGTTTTGCCAATTTAATAATTCAACTTGTACTTGCTTTAAAACATCCGCCGGTAGTTTGGCTGGGCCTGCACTAAAATTATAACTTTTACTCATTGCGATTCACTTTCATCCATCAAAAAATAGAAAATCTATTTTTACACTCTATGAACCAATATACAATCAGATTTTTAGCAAAAAATTTTGAGGAACGGGGTTTTTGAAGCATAAAAATACCGACAATAGTCGGCATTTATCGCAAAGAAAATGAAATTTAAAGAGCTAGTTTCTGTTTAGCGTTTTCGATGGCAAATTTTACTTGTTGTGGTGATACACCACCTTTTGCAGATCGTTTCGCTAAGCAAGATTCTAAAGATAATATAGAATAAACATCATCCTCAATGACTTGGCTGTATTGTTTTAATTCATCTATAGTTAGCTCTTCTAATGCTTTTTGTTTCGCAATCGCTCCTACTACCGCCTCACCAACAATATGGTGCGCTTGTCTAAATGGAATGCCTTTAGCCACAAGATAATCAGCAAGTTCTGTCGCATTAGAATAACCTTGTTTAGCAGCACTTTGACAATTTTGGTAATTGATTTTTATATCTTCAAGTACTAATACCGCCATATCTAAACACTCTTGCCAACTGTCAAGTGCATCAAATAAGTGCTCTTTATCTTCTTGTAGATCTTTATTATATGCCAGAGGTAATCCTTTAAATGTGACTAATGCTCCTGTTAATGCGCCAACCACTCGTCCTGCTTTACCGCGAATTAATTCTAATGCATCTGGATTTTTTTTCTGCGGCATTAATGAAGATCCTGAAGTAACGCGGTCAGATAATTCAACAAAGTCCGCTTCACCACTATTAAAAATAATTAAATCTTCAGCAAAACGTGATAAATGAACCATACCGATTGATGCATTATTGAGTAGTTCAAGCACATGATCCCTATCAGACACCGTATCCAAGCTATTATTGGTTGCAGTTGCGAAACCTAACAAGTTGGCTAACATATCACGATCCATAGGATAAGCTGTACCTGCTAAAGCACCACAGCCTAAAGGACTAACATCCAAGCGTTTTAGAGTATCTTGTAAACGACTTTCATCACGCGTTAACATTTCATAATAAGCTAAACACCAATGCGCAAAAGTTATTGGTTGAGCACGTTGTAAGTGAGTATAACCAGGCATAACCGCATCTTGATGTTGTTCTGCAGTTAACACCAGTGTTTTACGTAATTGATTGATAGCAGAGATAAGATGAGCAATTTCATCTTTACACCATAATTTTAGATCGGTGGTTGACTGATCATTACGACTGCGACCTGTATGAAGTTTTTTACCTAAATCACCGACTTTTTCTATTAGTTTTTGTTCTACCCAACTATGAATATCTTCAGCGTCACTTTGTAAGATCTGCTGCGGATCTTGTTGTACCGAACTTAATAATTCATTTAACGCTTGTTCTAACTGTTGTTGTTCATCATGAGATAAAACGTTGACAGTGACCAATGCTTTAGACCATGCAATTGATCCAATGATATCTTGCTCTGCAAGCCGATAGTCAAAGCGCAGAGAATCATTAAAGTGTTTAAATCGTTGATCTGCTGCTTGGCTAAAACGCCCACCCCATAATGCCATAATCACCTCAAATATTTTATTTCAAATCAGTCCTAACCAATTAAAATTTATTATTTTTTTAATAATTTTAATGATAAGTTTATCTATAACAATACTATCGAAAAATATATACAGACCAAAGTCTGTATATATTATGTTTTATATCTAATTAAAAAGTCTTAAAAATTACTTTTTACTTTTACTTTTACTTTTTGATTTTGTGGTTTCTTTCGCTGACGATTTAGCTTTTTTAGTCGGCTGATTTTTCTTACCTTCATTTAAAGCACGGATACGTGAAGATAGGGAGAATAAACGAATAAAACCACCTGCATGACTGTGATCGTAAACCTCATCTTCACCAAACGTTGCAAACTCTTCGCTATATAAGCTATTTGGTGATTTCTTCTGTACTGCGGTTGCATTACCCTTATAAAGTTTAACTACAACTTCACCAGTCATATCTTCTGCTAACACTTCTGCAGCAGCTTGAAGAGAACGACGATATGGTGCAAACCAGCGACCATCATAAACAACATAAGCCATTTCTAGACCTAGTTGTTCACGCCATTTGAAGCTATCACGATCTAGGATCAGTTGTTCTAAACCACGTAACGCAGTCATCATGATAGTTCCACCAGGGGTTTCGTAACAACCACGCGATTTGATGCCGACTAAACGGTTTTCAATAATATCTACTCGACCTACACCATGTTTTGAACCAATTTTATTCAGTGTTGCAACACAGTTATATGGTGATAATTTTTTTCCATTAACGGCAACAACTTCGCCTTTTTCAATACCAATAGTGACAAATTCTGCTTCATCTGGTGCATCTTCTGGTGATACAGTCCATGCCCAACAATCAGCATTTGCTTGATTCCAAGTGCTTTCTAACACTCCACCTTCGGTTGAAATATGCCATGCGTTTTCATCACGGCTGTAAATTTTTTCAACTGTTGCTGTAGTAGGAATTTTTCTCACTTTTAGATAGTCAATTAACGCTTCACGTGAACGTAAATCCCATTCACGCCATGGTGCAATAACTTTTAGTTGTGGTGCTAAAGCGGTATAAGTTGTTTCAAAACGGACTTGGTCATTACCTTTACCGGTCGCACCATGACAAAGGGTATCAGCACCAACTTCTAATGCATATTCAACTTGAGCTTTAGCGATGATTGGGCGAGCCATTGAAGTACCAAGATAATACGTTCCTTCATATAATGCGCCAGTTTTTAAAACAGGGTAAACATAGTCTTTAACAAACTCTTCGCGTAAATCAACAACTTTACATGCTACTGCGCCAGATGCTTTGGCCTTTTTTTCCACATCTTTTAGTTCTTTAGGATCTTGTCCAACGTTGGCGACTAAAGCATAAACTTCACAATCGCCATAATTCTCTTTTAACCAAGGAATAATAGCTGATGTATCTAAGCCACCCGAATAGGCTAAAACTACTTTTTTTGTTGCACTTTTTTTCATGTTATACCCTTTCATAATTTACTGACGAAAAAAATAAATGTTTTAAACACTAAGCCAAGTATATCTAACAATAAATATACTTGTTTAATATACTGACTGATTTATGTTTAAGCAATAATTCTTGTACCCGTTATACCTGATTTTCCATTAAATAATTCAATGAGTTTATCTGATTCTTTCCAGCTTGCGATATCTATTGGTCGGCCTAATGTTTTAGCCGCTTCAAAAGCAGAATTCACTTTTACGATCATTCCATCGGTAATAGTTCCTTGAGCAATTAGATGATCTGCCTCAGCTTGCGTTAACGATTCGATTAATTGTTTGTTTTCATCTAAAACACCAGATACATCAGATAGTAAAATTAAATCTGCATCTAAAGTTTTTGCCAAGGCAACAGCTGCGTGATCGGCATTGACATTCATCATCTTGCCTTCATCGGTAATCCCAATTGAACTAACAATAGGTAAATAACCATTAGTAAGGAGTAAATTGATTAAGGCAGGATCGCCTTGTTCAGCTTCACCTACATAACCTAACTCTTCAGAAATTTGCTTAACTTTAACGCTATCACCATCGGCTAAGCAGAGTCCAATACTGGCTATTTGTAATTTTTTAGCTTCTGACAAAATTGTGGTATTCGCACTACCGGCAAGACTACCAACAATCACATCTATTTGATCTGCCGGTGTAACACGTAAACCATTACGTCGAACAACCGGTAAGGAGAGTCGATCCATTAATGAATCAACCACACTACCACCACCATGAACAATAATTAAAGGACGTTTAAAATTTTTTTTGTATTCGCTAATAACAATAAATAATTTACTTAATGCCTCTTTATTATCGAGTAATACGCCGCCAAACTTAATAATCAATGGTTTCATTTTTATTTCCTATTCACTCTAATAAATGTTCACTGATATAAACTTGTCATCATTAACAAATTATTATCTATCTTTATAATAAGGCTGTTGTTTCATCAAAACCAAATCGAATATTCATACATTGAACTGCTTGCGCAGCTGCACCTTTTAATAAATTGTCTTCCACAGAAATTAAAATCAGATGTTGGCCTTTTAGCACAAAACCAATATCACAATAAGGTAAGCCAATTACCGATTTTAGGGCTGGCCATTGTTTTTGGTAAACTCTTACCAATGGCTTATCATCATAATATTTATTTAATGCGGTAAGAATATCTTCCTCACTTACCCCTTCTTTTACCTGACAGGTAATAGTGGCGTGAATACCTTCTTTAAAACAACCTAAATGAGGAGTAAAAATGACTTCCTGTCCTAGATGTGTCGCAATTTCAGGTTGATGACGATGAGTAAATATGCCATAAGCATGTAAGCTAACCTCACAAAATAGATTATTTGTAGAAGGTTTACGACCTGCACCACTAACGCCACTCACAGCATTGATGACAGGCCATTGCCTTTTGTCTAGTAAATCTTCTTCAATTAACGGTTTTAGTGGCAGTTGCGATGCGGTTGGATAACAACCTGGTACAGCGATTAATTGCGCATTTTTTATCGCATCAAAATTCCATTCAGCTAAACCATAAACAGCTTTATCTAACCACTGTTGATGTTGATGTTCAAAACCATAAAATTGGGTATAAAACGAGGGAGAATTGACTCGAAAAGCACCCGATAAATCAAATACTGTACAACCATTTTCAAGAAAAAATGGTGCGATATCGTGACTAACAGAATGTTCAGTAGCTAAAAATACAATATCAATATCTTTAACAAGAGAAGAATAATCAGCCGTAGCAATTAAAGGTAAATCAACAACACCTTTCAATTGCGGGTATAAAAATCTATCAGAAATAAGTTTTCCCGCATCAAGACTATTTTCTGATACCGTTAAAGCGACTAATTCAATATTTGGATGTTTTGTTAAATAATAAGCTAATTTTGCACCTGCATAACCACTCGCCCCAACAATTATTGCTTTTAACATATCTTTCCTTATCTATCATTCAGATTTTTATGCAGTATAGTAGGCGATTTAAAACAACAAAACAAGAGAAAATTGAATTTTTATTCACTTTTTGTGAATTTATTTTCAAAAAGACAATTACTGCCACGTTTTAAACTTTAGCAGTGAGGTGAAAATGTCATCCTCCTACACATTAGATCTGTAGGAGGAAGGTTAATGATTATTTTAAATAGCTGGCAGATTTTAAGATTGCTATGAGTAGTTCCCAATAACGATAAACACTTTGAATATTAACTTTTTCATCAGGTGAATGAGGTGAAACAATTGTCGGGCCAATTGATATCATATCCATATCAGGATAAGACTGTTTAAATAGACCACATTCTAATCCGGCATGGATCACCATAATTTTTGCTTGTTTTGAGAAAATCTCTTGATATTTATCTTTAGCTAATTGTAAAAGACTAGAATTTAAATTAGGCTCCCAGCCCGAATAGCCACCACTAATTTCGTAATTGGCATTCACTAATTGGCTTAACGAGATTAATGTTGCAACGACTGCATCTTTCGCACTATCAACTTGAGAACGGATTAAGAAATTAACGTTCAGTTGATTATCGCTAATACTTACAATCCCCAGATTTAAAGATGTTTCAACAACACCATGAATTTGGCTACTCATACTCACCACACCATTTGGCGCAACATTTAATAAATTGATAATTTTACTTTGCTGTTCAACGGCGAGGACTCGTTTAATATGATCACTATTAACCTCTTTTAAGGTTAATTCTATATTGGGTTCTACCTGTCCAAACTCATTTTGTAAAATAGATTTATATTGGTTAACAATCTGTTCTAGTTTTGGTAAATCTTGTTTATTTAAGGTTAATTCAGCAAATGCTTCTCGAGGTATTGCATTACGTAAAGAACCACCTCTTATGTCTGCTAATCGATATGAGATATCTTGTCCATATTCCGCTAAAAATCTTGCCAGTAATTTTATTGCATTACCGCGGCCAAGATGAATATCACAACCAGAATGACCACCTTTCAAACCTTTTAGCGAGAGTTGAATATAGCAATCATGTGTTTCTGGCATTACCGCATATGTGATGGCAAAACTGGTCGTAAAATCAACACCTCCAGCGCAGCCAGTAAAAATTTCGCCTTCATCTTCTGAATCAGTATTGATCAAATAATGACTTTTCAACCAATTTGGTTGTAGACCAAAAGCGCCATGCATCCCCGTCTCTTCCGAAGTAGTAACTAATACTTCAAGAGGTCCATGTTCAACTGAAGGATCAATTAATACTGCCAATGCTGATGCCAAACCTACGCCATTATCTGCACCTAATGTAGTCCCTTTAGCCTTGACCCAATCGCCATCAACATAAGCTTGAATTGGATCAACAAGAAAATCGTGCTGTGTACCTTCATTTTTTTGCGGAACCATATCCATATGAGCTTGCAAAGCGATTGATGGACAATCTTCCATCCCTTTAGTAGCAGCTTTACGCAGTAAAACATTACCAGCTTTATCTAGCTGACAATCAATATGATGAGTAGTTGCAAAATCGACTATATATTTAGTTATCATTTGTTCATGATGAGAAGGATGTGGAATTTTACAAATATCATTAAAAATCTGCCAAACAAATTTTGGATTTAAGGTCGATAGCATATTTTATCCTCAATATTAGGTGGGTAATGAATTAATAAGTGGTTTTTTTTATCTAACCACTCTATAATAAGGTGCAATTTTACATCTATTTTTAGCCCATTAATATTAATTTATTAAATTCGTATATTCGATTAAAATTGCAGGTTACACATGTCAATAGAACAAACTTTAACAGAAGAAGAAATCAAAGCCAAAAAACAGCATAAAGCAGAGATTATCGCTGAAAAGAAAAAATTCAATGTCACTTGGGAAATGCTACAAGCTTATGGTCGTCAGCTTTCTGAGAGATTATTACCCGCCAATCAATGGAAAGGCATCATTGCAGTTAGTCGTGGGGGCTTAGTACCAGCAGCTATTTTAGCTCGTGAACTTAGTATTCGTTATGTCGATACAGTTTGTATTTCTAGCTATGATCATGATCATCAACGTGAAAAATTAATTTTAAAACAAGCAAACGGTGATGGCGAAGGCTTTATTGTTGTTGACGATTTAGTTGACACTGGTAGCACTGCACATACCATTCGTGAAATGTATCCTAAGGCGCACTTTGTAACTATTTTTGCTAAACCAGCAGGTAAACCATTAGTTGATGATTATGTTGTCGACATCGCACAAGATACATGGATTGAACAACCATGGGATACTGGTGTCATGTTTGTTAAACCAATTTGTGATAATAAATAATTGTTAAATATAACTAGGTTGCTATGGTTATGACTGAAAACCTTTCTGAAAAGATATTTAAACCACAATATGACTACCCTGAAACATCGTCGCTAATCAATCGTCTTGATAGTAGCAATGGCAGCAGTATTAGTCCTCTTGATGGTGAAATTGATTCAAAATGGTATCGAATCATTAACCCTCTTTTATGGTATTGGCGCGGTCTTCCTAAGTTAGAAATCGAAGCGGTTTTATCAAGAATCTCTGTTTCAACTAAGCGCCATACTAATGATAAATGGTTGGATTCAGTTATTGGTTATCAATCTGGCAACTGGATATATGAGTTTTTAAATCAAGCTGCAATGTGGCAAGCTAAAGCTGATAATGTTGCTCAATCTAATTTAACTGAAGAATCAAAAAATAGCTTACATCAGGATTATCTCATTGCCAGCGAATACGCCAGCATTGCCAGTTACCCTCATTTTAAGAATGATGAGCTAGCGATGTATGCTCAAACCTGTGCCTATCAATCATATATGAAGGCACTTGAATATTCACCTTATTCAAACAAACAGTTAGAATTTAAGGTTGAAAATCGAGTTATTAAATCCATTTTGCATTTACCAAACAATAGTAATAGTAGTGTTTGCCCTGTTGTTTTAGTCTGCAATGGTTTAGGTAATTTACAAATTGATTATTATCGTTACTTTAGTGAATATCTTGCTCCGCAAGGTTTTGCTATGTTAACTATAGATTTACCAACCGTTGGATATAGTCGTAATTTTGTATTGAGCCAAAATAGTAGCCAAATTCATCAAGCAGTGATCGAACAACTATCATCGGTTCCATGGGTAGATAGCAATCGAGTGATTGTTGCTGGGTTCCGCTTTGGTTCACACATTGCAACACGGCTTGCTTATCTAATGCCTAATAAAATTAAAGGATTATTTAATTTTACTCCATTTGTACACCAACTTTTTGTTGATAAGGCATTACAACAAAATCTACCTAATAGCTATAAAGATATGCTAGCCAGTCGTTTAGGTTTAACTTCTGTATCAAATCAACAACTAGCAGCCGAATTGAATTATTTTTCTCTTAAGAATCAAGGATTATTAACTCATTCTTGCCCTGTACCAGTTATGAATATTATCTTTGAAGATGATAAATTAAGTAATTTGAGTGAAGCGAAACTAATTCAATCAGCAAAACAAAGCAAAATTGTCACAATCCCCAAAACACCATTGCAAAAAGGCTTACAAAACGCCTTTGCTCAATCAGTTAAATGGATGGAGTCTATTTTGTAATAGCTAATTTAAATAAGAGTATTGTTATGAATAATAAAAAACAACAAACTGTCGTTGTTAAACTCGGTACCAGTGTTTTAACTGGAGGAACTAAACAGTTAGACCGTGCGAGAATAGTAGAACTGATTCGACAATGTTCTTATTTACATCAAACTGGTCATAAAGTTATTATCGTGACTTCGGGCGCTATTGCTGCTGGTCGAGAATACCTCAACTATCCTAATCTACCCAATACTGTTGCCACAAAACAATTACTTGCTTCAGTTGGTCAAAGTAAATTAATCCAACTTTGGGAACAGCTTTTTTCGATATATAAAATTTATATTGGACAAATGCTATTAACTCGCGCAGATCTTGAAGATCGCGAACGCTTTTTAAATGCTCAAGATGTATTAAAGGCGATGCTAGAAAATAATATTGTCCCAGTAATTAATGAAAATGATGCTGTCGCTACTGCTGAAATTAAAGTTGGTGATAACGATAATTTATCAGCACTTGCCGCAATTTTAGCTGAAGCAGATAAATTGATATTACTTACCGATATCGAAGGTTTATATACCGCCGATCCAAGAAGCGATAGCAATGCACAATTGATAAAAGAAGTAACTCAGATTAATGATGATCTGCGCAGTATCGCCGGTGATAGTGTTTCAGGTTTAGGAACCGGTGGCATGAGCACCAAAATTCAAGCTGCCGAAGTAGCCGGGAGTGCTGGCATAGAAGTAATTATAGCTGCAGGAAATAAAGCCAATGTGATTGTTGATGCAGTCAATAATCAATCAGTTGGTACCCGTTTTTTACCGCAAAAAACCCCATTAGAACATCGTAAACATTGGCTATATGGCGCACCAAACGTAGGCAAAGTGATACTTGATGATGGTGCGATTAATGCTATTTTAAATAATGGCAGTTCGCTATTACCAAAAGGCATTATCGCTGTCGAAAAAGATTTTTCACGTGGTGAAGTCATTAATATTTGTGATAAATCTGGTAAACAAATAGCTCGAGGAGTCAGCCGTTATAATAGTGATGCATTACGACAAATAGCTGGACATCATTCACAAGAAATTAGCCAAATAATTGGCTATGAATATGGTCCTGTTGCCGTACACCGAGATGATATGCTGATTAAATAATAGATTTAGAATAGAGACATTCGGCCAAATCGTTACAAAAACTTACTCTATAGCGTTGTGTTCAGTATAATCTTTTACTAATAATAGTAATAATGCCTACAATCAGGCTTTTGACTATGCAAAAGCCAACATCAGAGAAAGTCATTATTGGCATGTTTATATTTTTCATAATACAAAATGATTTATAATAAAACTAGACAAGTTTTTATTACATTAAAAATAGCTTTTAGAAAAATCGAGCAAACTGCTCCTTTAGAAAATAAAATCGATACAATAGTAAATCAAATGGGTTTAGAGGAATTATTTTAGTAAAATTAGAAATACATAGTTAAATTACAAAAATATATTGATGATTTAATATATAACATAGCGTTCTGGATAGATTACCTATCTTATCGATAAATAAAAAAACAGATGAATAAGATAAAAGGCTTATAAAATTGAGTATTGAAGTTAATAGCTATCACGAAAAATGGCAAAAAGATGAGCAGGATTTAGTCTTTTATAGACGTAAATATATTGAACCACTTATAATAATTTTACTTACCTGCTTTATAGCATTCTTTATATTCTCTCACATAATCGAAATCCCTTTTCAACTAGGTCTCATTTTATTATTAATGATTGTTTTTTTGTTATTACAATGGGCTGAAAAATATATCATTTTGGGTAAAACATTTATTAGTATTAGGAATAGTCAGTTTACCGTTGCGGATCTTATCCTATTTACCCTGTTTTTTATTGTTTATGTCTTTTTAAAAAGAAAAGATAAAAATAAAATGACCTGTATCCTATTTAAGAATATTATTAATATCTCAGAAAAAAATCCTAATACAATGATAATAAAATATAAGACAAACGATATTATTGAGGATTATGTTATCAACCTAAATATGATGTTGGAGTCAGAAAAGCAGTTATATTTAGAAAAAATGCAATCTATTAAAAAACTTTGTGGACAAAATCAATAAAGGTTAAGCAATGATAAACGAAATGGGTAAAGCAGCCAAACTTGCTTCATATCAATTAGCACAATGCGCAACAAAAATTAAAAATCAGGCTTTAATTCATATCGCCGATTTATTAGAACTAAATGCTGACAAGATTCTTGATGCTAATCAGAAAGATATGGTTATGGCAAAAGAACAAGGATTGACCGAGGCAATACTTGATCGTCTGTTATTAACTTCCGAACGATTATCATCTATTGCTAATGATGTTCGAAATGTTGTTTCTTTAACCGATCCAATTGGCCAAGTTATTGATGGTTCGACATTAGCAAGCGGATTAAAGTTACAACGTCACAGAGTGCCATTAGGTGTGATTGGTGTTATCTATGAAGCTCGTCCTAATGTGACTATTGATATTGCGGCTCTTTGCTTAAAAACCGGCAATGCAGCGATACTGCGTGGTGGTAAAGAGACAATTAATACCAATGCTGCTATTATAGCTATTATTCAACAAGCCTTAAAACAAGTCGGCTTACCTGAAACAGCAATTCAATCTATTAATAATCCTGATCGCAAATATATCACAGAATTACTTAAACTTGATAAATATGTTGATATGATTATTCCTCGAGGTGGCGCAGCATTACACAAACTTTGTCGAGAACATTCAACCATACCTGTTATTACTGGTGGTATTGGTGTTTGCCATATTTTTGTCGATGAAAGTGCTGATTTTGATAAAGCGCTATCAATAATACTTAATGCAAAAACTCAGCGACCAAGTACCTGTAATACTGTTGAAACATTACTTGTTCATACTGAAATTGCCAATACTTTTTTACCAAAACTTAGTCAAATCATGGCCGATAATCAGGTGATATTGCATGCCGATCCCGATGCTTATAAGATTTTGAATGCTGGAGTGGCAAATGTTTTTGCCGTTGAGGATGATGAACTAAGGCAAGAGTGGCTTTCCAAAGATCTGAATATTGTTATTGTTGATTCATTGGAATTGGCGGTGGAACATATTCGCGAATATGGTAGTGGTCATTCAGAAGCCATTTTAACGCGAAGCCTTATAAATGCAGAACAATTCGTTAACTTAGTCGATGCTGCTGCAATTTATGTTAATGCATCGACCCGATTCACCGATGGTGCACAATTCGGTTTAGGTGCTGAAGTTGCAGTTAGTACGCAAAAATTACATGCTAGAGGACCAATGGGCCTTGAAGCCTTAACAACGTATAAATGGATTGGTTATGGCGAAGATTTAATTCGTCAGTAATGATAACAACTAACTGTTCATAAACCTGAACAGTTAGTTATATAGTTATTAGTTATATAAGTTAAATAGATTAATCAAAATTACGCATTAAAAGCGCATAATTTAAATCAATATCTTCGGCGATTGGAATATAAACAATGTGACCATCACCAAGTCCTGCTGGAACTGGTTGACCTTTTTTATTTTCCATTCGTTCAATAATAAAGGTCATATTACCTTTAGGGGTCATCATTTCAACACTATCCCCTACTGAAAATTTATTTTTAACAATAATTTCAGCTAAGCCATTTAGACGTTGACCACTAAACTCACCAACAAATTGTTGTCTATCAGATACAGAATGACTGTGCACATAATTTTGCATATCTTCATGTTTATGGCGACGTAAAAAGCCTTCGGTATATCCTCGATGAGCCAAAGAATCAAGTTCAGCCAATAAGCGTGGATCAAATGGTTTACCTTCACTGGCGGCATCAATAGCTTGACGATAGACTTGTGCAGTTCGAGCACAGTAATAAAACGATTTGGTTCGACCTTCAATTTTTAATGAATGTACGCCAATCTTTGTCAGATCTTCGACTAATTCAACTGCTCTTAAATCTTTTGAATTCATGATATAAGTACCATGTTCATCTTCAAAAGCTTGCATATATTCGCCAGGGCGACCAGATTCTTCTAACATAAAGACCTGATTGGTTGTTGAGCCAATACCTAATGTTGGTTCAATTTGTTGTACAGGAATCGGCTCGCATTTATGGACTATCTGCCCTACTTCGTCCTCTTTGCCCTCAAATACTTTATATTCCCAACGACAAGCATTAGTACAGGTACCTTGATTTGAGTCACGTTTATTAATATAACCAGATAACAAGCAACGTCCTGAATAGGCCATACAAAGCGCACCATGAATAAAAACTTCAAGTTCCATTTCCGGCACTTTTTCTCGAATTTCTTTAATTTCATCGATGGATAACTCTCGTGACAACACAACACGCGTTAATCCCATCTTATGCCAAAATTTTACCGTCGCCCAGTTAACCGCGTTGGATTGCACAGATAAGTGAATTTCCATTTCCGGAAAATGTTCACGAACCAACATGATTAAACCCGGATCAGACATGATAAATGCATCTGGTTTCATGTTAACAATTGGTTCTAAATCACGAATAAAGGTTTTTAATTTTGAATTATGAGGGGCAATATTAACTACCACATAAAACTTTTTGCCTTGAGCATGAGCTTCGTTGATGCCAATAGCAAGATTTTCATGATTAAATTCATTATTGCGCACTCGCAAACTGTAGCGTGGCTGCCCTGCATAAACTGCATCAGCACCATAAGCAAACGCGTAACGCATATTTTTAAGTGAACCAGCTGGTGAAAGTAATTCTGGTTTTGGATATAACATTGTCATTAACAAATGCCTCTGATTTCAAGTCAGTATTACCTTATAAGGTAATAGGTTAAGCAAAATAGGATGGGCATTTTACGCTTTAGCTATCAGATTGGCAAATTTATTGTAACCATAATTAGGAACAACAATATCTCAATGATAAATAAAAAAAACAATAATTTATTCAATATAAAGTTATTCCATAATGTTAAATAAAAATGGGGAAATTTTTTTAAATCGGATAAAAAAAATAATAGAATACAGATAAAACAACATAAATTTGTGACTAATATCACATAAAACTATTATAAAGCCCAATATTTTTTAGTTTTTATTGCTTATATTTGTGCAAAACCACATAGCATAAACAACAAATTCAATAATAAAATTAGTACAACTTTTTTTAATTGTCATAAAAAACATGAGGAAAATTTAAATGACTGAACTCATTAGTTGGTATGGAGCGATTATAGGACTTTTTCTTGCTATTTTTTTAATTTTACGCGGGATAAATCCAGTTTATTCGTTATTCTTTGGCGCGATAATTGGTGCTTTCATTGGAGGGGCAAATCTAGTACAAACTGTTTCAGTTTTAACTAGCGGTACACAAAGTATTATGGGTACCGTAATAAGAGTATTAGCGGCAGGTATTCTAGCTGGTGTAATGATGGAATCAGGTGCAGCGGAAACCATCGCACAAGCTGTCGTAAAAAAATTAGGTGAAAAAAAGGCATTACTCGCTTTAGCACTAGCCACTGGTATTATTACTGCATCTGGCGTATTTATTCCTGTTGCTGTATTAATTGTTGCACCAATTGCTCTTTCTGTAGGTAATAAAATGGGCATTTCTCGGTTAGCCTTATTATTAGCTCTTTCTGGTGGTGGTAAGGCAGGAAATATTATCTCTCCTAACCCTAATACTATCGCGGTTGCCAATGGTTTCAATTTAAGTTTGAGTGACGTGATGATAGCTGGTTTTATTCCTGCGTTATTTGGTTTAATTGCAACTGTTGTAATTGCTTCATTAATCAAAAATAAAGGTGACAAAGTAGATTCTAAAGAAGTGATTGCTTTGCAAAAAAATGATACTGAACAAAAAAATAACAATCCTTCTCTAGGAAAAGCTGTTGTTGCGCCTGTAACCGCAATTTTGCTATTAATGATCAATCCTATAGGTAATATTTTTCATATTGAAGCATTAGCTAGTTTAAAACTTGATGCTTTATATGTACTGCCTGTTGCGGGGATCATCGGAATGTTAGCCATGGGACAACATCGTAACATTGCTATGTATACAAAATCAGGAATTGAAAAAATGACACCAACTGTACTAATTTTGGTGGGTGCCGGTGCTATTGCTGGTTTAATTGGTGCATCAAACTTAGCAGCTCAAGTTATCAATATTATTGATTCCATGGGTATCTCAGGCTATTACTTATCACCTATTTCCGGGGTATTAATGGCAGCAGCAACAGCTTCAACCTCTACAGGTGTTATTTTAGCAACAGGAACATTTGGTTCAACCATTATGGATATGGGTATACCTGCAATTAGTGCAGCAGTTATGATGCATACAGGTGCAACAGTTATTGATTCATTACCGCAAGGAAATTACTTCCATGTCACTGGTGGTAGTATGAATATGACAATTAAACAACGTATGAAATTGATCCCATATGAAGCTATGGTTGGTGGCACTATGACTCTCGTTGCCACAATTTTCTATCAATTTATTATGTAATATTAAGAGTAATTTTTATGAAACAAAAAACATTTGTACTTGCACCTGACTCTTTTAAAGAAAGCTTAACTGCAAAAAAAGTCTGTCAGGCTATGGAATCAGGGTTAAAAAAAGTTTTTCCTGATGCAAAATATATTCATGTCCCAATGGCTGATGGTGGTGAAGGTACAACACAGTCATTAGTTGATGCCACTAACGGTACATTATATGCTTGTGAAGTTACAGGTCCACTTGGTAATAAGGTAACAGCCTATTATGGAGTTTTGGGTGATAACACAACCGCGGTTATTGAAATGGCTTCAGCAAGTGGTATCCATCTTGTACCAAAAGACCAACGTAATCCATTGATTACCACAACATTTGGTACGGGCGAATTAATCCTTGCCAGCTTAAAACATGGTATTAAAAAAATCATTTTAGGCATTGGAGGTAGCGCCACTAATGATGGCGGAGCTGGCATGGCACAAGCTTTAGGTGTGAAATTTTATGATAAAAACAATCAATTACTTCCTAAAGGCGGTGGTGCATTAGGAGATTTAGCTAAAATTGATACGTCGGAAATCAATCCTCGATTAGATACAGTTGAATTTATTGTTGCTAGTGATGTAACCAATCCACTATGTGGCGAAAAAGGTGCTTCAAGAGTATTTGGCCCTCAAAAAGGAGCAACCCCTGAGATGGTTGAACAACTAGATGCGAACTTACAGCATTATTCTTCAATCATAAAGACTCAGTTAAATAAAGATGTTGCAACGATTCCTGGCGCAGGCGCTGCAGGTGGATTGGGTGCCGGATTAATGGCTTTTACCAATAGTAAAATGGAAAAAGGCATTGATATAGTTATCAAGTACAGTAATTTAGAAAATCAATTAATTGGTGCTGATTTCTGTTTTACTGGTGAAGGTGGAATTGACTTTCAAACTAAATTTGGAAAAACGCCTTATGGTGTTGCACAAACAGCTAAAAAGCACAATGTCCCCGTTATTGCATTAGCTGGAATGATTGGTGAAAACATCGAGGAACTTTATCCTGAAGGTATTAACACCATTTTTGGCATTATTCCTTCTTTAGCTAAGATTGAAGATTTATTAGCAGATGGATTTAAAAATATTGAACGTACCAGTGAAAATATTGGTCGTCTAATTAATATCACTCAACCTTAACATTTTAAGACATCTAACAAGTAAGAGAATGGGGAAATAAAGAGGCTATTTTTTATTTCCCCAATTATTATAAACACTAATAATTTTAATCATTAAAATAACGTATTCAAAATCAGCTATCATGGAAAGGCTTCAGATGATTTCTGATAAAGATCCTAGCAATAAAAATCAATGAGTTATAAAATATAATTTATTAAAAATAAAAAATGTTTATCACTATGAAAGTTCAAAGCATCTCTCCAATACTTGCTCAATATATTGTGGATAAAACCATGCAAATCATTAATTGTAATGTAAATATAATGAATAACAAGGGAGAAATTATCGGTAGCGGTGATTTAGAACGAATTGGCGAATTACATGAAGGCGCAGTATTAGCCATATCGCAAGGTAGAGTTGTTACCATTGATAATCCAACCGCCCAAAAACTTAAAGGTGTTAAACCGGGTGTTAATTTTCCACTGAAACTTAAAAATGAAATTGTTGGTGTTATTGGTATCACGGGTGAACCTAATAAAATCATTCAATTTGCAGAACTAGTAAGTATGACAGCTGAGATGATGATGGAACAAGCATTATTACTCAATCAGCTCTCTCAAGATAATCGTTTAAAAGAAGAATTTATATTATCAATAATTCAATCAGACAACACAATGGCAAATATTACTGAGTGGAGTCGAAAATTAAATATTGATTTATCTTTACCGTATGTAACTGTAATTATTGAAATCGAGAGTGGCCAGTTAGGAATTCAAACAGCTATGAGCGAATTACAACAAATTCAAAATCAACTCGAAACAATAACCAAATTAGTAGCCATAAAATCACTAACCGAAATTGTGATATTACTTCCAGCCTTAAATAAGTTTAATCGATGGGATTTAGCAGAGCATAAAACAAAACTTGAAAAACTAATTGGTCAAACAAAACTTCTTAGTAAATTTGTTATAAAAATATCTTTAGGAAATTACTTTCATCAAGGTAACGACGCCATAGCAAGATCTTATCAAACAGCTAAAACAGCATTGGAAATCGGAAAAAAAAGATTTCCACATTGCCGTAATTATTATTATCAGGACCTAATCTTACCGGTTTTATTGGATGGTTTAAACCAAGATTGGCAAGCGGAAGAGTTACTTTCACCATTAAATAAATTAAAAGCATCAGATACAAATGGCTTACTGCAAAATACTCTCGAAACTTGGTTTATTCATAATCTACATAACAATAATACTGCAAAAGCCCTGTTCATACATCGCAATACACTTGAGTATCGATTAAACAATATTGCCAAAGTAACGGGATTAGATTTATCAAAATTTGATGATCGTGTACTGCTTTATATTGCATTACAACTCGATAAATAGCTTTATATATTAAATATTAATCCATTTCATCATCTAATCCAATAAGCGGCAAATATTCTTGCCAGCGATATTTCCTTATTGGCATTGGATTAACATTCTCAAAATATAAAACTAATGCCGGCTTAATACCATTCCAATTATCGACAAACTCATAGTGTATCAGATAGCCTTGTGAGATCAGTTTTTTGGCTTTAGCATGATAATTAAAATAAGCCATATCTTATTTTATCCTGTTGTTTGATTAACATTATAAGTGGGTATAACTCAATCAATGAGTTTACAGTAAATGATGAGTATTTTTTGATTGTTTAATTGACTAATGATTTAATAAATAACATTAAAAATTGAAAACATTTTTATAATTACAAAAAATGCCTTAACTACAAATGGATTTTAATGATGATATTCAGTTTTAGGGTTACTAAAGAATGGTTATTTTGAATCATCCTTTAACATCTCTAAACAATCTTTACTATCTATAGTAAAAGAAAATAAATGTTTACCATTTTCTTCATAATACATGTTTTTAAAAATCGCTCCCTTAGATATTATTTCTTTTGTAGATTCTTCAGTACAAATAGAGTTTCTTGCAGTTAAAAAAAGTTTATTTTCAACAAAACCCATTTCTGAATCTTCAATATTAACATTAAAAATTGTCATTTTGAAAACTATTGTATTTTTACATGCGATAGTTGAATCTAAAAACGTGAACTGATCTAACTGATATGAGGTATTTTTATTTATTTCGTTTGACATGATAACTAACAGCTTTTCAATATTTTTTTATCAAATAGGTCAAATTGATTCATAAAAAAGAAAACTGCTACTGATGCAATAATAAATGATAGCCAATATCTAAGTTTTTCTACCGTCATAATAATACTCAATTCGCTATAATTATCATTAACTATATCATATAAAAAATAATTCTCTCGATTGATTTAGTACTTTATTCGAGGAAATACTGTAGGTAACTTATCGATTTTAATGGAGGCGCGTCCCGGAGTCGAACCGAGGTAGACGGATTTGCAATCCGCAGCATGGCCACTCTGCCAACGCGCCATAGAGGTCTATCTGAATAGGTGGGAAATATTAGCATTGGCTTACCTTATCGTCAAGGTTAAATAGGTTATAAATACATCAGTTGTATGAATTATTTCAATTGTACTAAATTTAGGAAATTAAAAAGCATTTAAAACCATGCGTATAAAGATAATTACTTAAATAATTTGAGTAGCAATTTTTTTAAGTTTAAAAAAATCCATTTTTTCCCAAAAAATCTATTTTAAATTCCTAAAAATAAAATAATTATTACTAAAATTAGTTC
>NZ_NAST01000022.1 GCF_002142215.1 Gilliamella sp. N-G2
GTATTATTTCATTTTTACTAATAAATCTCCTGGATATAATCTAATTTTATTATTTTCGTATATATATTCTATCCATAATTCTTTGTTATCAGATTCACAATCGTTCATTATTCTATATTCTGAATATCCAGTATTCATTTCAATAATTGGTATAATTTTGTCTATTTTACCTTGCATCGTATTTTGAGATAAAAATGAAGCAAATTTTTTTAATAAATTTAATTTTATTTTTAATTCATAGTTACTACCTTTTAACGAATTAATCTCGTTATCAATAAGATTAATAATATTTAACATTTCTATCTCCCTATATAAATTGCAATTTTCTCACCATTTAGTATTAGTAATTGTTTGCTGTGGATGTCCGTTTGGTAAGCTTTCTTGTTTATATAAAATACCATCTTGTTTAAACTGATAATCTTTATGATACACGGTATTTTTACCTTTTTGAAAAGTTCTCAAATTGAAATTTTTCTTTTACCTAAACACTTTAATTGCTGATTTATTTCCAGCACGTATATCTTTAATTTTTTGGGGATATTTACAATAGGTTTGTTTTCGTGGTCTAACGTCTATTTTTCGATGGATCTATCAAGTACGTCATAGAGGTAAATTTAGAGGTATTGTTTGGTTTTGTTGAGCTGTTCAATGCGTACTTGGTTCATGCGGCATTCAGCATCCCTTGGTGGGTAATATTTTGCGGTGCAGTTTGTCGATGACACACCCATCCGGCAGGGGAGTGGCGATACGTTTGCCCAGTGGATCGGTCATAGCTTAGTCGTTATTTACATCCGTCCAGATAGGTTTGTTCAATTAATCCGCCAGCAATATTATTGGAAACAATTAAAAGTTATTCAAGAAAGAGAAATCATCTCTACTTTTCCATCCGGTGATAAACAAACAACTATTCCTTTTCCTTCAAGTCGAACTACATCACAAATTTTATTTACATTCCAATTTTTTATTTTAGCTAGCGCTAGCCAATTATTAAGTTTCCAGCTATTTATTCTACCAAGAATTACCATATTTTTTCTAAAACCATGCATGTCAATATCTATACTTATTACAGTGTTATTTACAGATAAAATATTGACATTGCCATATAGATGACTAAATATTTTTGATTTGCTGTTCAGTCTTGCTACAGGTAATTCTGATTCTCCCATCGTTTCATAAATAAGAGAATCAGATGATCCAACATGCAATTTTTTAATGTGTAGACTGTTAATAATATCCATTAACTCTATTTGAAATATGGGTTTCCATTCTTCATTCATTATGAGTAACCTATTTTAGCATTATATCTTTGTACACTACGTCCAATCTCAATATTACGCAAAGATTTGTAGCTTATTATATTTGCATTAAAATCTATCATTTGGATGCTCCTTTTTAATGAAATTATCCCTTTTTTACCTTACAAGCCCTTCTCTTTTAAATTTCGCTATCAACTCACATCCTTTTTCAGAAAGTTCTAATTTTTTTAAACGCACTTGAATTATTTTTTTCGAAGACATAAAAAAGTATTTAGAATCGTTCATCAAAAAATCTATATAATCATCAGAATAAGGAACATTAGGATCAAAACCTTCGATTTCGGTTTTAATAATTTTTGTTAAAAATTCATCAAAGGAATTAGCGACAAGTTTTAAATCTAGATTCTGCTCTAAATAACCATTTCTGACTGTCATATCAAAATATAGATCATTAACTTCATGATCCCAATGATAAACTTTGCCATTTGGATACAAACAAAGTAAATCTCCGAAATTTAGAGATGCTATAGCAATGGACCGTTTAGGGATTCTATTTAAATACATCCAGTTATTAGCAATTACATCTTCCCGATCTAGTTTCTTAGAGAATCCGAACATTACTTCAAGCGGAAGTGATTCACCTTGACAGTCAATGGAATAATCAAACAGATCCTCATCAAAAGCAATGACATTATATTTCTTTAAAAATTTAATATAAGAATTATGAGAATCTGTTGTAATTTTTAATTTAGAAATAAGCTTATCAATATTTCTTGGCACAGCATATTTTGATTCAAACATTCGATTTCCTTTAATATCATTCATAATTAAGAACTAATTTACTAGCAACTTAATAGTCCTTGTTTTATAGTTTTGCGTTATTAAAAGTTACCAATCTATCAGATAATTATGAATTTTTATACTATGATGATATCTAATTAAATTAACTTAAATTAAGTACTATTTTATGATCACATTTTTAGTTATCAATGATAATTAAACCTTCTCTTATATCAAAAACGAATATTGTTATAATTATTAATTAGTTTTATCTTTTATAGTTATATTTATAATGATATTAATATTAACAAAGTGATACTATTTATCATTAGGCAATAAAAAAGGATTCAAACATGAGTAAAATATTTGATGATAATTCACAGACCATTGGCCATACACCTTTAGTTCGCTTAAAACATTTCGGACAAGGAAATATATTAGCCAAAGTAGAATCTCGTAACCCTAGTTTCAGTATTAAGTGTCGCATTGCATCAAATATGATTTGGGATGCTGAGAAACGTGGTTTATTAAACCCTGATGTTGAACTTATCGAGCCAACTAGTGGTAATACCGGTATCGCACTTGCTGCGGTTGCAGCTGCTCGTGGATATAAATTAACTTTAACCATGCCTGAAAGCATGAGCATTGAACGCCGTAAACTTTTAAAAGCTTTAGGTGCTAATCTTGTGCTAACCGATGCAGCTAAAGGAATGAAAGGCGCAATCGAAAAAGCAGAAGAGATCGTTGCCAGTAATCCTAAACACAATATTATGCTACAACAATTCAGTAATGCCGCTAATCCAGAAATTCATGAAAAAACTACCGGGCCAGAAATCTGGCTTGATACTGACGGACAAGTCGATATTTTTGTTGCTGGGGTCGGTACTGGTGGGACTTTTACTGGTGTAACTAAATACATTAAAAAAACTCAAGGTAAAAACATCACTGCAGTAGCAGTTGAACCAAGTACTTCACCTGTTATTAGCCAAGCACTTGCTGGTGAGCCAATCAAACCAGGACCACATAAAATACAAGGTATTGGTGCAGGATTCATTCCTGATAATTTAGATTTAAGTTTGATTGATTTGGTCGAAAAAGTAAGCAATGAAGATGCTATCGATACTGCGCGGCTATTAATGGAAAAAGAAGGTATTTTAGCAGGAATTTCTTCTGGTGCCGCCGTATTTGCCGCCGACCGCTTAGCTCGTTTGCCTGAAAATGCTGATAAAAATATTGTGGTGATACTACCATCATCAGGCGAACGTTATCTTAGTACTGATCTATTTAGTGGGATTTTCACCGAGAAAGAACTCGGTTAATTCAGTTAGATTATTCAATAGAAACAAAACACCGCTGTTAAGCGGTGTTCTATTAAATAATAAAGAGTTAAGCTATTATCTTATTCGATCAAATTTAAACGTCTTGAATAATACCAAAATGTCGATAAGCATGAGGCGTAGCAATTCGCCCTCTCGGTGTTCTTTGGATATAACCTTGTTGAATCAAAAATGGTTCTAACACATCTTCAATGGTTTCACGTTCTTCACCTATTGCAGCTGCAATATTATCTAATCCTACCGGCCCACCCATAAATTTTTCGATAATAGCCAGAAGTAACTTACGATCCATATAATCAAAGCCTTCATTATCTACATCTAACATATCTAATGCTTGAGTGGCAATTCGTTCATCAATAACGCCTTTAGATTTGACATCTGCATAATCCCTAACTCGCCGTAATAAACGGTTAGCAATCCGTGGTGTACCTCGCGAACGTTTAGCAATTAAGTAAGCACCTTCTTTAGAAAGATCCATACCTAAAAATTTTGCACTACGGCTAACAATATATTCCAAATCTTCTACACGATAAAACTCAAGCCGTTGCACAATACCAAAACGATCACGTAATGGCGAGGTTAATGAACCGGCTCGAGTTGTTGCGCCAATAAGGGTAAAAGGTGGTAGATCAATTTTAATTGAACGTGCTGCAGGCCCTTCACCAATCATAATATCAAGTTGATAATCTTCCATTGCTGGATATAAGATTTCTTCAACAACTGGCGATAATCGATGGATTTCATCAATAAATAACACATCATTAGGTTCTAAATTGGTTAGCATAGCAGCTAAATCACCCGCTTTTTCTAACACCGGGCCTGATGTGGTACGTAAATTAACATTCATTTCATTAGCAACAATGTTTGCCAATGTCGTTTTACCTAGACCTGGAGGGCCAAATATTAAAACATGATCGAGTGCGTCACTACGCTGTTTAGCAGCTTGAATAAAAATTTTCATCTGCTCACGAACTTGAAGTTGTCCAATATATTCATCCAAATACTTAGGACGAATGGCTCGATCTAAAGACTCTTCTTCTTTTTGTGCCTGTGGAGCAATTAAACGATCCGCTTCAATCATTATCAATACCTACTTTACAATACTGACTTTAATGCTTCACGTATTAGCATTTCACAATCCATTTCTGGTCTAATGACTTTACTAATAATACGGCTGGCTTCTTGTGGTTTATAACCCAAAGCAATAAGTCCTGAAACTGCTTCACTTTCAATTTGATTGGATGATTTTTTAATATCACCAATATCAATAGCTGGGTTAACATTTGATAGTTCTTCACCAAAGCGTTTAACACGATCTTTCATTTCAACAATTAATCGTTCAGCGGTTTTAGTCCCTACACCCGGTAATTTGACCAATGTTTTAATTTCACCTTGTTCAACAGCATTAATAAATTGTGCTGCTGACATTCCAGATAAAATCGCCAGCGCTAATTTTGGGCCAACGCCATTAACTTTAATTAATTCACGAAATAACTCTCGTTCTTGTTCATGATTAAAACCATAAAGTACTTGAGCATCTTCTCGAACAGCAAAATGAGTTAACACAATTACCTCTTTGCCATTGTCGGGTAACTCATAAAAACAGGTCATTGGCATAAAAACTTCATAGCCAACACCACCAACTTCAATTAATACTTTAGGTGGTTGTTTCTCAATAATGATTCCACGTAAACGACCTATCACAATATATCCTTAATAAATTTAATGTTGATTAAATAAGTTTGCTTAAAATAAACCTAAATTAAACAACCTTTAAGGTTCTTGATTAATCAAATTAATATAATCAACATTGAAAGTGAATTGAATGTAATTGTCAGTTAGTTTACCTGATAGGAAAAAATTAATAAAGAAAAACTGTATAAATAGACAGGAGATAAAAAGAAATTTTGCCGACTAAGTCGGCAAAACGTATAAGACGATATCTGATTAATTTTTCAACTTAAAATGGCATTTTAAAGCCTGGAGGTAATTGCATGCCGCCAGTTACTTGAGCCATTCTTTCTTTTTGCGCTTCTTCTAAACGACGAGTTGCATCATTGTAAGCAGCCGCAATCAAATCTTCTAACATTTCTTTATCATCTTCAGTTAATAAAGATGGATCAATTTCCACACGTTTACAACTATGCGCACCATTTACAGTTACTTTAACGATACCAGCACCTGACTCACCGGTAACTTCTAATTTAGCAATTTCTTCCTGAGCTTGCTGCATTTTTGCTTGCATTTGTTGGGCTTGTTTCATCAAATTACCCAAACCGCCTTTTCCACCTGGAAACATAATTATTCCTCATTAAAAAACATTTATTCTGTAATTATACAGGACGAATACTCGATTCATCAATCTTGGCATCAAAATATTGACAAATCGTCTCAACTTTAGGATCTTGATGAATCGTCAATTTAGCTTGTTCAAGCTTTTGTTGATATAAATCCTCACGCATTTCTAACGGCGTCTTATTAGCTTTATTATCATCAATCACCACCTCTAGATTGAGTGTTTTTTGACGATAATTTGACAGCGCAGTTCGCAACTTAATACAATTTGCTGACGATTTAGCTAGATGCTCCACAGCCGAACGCGTATGCAAAATAATATGATTATCATCAATTAATTCAGGGTAGGAATTAATCGCAATTTGTTTAATTAATGGCGCAAGTTCTAATTGTTCAATTTCAGCACACCAAGCGTCTTTTTCAGCCATTTCGACAATTAATTTTTTAACCATTTCTGGTGTTTTATCAACTTTGAAAGAATCGCATAATGTTTTTGCATCAAGTGCTGGTTCATTTTTTGTTTCAACTATGCCACAAGCTTGCCATTGATAATTTTCAGCAGTTATCTCTTCTTGTTCCACTTCTTCATCATTTTTGTCACTATCATTACCTAGATTGGCAAGCTGCTGAACGTCATCCCGTTTACTGTTAATTAAAGAATTAGATGGTTGATGATAATCAACCAATTCAGGCTTTTTTGGCTTTTGTTCCTCTTTCATTAACTGCATTCGCATCTCTAAAATGTTTTTAGTGATTAATGATGCATCATCAGGAAGTGATATTTCTGGTTGCGAAACAGTATTTTCATCACTAGTAGCTGGTCTTACTATTGTACTGTCATTTAATTGCTGATTCTCAATAGCTGACTTAACAGTTTGCTGTACAGGCTCTGCCTCATTTACGTTTTGTGATGAAGTTGTCACAACTTGAGCTGGTTGTGTTCTAATAGGCGATTCAGCTTTTTTTGTCGGTGTTGTCGGTGTAGTCGCTGTTGCAGCTGGTGGCATAATCGCATCGACATTTTTAGGCATAAATGCTAAAGCGCGTAAAAAACTCATTTCAACACCCATTTTTTTATCTGGTGCAAAAGCAAGTTCTTTCCGACCCATTAATAAAATTTGATAAAATAGTTGCACATCATTAGGCGCCATATATTGAGCTAAGAAGCGTAACTGTTCTTCATTATCTGCATAATCACCCAATGCGGTTGGTACAACTTGTAATAAGGCAATTTGATGTAACAATGCAATAGATTCGGCTAATAAATTATCCCAATCCGCACCTTGCACAGCAGCCGCGTCAATTTGTTGCATCAAAGTATTACCATCATTCTGATAAAGGGCATTAATTAAGGAAAAAGGAATCGCTTTATCTAAAGTGCCAAGCATTGAGGCTGTTGACGCAGCATCGATTTTACCATTACCAAGCGCTATTGCTTGATCGGTTAAACTTAATGCATCCCGCATACTACCATTTGCTGCTTTAGCTAACAGCTGTATTGCTCGCGGTTCACTTTCAATTTGTTCTAATTGCAAAATATGTTTTAGTTGCTCAGAAATTAATGATGTATCAAGCACATTTAAATGCAGATGCAAACAGCGAGATAAAATAGTGATAGGTAATTTTTGCGGATCAGTTGTTGCTAATAAAAACTTAACGTGTTCTGGTGGCTCTTCCAATGTTTTTAATAAAGCATTGAAGCTACTACGAGAGAGCATATGTACTTCATCGATTAAGTAAACTTTAAAACGGCCTTTGCTTGGCAAATATTGAATATTATCTAAAATTTCCCGAGTATCTTCGACTTTAGTACGTGATGCGGCATCAATTTCGAGTAAGTCAACAAATCGACCCTGTTCAATCTCACTACAATTATCACAAACACCACAAGGGGTTGCCGTTATACCACTTTCACAATTTAAACCTTTGGCTAATAATCGAGCAATCGAAGTTTTACCTACACCTCGAGTACCAGAGAACAGATAAGCATGATGTACTCGACCAAGAGAAAGAGCATTAGATAAAATTTTTAAAACATGCTGTTGCCCTACTACTTCAGAAAATGATTTTGGTCGCCACTTACGTGCTAAGACTTGATAACTCATAATCACCATTACTTATTAATAATAAATTTTGCTAATCATACCATAATGTGTCAATTTAGTCTTTAAGATGCCGATAACCGATTCGATATTAGGTGAGATTTTTAAGCAGTAAAATCACCTTTGTAAAAATTTTGAAATTATTAGGCTGTTTTGAGGAATTAATTATTGAAAAAATGATTTATCAACCTTCAAACAGTAAATCGAAGGTTGATAAGTAAAGAAAATAATCAATTATTGATTAATTATGAATGGCTAACCTTGGTTTAAAAAAGCCCATGCATATTGGGCATAAAATTCTGCACCTAATGCCATGCCATCTTCGTCGACATTAAAACAGCCATGGTGATGTGGTCATTGAGTATCTTTTTCAGAATTATCAGATCCGACTAAAGCAAATGCACCTGGAATGTTTTCAGTATAATAACTAAAATTTTCACCGCCGGTGGTTGGTGCTTCAAAATACAATGCATCTTCACCAAATGATTCAACAATGACTTTTTGTGCTAATAATGCGCTTTCTTTATCGTTAATAACCGGTAAAGTACCACAGATATATTCAACTTCAGCTGTCGCTCTATACATGGCTGCAACTTGGTTAGCATAACGTCTAATTGCTGCTTCAATTTTATCACGCAATACAACATTAAAGCATCTCACAGATCCTTCTAAAACTGCTTTTCAGAAATTACGTTAAAGCGCGTACCCACATCCATTCGACCTATAGTAACAACCGCAGGATCGAGAGGCGATATTTCACGAGAAACAATTGATTGAACATTCATAACAAATGCTGATGCAACCATAACCGCATCCACTGTTTCATGAAGCATTGAACTATGATCTCCACGCCCTTTAAATTTAACTGTTAATAGATCTGCTGAAGCAAAGCTTGAACCAACAACACAAGATACTTTACCTACTGGCATTTGTGACCATATATGCATACCAAAAGCGCTATCAACACCTTTAAGTACGCTTTGTTCGATGCCCCTCCCTTGTGCAATTTCTTCAGCCGGTTGAAATACTAACCGCACATTACCTTTTAACTGTTCACGGATAGAATATAACGTTTTAGCAACTGTTAGCAGCATAGCCGTATGAGTATCATGTCCACAAGCATACATTTATGATGGACATATAGACCTATTTTTAATAAATTAAATTATAAAAATTAATTAAAATGATATAAAAATGGCTATTATAGATAAAGTGTTAAACATTGTTATATGTTTTTTATCATAAAATCATTAATCTCATCTAAGAAAAGATTACCATATTTTTCTAATTTGATTTTACCAACACCAGTAACATTAATTAGCTGTTTCTTACTTTCAGGTTTGATTTGCACCATCTCAAGCAATGTTGCGTCACTGAATACAACATAAGGGGCAATATCATCCATATCAGCAATTTCTTTGCGTAATCGTTTAAGATTATTGAATAATATTCGTTCTTCAAAAGATAATATCGTGGTTAAATTAATCGCTCGAGCATAACGATTTAAGCGACTTTTCTTTACAATTTCTAAACGTGGTTTTGCTAAAGATAAAACGACTTGCCCCTTAAGAATCGCACGTGCTTGTTCGGTTAATTGTAACGTAGTATAGGTGGAAATATTTTGACTCACATATCCCAAATAGATTAATTGTCTAATTACACTAAGCCAATAATCAGAAGAATGTGCCTTTCCTATTCCGTAAACCGATAATTTGTCATGACCATTTTCTTTAATTTGTGAGCGAGAAGATCCACGTAATACATCGACAATATATTGAGCACCATAACGTTGCTCAACTCGGTATATACAAGAAAGTATTTTTTGTGCATCAATTAATCCATCATAATGCTCGGGAGGATAAAGACAGATATCACAGTTGTTGCAAGGTTCGGTTCTATTCTCACCAAAATAGTTAAGTAATACGGTACGCCGACAGGTCATACTTTGGGCGAATGACTCCATGGATTGAATCTTATGTAACTCAACTTGTTTATGTTTATTCTCTGGTTTATCTGCGATTTGTCGATGATACCAGTTTAGATCTTTACTATTAAATAATAAAAGAGCCTCTGCCGGAACGCCATCCCTCCCTGCTCGACCAGTTTCTTGATAATATGACTCAATCGTTTTAGGGCAATCAGCATGCACCACAAAACGAACATTAGGTTTATTAATTCCCATCCCAAAAGCGACAGTAGCAACAATAATTTGCACATTATCTTTCAAAAAACTTTCTTGTGCTTGTTGACGCTCAGCGGTGGATAAACCAGCATGATAAGCAACAACAGAGAATCCTCTCGCAGTAAGCCTGGTTGTCATATCTTCAACTTTGGAACGACTAGAACAGTAGACAATACCACTATTCCCTTTTTGGGTTTCAATAAAAGAGACAACTTGCTCAGTAAGATTAAATTTTTCAACTACCGTATAACGTATATTTGGCCTATCAAAACTACGCACCACCACTAACGGATCGATCAAATTAAGCTGATTAATCACATCTGCTTGAGTCAATTTATCGGCGGTTGCTGTCAACGCGATAATTGGGACTTCGGGAAAACGCAATGATAAATGGTTTAATTGACGATAGTCAGGTCTAAAGTCATGCCCCCATTGTGAAATACAATGCGCCTCATCAATAGCTATTAATGAAGGTGGATGAGCAGTAATTAATGAAGAAAAGGACGACACAGCCAGTCGTTCAGGAGAAATATATAGTAATTTAATTGAATGATTTAAATATTTTTCAATAATATTTTGTTGCTCTTCTGGTGCTTGAGTTGCATTTAAAAAAGCGGCTGGAATCCCATTAACTAATAATTGATCGACTTGATCCTTCATTAACGAAATAAGTGGCGAAATAACCAACGCAGTACCAGGCAATACTACTGCCGGAATCTGATAACAAAGTGACTTGCCACCACCTGTTGGAATAATGGTTAAAGTATCTCGTCCGGCAATAACTGATTCAATTATATCTCTTTGCTGATTTCTAAACGATTTGTAACCAAAAACATTATGTAACACGTCCTCAATCTGATCTTTAAATGACATACTAACCTGAACCAGTAATACCTTAATATATTTTTTATGGAGTATATCGAATTTGTTTTGAACAAACCACCGTGAATTTACATTTATTTACAAATCATAATAAATAGAATTTCTTCAAAAATTAACATCGTTGAGTAAAAATGGCAAAAAACAAGATTCTGTATATTATATGATTAACAATATTGACTGTTTTTCCAACAAACAAACACAAAAGATTAAAAAAACAACTATTTTTGATTTTTTTACTTGAAACAAAACAGTTTGCCAGCTAATATTTGCATGTTTCAAATATACGCCCGTAGCTCAGTTGGTTAGAGCATCACCTTGACATGGTGGGGGTCAGTGGTTCGAGTCCACCCGGGCGTACCAATTCAAAGCATTATCCTACAAGACTTACAAGAAATTTAAATCACCTTTTAAAAAACCGCTGGGGTAAAACCTCTACTAATAAGTTTGTATTTTTAATACCAAAATATATAAATTTTCGATCCGCTTGCCAATATTTAATGTCACAAGTTCACATAAAAATATTTTTTATTTATGATAAATAAATCCAATTGTACAAAAACTTGTATTTAAAACGACACAAAATAATTTTTGGCAAAAAATAAAACGTTAAACATTAAATTCCCACAAGATTTTGTTTTATTTTTTACTCAATTAGTCAACTGATGTAAATTAGCTTAATGTTTCTGAATATAATGTAATAGCTAAATGAAATAGGTATAAATACCACAATGCTTTTTGTTTTCTAGTTTGTATGCATTTAGTTTGGCGATAACGTATCCAATATAGATAAAAATTGAATTGATAAACAAAATGAACTAAACCCTACAGCTTCTAAATTAATAACATTTACTGATAAGAAAAAATCAAAATTACCTACTAGTTGATTTAACAATGCTATTTTTACTACCAGTTATTAAATTATTAATTACGCAATAAATTGCATAAGACAAAGCATAATAGTTGTGCAAATATAGACAAATTAAATGTCTGCCATATATTAAATCATAGGAAAAACATTAGCTAAATTTTCTTAAATGATAATAACAATATTGCAACATTCAAAAAAAACAGTTTAATGATAAAAAAAGGTGCACAAAAAACCCCTTTCCTCACTTTTTTATTAATTAAATTATACTAATTCCAAACCCTATTCCAATTTAGCTTTCGTCAATAATTTCTACTTCTTGGGGTAATTGGGGCGTCCGTCCATAATAGGTATAAAACTTATTTGGTTTTATTCTTTTTTCAAATTCAGGACTTTGTGGATCATCAAACAACAATGGATCTCTTTTACGATTCATTTCTCTAAAAGCATAGTCCTCATCAGCATGCATATGACGCCATGAATTTCGATAACCTAAGGTTGCATAGATACGATTGTTTATAAATGAAGAGCGCATACCCAATAAAATAAAACAAGTAATAACAAAACAGATATAAATAACCAAAAATAACAGAGTAATAAAAATAAAATCACTACTATCATCAAAAATAGCTATTATCATAAAAATAATATAAGGAAATATCAGTAGGCAACAAATCAATAGACAACCCTTAAATAATTCTAAGGTTGATGAACAATTTCCTTTAGGAAAAAACAAAGCATGATATTTGGGCATTCGCACAGCATAAACAAAATACTTATTTTTTTCGGTCTGTTCGACAACCATTTCAACATAGTCGCCATTCTTAAAAATAATATCTTCTAATTTTCCTTCAACTTTAATATTACCAACATAACAACAAAAGTATGTACCTTTAATTAGTTTTCTTTGTAGAGTTTTAGATGGTATAAAAATAACAACCATGTCCCTTATAATTGTATAAAATAATAAAAGAATGGCCATAATGAACCCACCGTATTCTTCAATAAATGCTTTTGTAAGATTGCCTGAATGCTGTTCAACTTTAGTTTTAGTTTTAGTTTTTTCGAATACCGTTAAATAATTAACTCTTCCTTTTAATAAACAATAATATTTAGCCATTAAAGTCCCTAAATCCATCTAGTTAATTGTTCCATACTCCAAACAATGTATGATTATTTATATGAGTTATATTACTATATTATTTGCTATCTTATCACTTAAATCGAAATGAAATAATTCTATAAATTATACAATTAGGTGGTTTATTAAGGAAGAAAAGAGATAAGTAAGTTAATATAACTTTGACCCCAGTAGGAATCGAACCTACAACTAGCCCTTAGGAGGGGCTTGTTATATCCATTTAACTATGAGGTCATCAAAGGCGTTTATTCTAATAAATTTATCAAGGCAATATCAATCAAATAATGAAAAATTTTCTATTTCAAGCAAACATGATACAATTCCTATATTCGATACTTTATCATTTATATTCGGTAACATTATGAAAAAAAGAATAATAGGTATGATGTTTTCGGTTTTGGCACTAACAAGTTGTGCAACCTATCAGCCTGAAACCAATAGTTACAGTGACCCGTTGTCGGGCTTTAATAAAGCCATGTTTAATGTTAACTACTATGCGCTTGATCCTTATATTTTACGTCCTGCTGCTGTGGTTTGGAAAGATTATGTTCCAACACCAGTACGAAAAGGAGTGGTTAATTTTTCATCAAACCTTTCTGAGCCGGCATCAATGGTAAATAGTGCTTTACAAGGTGAGGGGCGTGAATCAGCAAAACATTTAGCGAGATTTTTTATTAATACTGTTTTTGGTGTTGCCGGTTTATTTGATGTTGCGAGTATAGCCGATCCTCAATTACAAAAAGGTCCTAAACGTGGTTTTGGTGATACATTAGGTCATTATGATGTTCCTTATGGTCCTTATGTTGTGTTACCTTTCTATGGTTCAGCAACACTTCGTCAAGAAGGTGGTGATCTTGTTGATACTTTATATCCACCACTTGTTTGGATCGATTGGCAATGGGCACTCGTTCGCGGTGTATTTGATGGCATTGAAGCTCGAGCTGTAGCTATTGAGTATGAAGATTTAATTAAAAATAGTGATGACCCATACAACTTTATGCGTAATGCTTACTTCCAGCGCAATGATTTTAATGCTTCTGGTGGTAAAGTTGACGAACAAAAAGAACAACAACGTCAACAAAGCATTAATGGCATTCTTGATGAAATTGATGCCCAATAAATAGCAAGATTTATTATTAATTAACGCCGATTTATTCGGCGTTTTTTATTTTCCTTGCATTTCTGGTAAATGGTGCCAGAACCGTCTAGGCATATTTTGCCTTTGTAATCTTGGATTGATTCGTTCTTTTATTGTTAAAGCCTGACAATAACGATTCCACATGGTTTGAAACAATTTTTCATCATCAGTTAGATAATCTTGGTTAATTTGCTTATTAACGATCAGAGTATCGTTATCGTTTAACCAGATTTGCTCAATCTTATCTAAATCATAAAAATAACCATATTGGCGTTTTTCATCATAAATTGCCCATTTTTGATCAGCATAACGATCTTTAAAAAATCGAGTAGTTAACGGTAAAGCGTTATATATAGGCTCTATAACCGCAAAATAAATTTTATCATTATTATCACGACTGTTTGCTGGATTTTGGATACTATTGAAGCGAACAAATTGCTGAATATGATGTTTTTCTTTATTTACCTTTTTAGCTATATCATAAACAGCCAACACATCCGCATCAGCAAAATCAGTTTCAATCGAATTGGTTGACTTAAATACTTTACAAATATAACGAAAGATAATTAAATCACTTTCAGGTAATTCTGATAACCAAGTAAACAAGAGTTGGTTTAGCGCAATCTGTGATAATTTTTTTTGCAGTGCAGTATAAACACGCTCATATTTACTGTTTCGATACTCAACTTGATGGAAATCAGTAATCAAAAGGGGCACATCCTCACCCTCAGCTAATAAACATTCAGGCATTTTTTTTAGTTTAAATGCGTCAAACACCGCACACATTAGTCCTTCGAAGGATTTATCATAATAAAAAGCCAGCATAAATTACCATCCCATAACTAGTTGCTGAGGAAGGACTTGTTGTTTTACTTCAAGACAAGGCGAATCTTGTAAACTAAGACGGATATATTCGGCGGATGAATCAAGTACTTTAAATGTATTCATTTCATGACAAATAATAAAAAACTGCGCACGTTTTAGCACCACACCAATACGTTTGAGCGCTTCTTTATTTAGTTTTCGATGTCGTCTTGCCATAACAATTAATTTTGCTGATTTAACTCCAATACCTGGCACTCGTAAAATTTTTTGATAACTATCCCGATTGATATCAACCGGAAAAAATTGCGGATTACGAATCGCCCAAGATAATTTGGGATCGACAGTCAAATCAAGATCTGGATGTTCATCATTTACAATTTCATCGACACTGAAATCATAAAAACGAAGTAACCAATCTGCCTGATATAAACGATTTTCTCGCACTCTTGGTACTTCTTGCGAAACAGGTAATCGCTTATCATAACTATTCACAGGAATAAATCCCGAATAGTAAACTCGCTTCATACTTGGTCGCTTATATAGTTTGGCTGTGAGCTGTAAGATTTGGTTGTCAGTTTCATCTGTTGCACCAATAATCACCTGAGTACTTTGCCCGGCTGGAACAAATTTTGGTGTTGATTTGATTTTTTTACGATCTTCAATATTTTCTAGCAAATTTTGCTGAATATGTCGCATTGGTTGATAAATGGTTTGATGATCTTTATCTGGTGCCAATAATTTTAAATTACGCTCGGTGGGGATCTCTAAATTAACACTCATTCGATCAACGAGTAAACCCGCTTCACGAATTAATTCATTACTTACACCTGGAATCGCCTTCATATGAATATAACCATTAAAGTTATATTCTTGCCGTAATATTTTGACCACGCGAATCATTTTTTCCATAGTATGATCCGCACTACGTACAATACCTGAACTTAAAAATAGTCCTTCAATATAATTTCTTCGATAAAATTCAATCGTCAGTTCCGCTAACTCTTTTGGTGTAAATCCTGCACGAGGAATATCATTACTCTGGCGATTGATACAATAAGCACAGTCAAACATGCAATAATTAGTCAACATGATTTTCAACAGTGAAACGCATCGGCCATCAGCAGTAAATGAATGGCAAATACCACAGCGAGAAGCACTACCAATACCTTTATTTTTATTACTGCGTGAAGTACCACTCGAAGCACATGAAATGTCATATTTTGCAGATTCGGCTAATATTTCAAGCTTTGATATCATTTTCTCTTGAATCATAACTACCATTAATTACTGTATACATTTACAGTATTATAATTATTTTATTGTTGTTAGCAAGTTAATAATCAGATCGAATATAAAAAATATTTGCTTAACAAACCTGCGATTAAAACTTATTTTATCAAGACTTTATTAATAAAATGTAAAGATATTCATATTGATTAATTTGTTGACCTATTAACATAATTTTATTTATTACTTTAGTAAATAAAATCAATCGAAGGGTATTGTTCAGCTTACAAGTGTACGCTATAATCAGTCCAATTTTTCATATGAAGCCAGTTAACTTAGGAGTAGAGCATTAGATGAAACGTGTAGTAATTACCGGATTAGGTATTCTTTCAAGCATCGGAAATAATACCAAAGAAGTTTTAGAGTCGTTGAGAGTGGGCCGAAGCGGTATTACTTTCTCGCAAGAAATGAAAGATAGCGGAATGCGAAGTCATGTATGTGGTAATGTTAAATTAGACACCACTGGATTAATAGATCGTAAAGTTGTACGTTTTATGAACGATGCTTCTATTTATGGATATCTTGCACTACAACAAGCAATCGAAGATGCAAAATTAACCCCAGAACAAGTATCTAATCCGCGCACAGGTCTTATCGCTGGTTATGGTGGCTCAACCAAAACTCAATATAATGTTGTTGCCGGCATGAAAGAAAAAGGTTTAAGAGGCGTTGGCCCTTATGCAGTAACAAAATCTATGTCATCGGCGATTTCTGCATGTTTAGCGACACCATTTAAAATTAAAGGTGTTAGCTACTCAATGACTTCTGCTTGTGCAACATCTGTACACTGTATTGGTCATGCAGCAGAACTGATTCAACTTGGTAAACAAGATGTTGTGTTTGCTGGTGGTGGAGAAGAACTATGTTGGGAAATGTCATGCGAATTTGATGCTATGGGTGCATTATCAACTAAATATAACGATACACCAGAAAAAGCATCGCGTGCCTATGATAAAAACCGTGATGGTTTTGTAATCGCAGGTGGTGCCGGAATGGTAGTAGTTGAAGAACTTGAGCATGCTCTTGCCCGTGGTGCACATATCTATGGTGAACTTGTTGGTTATGGGGCAACATCAGACGGTTATGACATGGTTGCACCATCTGGTGAAGGGGCAATGCGCTGTATGCAACTTGCTATTCAGGATCTTGATGGGCCAGTTGACTATATCAATACTCATGGTACCTCAACTCCAGTTGGTGATGTCAAAGAATTATGGGCAATCAAACAAGTATTTGGTGATAACATCCCGGCTATCTCTTCAACTAAATCCATGACTGGTCACTCATTAAGTGCTACCGGAGCACAAGAATTAATTTATTCACTACTTATGCTTGAACATGGCTTTATTACACCAAGTATCAATATCGACGAACTTGCAGATGAAGCAGTAGGCATGAATATTATTACCGAGCCAACCGAACGTGAATTAACCACAGTAATGTCTAATAGCTTTGGTTTCGGCGGTACTAACGCGTCAATTGTCATGAAAAAATATAAAGCATAAAACTTGTTTGTATGTAACTCCAAGTTGAAAACCGCACTAGCCATTGGTTAGTGCGGTTTTTATGGCAGACTATTTAATCAATCAAATGGTAAATGAGGCTGGTTTACAATACTTTACTTAAAAACAGCTAAGTTATTTCATTTTGTGGTCTAGTGAAGATTTGCTCAGGTGAGCCTTGTTCTTGAATAATACCCTGATCGATAAAAATAACTCAAGTCGATATCTCTCTGGCAAACCCCATTTCGTGGGTGACAACCACCATGGTCATCCGCTCTTGAGCGAGCAACTTCATTACCGCCAATACATCCATAAATAAATGTTAGAAATATAATAACTTTTAAGCAAAATATTGCAACTTATTATTTAATTTGATTATTATTCTTGATTAAAAGATTGATGCATTTCGAGAGGCTAGATACCCTGCCCCTCAACTTTTTAGGTCAATTGCGTTCTATTTTTACCGTTGATGGTCATTTTAAATCTTCAGTCCGTCTAAAATTAAGAATATGAACTAATACCACTAACTATTCATATTCTTATTAATTGATATTAATAACGAACCGATTCTCGTTTAACTAAATAAGGCTTGAATAGAAACTCTCCTGGTTCCATTTTATCGCCATTAAGCATTGCAATTAGGCGATCAACCATTAATGTTGCCATATCCGATAATGGTGAAGCTATCGATGTTAATGACGGACTAAACAGGGTATCTAAAAACATATTATCGATACCAATAACGGAGATATCTTGTGGGATTTTCACGCCTAAGCGAGTTAATTCAGAAATAATACCTATCGCTAACATATCGTTAATAGCGACTATTCCATCTGGCAACGTTTTGTTGTTTTTGATAATTTCATTTGCCAATAATTTACCTATTTCCGCTAATTCACTATCACCATAAGCGAATTGCGCCGTGCCTTCAATAATACGATTTTTGGTACTTAAACCAGCATTTTTTAAACTATCTAAAAAACCTAATATTTTGTTATTCCGACTGGTAATATTTCCTTTTATCGTTGCAAAGACAATATTTTTGCACCCTTGCTGTAATAAAAAATCTGCTGCAAGCTTTCCTGCTTGGAAATTATCCATTGAAATACTATCAATCAGAATTTTTTTGTTGTTATGAGCTTCTTCTGAAGTTAATCCGTCATAATTTACCATCACCATCCCTTTATTAATGGCGTTAATAAAATGTTTCTTTTCAATTGACGATGAAACCACTATGACACCTTTAACCCCAAAAGACAGCAGATCATTGAGAAACAATTTTTCTTGTTTATCTTGACGAGAGGTGTTGGCCAATAGGACTTGATAACCATATTTTTCTTTAGCTATTGATTCAATGTTGTTAACTAAGGCTGCAAAATTTGGATTCATGATGGAAGGAACTAATATCCCTAACATCTTTACATGTCCAGTTTTCAATTGTTGCGCAAGTTTATTCGGATGATATTTTAATACTTTGATACTCTCTTCTATGCGCTTTAATGTTTCTTTTCGCATTTGGTCTATTCGGCCATTTAATACATTAGAGACAGTACTTACAGAGACGCCGGCATGTTTAGCAACATCGCGAATGTCAACCATACTAAATTCCTTAAAGATTTTTATACGCTTTTAGATAAAATACACTATACAAAAAGTTTACTAACAACTGAACTTATTTTAAAAGATGAGTATAAATAAAGATGGTAATTATGTTAATCAAGTTGTTTACAATTACACTGGTTGATTAAAAATTAATTTGCTAATTAAGTAATACTTAACTAGCAAATTGATGATATTAATATCCCATTATGTTAGGTAACCATGTTGTAATAAATGGGAATAAAGCGACTAAGATTATTCCAACAAATATTACCATCTGATATTTAAGCATAGGTTTCATAACATCTTTCATTGTTACTCCACAAATGGTACAGGTAGCATAGAGCCCTAATCCAATAGGCGGCGAGAACAATCCAAAACCCATAGCAAAAACCATTACTATACCATAATGTAATGGATGGAATCCTAATTGAATTGCAATTGGTACCAGAATTGGAGCAAATATAATTAATGCTGGTGCACCTTCTAATACTGAACCAAATACAATGAGTATTAAAATCGATAAGATTAAAAATAACCATGCGCCATGATTAGTACCGATAGATACCAAGATATCAGCACATTTTTGCGGGATCATCTCAATGGTTAATGCGTAAGATAAACTTGTTGCTGAGGCAACAATAAATAACAACATCCCTGACATGGCTGACATATCAATAAACAATTTGATGGTTGCTTTTAAGGTTAATTCTCTAAATGCAATGCGACCAACGACTATAGCGTAAACCACAGCAAAAGCCGAGATTTCTGTTGATGTTGCAATTCCGGCCACCACACCACGACCAATCATAAGAATCATTAATAACCCAACAGCTGCACCAAGGATTAACTGTTTTTTAGGCATAAGAACAGGATAAGCATCCGATACATTGATTTTCTTTCCAAAAATATTAGCCGTAATTAATAGAATGATTAACAAACATACGGCTGGCACTATACCGGCAATAAATAAAGCACCAATTGAAATATTGGCAACAAAGCCCATAACGATCAGATTAACACAAGGTGGGATTGATTCAGCCATTACCGCTGACGCGGCAAATACGCCGGCTGCATCTTCGCGACTCTGCTTTGTTCTTTTTACCGCAGGCATTAATACGCCACCGACTGCGGCTACATCAGCTAATTTCGAACCAGAAATACCGGAAAAAAAGGCCATGGATAACACGGTAGTCATATTCAAACCGCCTTTGAATCTACCCATTCCTCTAACAATAAATTCGACTAAACGAGAAGACATACCATTGATTTCCATTGCCGAACCAGCAAGTAAGAAAAATGGTATCGCTAATAATACGAAATGGTCTACACCTGCCGAAACTTGTTGGGCGAAAAATACAAATGGTAAAGTTGGATTACTTAAGAAAAATACCATCGAAGATAGACCCAAAGTAAAGGCTATCGGAATCCCAGCTATAATTCCTAAGAAAAAACAAGCAAACATAAAAAAGGCTGGTAATGACTCTAATTCAGGAAATAATGAATAAGTAGTAAAACCAATAACAATTAACCCTAAAACGCCAATACCACTTCTCAATACTATTTTCTTTTCTTGTTGAAATACATGTTCTAACGTTGCAACAAACATGACTATAGCGCCAATAAATACCGGTATATAAAATAATGCTAACGGCATGCCGGTTTCAGTTGTTTGTTCTAACGATATATAAACCAAATCATAACTTGAGATGACCAGACCAATTGAGACAAAGACTAAAATCCAGCGAGTACTATGCACAACATAGGCTCTTAGCGAGCTAGGTAATAATCCTAAAAATAAATCTATCCCTATATGCCCACCTCTGCCTGAAGAAGTGGCAACACCGAAAAAGACTAACGCTATCATTAATGCTCTAGCTACCTCTTCCGCCCACTCTAAAGGTGAATGGAAAGCATAGCGAAATATAACCGATGAAAATACCACAAGAACATTAATAAAGAGTGATAATCCCCCTAAAATCGCAGTTATTTTTGTTAAAAATCGACTTAATGGGGATATCACTGGAACAAGTAATGTGTTTGTACCAGTAATATCTGACATAACTTTCTCCTGACAACACTCTAAATTATTCAATTGATTGAATAAATTCTACAATTTCTTTTGTTTGTGGATATTTTTTAACAAAATCTTCATGCACATGTTTTGTTTTTTCTTTGTAATAAGCTCTATCCACAGTAACAAAATTGACACCTAGTGATTTAAGTTCATCAATAGCTTTTTGTTCAGAACTTGCCGATAAACTTCTTTCATGATCGGTTGCCTCTTTAGCTGCCGCAATAAAATCCTCTTTAAGTTCAGCTGGAAGACGTTCAAAAGCATTTTTATTCATTACCGCTACGATTGGGTTATAAATGTGTTGACTTAAAATAGCGTTTTTAGTTTGTTCATAATATTTACTGGTCAAAACAGTCGGTGCATCGTGTTCAACACCATCAATTACCCCCATCTGTAAGCCAGAATAAACTTCACCACCAGGCATAGGAATTGGCACGGCACCCATACTTTTTATGGTTTCAAGGAAGTTAGGTACTGGAAGTGCTCTAATTTTAAGGCTATTCAAATCTTCCGGTTGATTGACTGTTTTTTTGGTATAGATATTTCTTGCACCCAAGCTATAACCAAATCCTAATACTTTAATATTGGCTTTTGTTTGCATAATTGAAGCAAGTTTAGTACCCGCATCACCATCTAATGAACGACCGACATGGTCCATATCATTAAATAAATAACCTGAATCAAGAATACCTATCTCTGGTACAATCGTAGACCAAATAGACGTACCTGAAATCATGATATCAATTGCACCAATTTTTACCTGTTGTGCAGCATCGGCTTCTTTACCTAACATGGCATTAGGAAAATAGCTAAATTTAACTTTATCATTTACTCGTTTGGCTAAATTTTCTTTGAAGCTGGCATACCATATATAATGAGCAGAATTATCGTTTTCAGGTAGGGAAGAATAAACTCTGACATTAACTTGAGGTGCCGCGTAAGATATTTGCGGAACCAATGCAAAAGAGGACAAGCACAATACTGCGCCAGTTATAATTTTTGTTGATAGCTGTTTTAAATTATTCATATTAAAAACCTTAACTTAGATTAATTGCAAAAAACTTTTTCATCCCGTACCAGCTATAACGTTTTACTGTAACGTTATAGTTAACTATAATTTCAATTAGATAAATTAGTAAATAAGATTTTTTAAGAAAATGTTAAATGTGTGATTTAGATCATATTTAAGAGAAATAATTTAACTGTAACGTTTTAGTTAATTACTTGTTGCAACCTAGCTTGATCGACCAAAGCTACTATTTTGATAAAAATACAATTATTTTATTCTGTGATTTATGTCACATTTTATAAAAAATTTGGCTATATAATTTAAAACTCATCCCGTTACCAGTAACAGTCAAATTTTATTTCACATAAATTATCTAAAAGGAGATAAAAATGGGTAAGTTATCTGGTAAAAAAGTATTTATTACGGGTGCAGAACAAGGTATCGGCAAAGCAACAGCCAAAGAGCTGATTGAAGCCGGTTGTGATGTTTATCTGCACTACTTTAGTGGCGAAGAAGGCCCTAAAGAGTTAGTTGAGCTAGCCAATAAATTTGGTCAAAGAGCTGAATATGGCTATGCAGATTTAACCAAAGAAGAAGAAACGCAACAATGTGTTAATGCGGCAGCAGAATTTTTAGGTGGTATTGATATTCTTATCAATAATGTAGGCGGAATTATTGCCAGAAAATGGTTAGGTGAAATCGATAAACAATTTTGGCAAACCGTAATTGATGTCAATATGACTACCATGTTAAATGTTACCCAAAATGCACTAACACATTTAAAACAAGCTAAAGATGGCGCCAGTATTATCAATTTAGCATCGTTAGCTGGTCGATCTGGTGGTCATGCTGGCTCATTAGTTTACTCAATGACCAAAGGTGCTGTTTTAACTTGGACTCGGTCATTAGCAGCAGAACTTGGTGAGCATGGTATCCGAGTAAATGCTGTTGCTCCAGGTCTTATTCTTGGTACTCGTTTTCACAATCAGCATACCACTAAAGAATCAGCAGATGAAACCATAAGATCCATCCCATTAGGTCGAGCTGGTAGTTCTGAAGATGTCGCTAGGGTTATTAAATTTTTAGCATCAGAATACGACGGTTTTGTTTCTGGCGCAACAATCGATATTAATGGTGGAGTTTATAGAATGTAATTAGTTAACTTGACATAATACAAAGTTATGTCAAGAAACAAGGAAAATTGTATGATAAAAACTGAAATTCTTCATCCGCAGCTATTAGAAAAATTAGCAAAATGTGGACATAAAACAAATATATTAATTGCCGATAGTAATTATTCTTTTGTGACAAACTCTTCACCTAATGCCACAATTGTCTATCTTAATTTCTGTGTGGGAGAGATTAAAAGTACATTGATTCTCGAAAAAATCTTAAAATATATTAATGTTGAAAAAGCCGTTTTAATGGAAAGCCCAGCTGATTTTGTCAATGAAATTGAAGCAGAATACAAAGCACAACTCCCAGAAGCAGTAGAAATAGCACATGTTGCACGTAATGAATTTTATTCATTAGCTAAATCAAACGATACCTTGTTAGTTATTGCAACTGGTGAAAATCGGCGATTCGCCAATATATTATTAACTGTTGGAGTGGTGGCTTAGCGAGTTTCTAACTTTCATCTCTATTATTCATCACAAAAAAATACTCAAACTAAGTTTTGAGTATTTTTCTATTTCAGTTCATCATTTTTCTATATTTTAAATATTCATTTTTTTGATGAAAAAAGTCAAAATTGCCGAGCTAATTAGCGCTATTACCATAAATATAAAAGCATGATTATAACCACCATTAGCATTATCGATTAAGAACCCAATGATAAATGGAGATAATACCCCAGCAACTTGACCACCAAAATTAACAATGCTTGAAGCTTTACCCATAATCACCGGAGGGATCATATGCATTAACATTCCCCAGAAGATCGCAAAAGCAATAAACATAAATAGTGCTGATAGACATTGGAAAATAATAGCCGCTTGCAGATTATCAACCTGAAACATAAAGAAGAGAAATATGCCAGATATAAAAGCAGTTAAGCCATAAACATATTTTAATTTGTGTTCAAATTTATCAGCAAAATATCCACCGACTAATGTGCCTAATGCACCAAATAGGAAAGGAATTGCCGCCAACACCCCAGTTTTTGAAAGGGATAAACCTCTTGCTTCGAGTAAATAACTTGGTAACCAAGTTGTGAAACCCCAAAATGTAATATCAAACAAAAACCAGATAAGCGATAACTTCCATAGTATTGGCATTTTCAACACGTTTATTAACGAAGATGAACTGTTATCTACTGCTGTATTATTGTTATCTTGGCTATTGCTAACTTCTAACTCTTGCAATTCATTAGCATCAATCAAACTATTTTCAGTCGGATTGTTGCGGATAAACTTATAAATAAGTAATCCTAGTACGAACCCAGGAATACTTAATATAATAAACACATCACGCCAACCCAACCATTCAATTATAGCGACAGCAACAATAACTGAAATTGCTGGCCCTAAAGTATTAACTGATGATTGAATTGCTGTTGCTCTGCCCCGTTCTTTAGCTGGAAAATAAGTTGCAATTGTTTTCCAAGATGATGCGGGGAAACATCCTTCACCAGCACCAAATAAAAATCGAGTCAATAACATCAGAGGTAATACATAAATTAATCCAGTAAAGAGAGTAAACATTGACCACCAAATAATGGCAAAAGCCATCACTTTACGCGGGCCAAATTTATCTGATAAATACCCGCCCGGAATTTGAAATAACGCATAACCAACAAAGAAAGCACTGATAATCGAACCTTGTACTGTTTTGTCGATACCGAGATCTTGACCGATAAAAGGTAGCGATACATTCATTACCATCCGGTCAAGAAATGAGAGTAACCAACCTGACCATAAAAGTAATAGTATTGTATATCGTCCTTTCCATTTTTTTTGTTTATATCCAGAGTTAGAAATTTTATTGTGTAACTGATTCATTAAATTTCCTTTTGTTTAAATAGTGTTATCTTGATTAACTTGAAACAAAAGTTAATATTTGTAGCAATAGTAATCTATTGTTGATTTTTATCATTTAATCAATAGATTACTGTTTATTAATTTAAATCAAACGCTCAATATCCAATGGATATAATTTATTTCACTTAAGTGAACTTTTTATAATTATCAAATGTCTACTATTTATTTATTGTAGACATTCCAAGCAGCTTCTAATCCAGCTCCTTGAGTTGTTTTAAAGCCAACACGATTTAATACTGCTTCAAACGCAGTAAGGGTTTGCATTACACAAGATTTTCTTGCATTGTATCCCATAGTACCGATACGCCATACATTACCTTTCAGTGGACCAAAAGAGGCGCCAATTTCAATACCAAAATCATTGAGCATTAAACTGCGAACTTCAAGATCATTAATATGATCAGGTCGTACAACACCAACAACATTATTCATCTTATGAGATAAATCACCGAATAAGTTCAGACCCATTGCTTGTAAACCAGCAACCATCGCTGCACCATTGATACGGTGACGTTCAATAACATTATCTAAACCTTCTTGTAACACGATTCGAGCACATTCTCGTGCTGCATAAAGCATTGATGTGGCTTCAGTATGATGATTAATACGCTCAGATCCCCAATAACGAATAATCATATCAATATCGAAATAGTTAGAATAGATCATCTCATCACTACCGCTGGAGTCATTATCAGATCTTATACCTAATTCAACGCATTTACGTGCTTGGATGATTTCGACCATTTTCGGACCTAATGTGAGTGGCGCAACGCCTGGAGGCCCACTTAAACATTTTTGTAAACTGACTGAAACACCATCAAGTTGCCATTTATCAACTTCAAGCGGGTTACCAACAATTGAAGCTGTAGCATCAACATAAGATAATACGCCATGTCGACGGCAAATCTCACCAATATTATCTAATGGTTGTAACAAAGTTGTTGAAGTATCACCCTGAACACAAAGCAATAATTTTGGTTTAACTTTTTTAATCGCATCTTCGATAACATTAGGATCAATAACTTCACCCCATGGCACTTCAATAGTATGAACATCAGCACGACAGCGATGAGCAATTTCACATAGTAATAAACCAAAGCGACCAAACACAGGTATTAAGACTTTATCACCAGGTTTAATCGTTGATACTAATACTGCTTCAATACCTGCCCTTGCTGTTCCATCGATAACAAAAGTTTGTTCATTTTTGGTTTTGAAAATATCCCGATAAAGTGACATGGTTTGATTCATATAATCAGTCATAACTGGGTCAAATTGTCCAATCAAAGGAGCAGCCATTGCTCTAGTTACACGAGGATCTGCATTAATTGGACCGGGACCCATTAATAGCCGTGAAGGCGGATTAATTTGATCATATTTATTTAGATCTAACATTATTTTTTCCTTTATTAATATCGAGTTAATTAGTTGATGATCACACTAATTGGTAATTCATCTTCTTTTATCTATATTTTTTAAAAAATTATTGGCAAGGGGATGATGAAATCTGAATAGATTTACAATTTCATTCATCACTTTACCCATATGCGTTTTTTTCCATGCTAAGGATAATGGCGATGGTTTACGTTCATTAATAACTCGGCAAGCAATCAATTCACCCGAATCTAAATAAGATTGGCAGATTGATTTTGGCAAGAAACCTATCCCGAGTCCCCTTAAGTGGCAAGCCAACTTGGTTGAAATATTGGGAACAATAATCTCTGATTGACTCGGTAATAACCATGCCACTCGTTTATTCATATGAACAGATGTATCTTCAACATTAATTGCTGGGTATTTGCGTAATGTTTCATTCGATAACGCCCCCTCAATTTGAGTAATAGGATGATGTTTTGCCGCAACGAATACCCAACTAACTTCACCAAGCGGAAGTATGTTTATCATATTATCAAGCGATTCAGTACCTGTTGCACCGATGGCTAAATGGCATTCACCATGCAATAACGAGTCCCATACCCCCATATACACTTGTCGATTCACATTAAAGTGGGTGAAAGGGAATTTTTCTTTCAGAAAAGCCAATAAATCGGCAACAGCTTCAACATCATATAATAAATTATTGATAGTAATATTAATTTTACGTTCAACACCATCACGGATTTGTTGAAGCTCATCTGGCATAGTCGATAACCAAAGCAACCATTGGCTACACTGTTCATAAAGGTGTTGCCCAGCTAATGTAAGTGTCACGGTTCGAGTGGTTCGTTCAAAAAGTTGGGTATTGAGATCGGCTTCCAATGATTTAATGCGATAACTGATTGCTGCAGGTGTTTTGTAAAGTAGTTTTGCGGCTTTTGAAAAGCTGTTACTTTCTACTACTTTGATAAAGGTTCGCATGGTTTCTGTATCTAACATGATTTAATCCCTTAAAACAAAACGATCAATACCTAACCATATACCAAGTAAAAGATCTGATCCAGAGGTGTGGCCATAATTCATTAAGTTTTTTATCGATGAATGATGATAGTTACCTTTTACAAATGAGTTAATGAATTGTAATACCAGTATCGAAAATTTGCCTTGTAATGCATAATTTAAGAAGGCAACACTAACAGTTGTAGTTAATAAATCTAATGATAACTTTGCAAAGGCTGTTTTAAATCGTTGCATTCGATCAACAAAACAAGGATCACTTGAGGTGACTGCTAAAATGCCAACAATAATGTCATCAAAGCTTGGTGTTAAACCGGGACCTAAACCAATAAACGGCGAGATATCATCAACATTGCCATTCATTAAATTCATCATAATATTGCATAACTGATTTAATTGCTGTGGATAATGACCATTTACATTATTGCTTAATTGGCCAAATAATCCCGTAGGATTGTGAATTTGCTTTAACTGATTAGCAACTTGCAATTTACTAATGTTATTTAGTGAATACTTTTTTGAATTAAGTTGGCAAACATGTGTATCAAATGAAATGAAAAACGTGCCGATTTGTAAATCACCTGTCGACAATTGATAAAGCGATATCTTATTATTATCCAATAATAGCGACATAAGGAAATCAAAATCAGACGATTTAAACACTACACCCATTGGTGATAACCCACTGTTATAGCGATGTAATGTAATTAATTGCTGATTAGCCGTGATTAAATTAATGGTATGTTGATAACAACTAAATAGCGATAATTCGCCCTCTTTTATCGGAATATCAGCACTAATTAGTAGTGGTTTGATGATATGCGATGATTGAGCTATAAATAGACCATACTGTTGACAATAATCAATAGTATGGGTACTTAACTTAGATCGGTTAATCGGTTTATTTAAGCATTCATCATCTGCATATATCAATTTCATAATCTACACTTCTAATTTTTTAGCTAATGCTTCGAGTGCTTTTTCAAAACATGCTAATGGAGCTCTTACCGTTCCTGCACCAATTTGGCCCACACCTGCTTGTTTATGAGCTATACCAGTATTAATTAATGGTGTAATACCTGTTTCGACCACTAAGCGAAGATCTAAACCTAAACAACAGCCTTGGAAATTCCAAGTTGGAATTTGGAATAGCATATTATGTTCTAAATAAATTTCACTCATCTCTTCCGATACTTCATAAGCAGCATCTGTGCCACCCGCACCAACAAAACGAGTTACACCTGGTGCGGCAACCATAGCGGCTCCACCAATACCAAAAGTTTCAGTAATAGCACTATCACCAATATCTGGATTGGCGTCTTGTTGGGAATACCCAGTAAAGAAAAGACCTTGAGGGGTATTAACTGGTGCAGTAAACCACTGATCGCCAAGTCCACTGACTTTAATTCCAAACTCTTTGCCATTACGAGTCATTGCAGTAACAATGGTACCTTCTTTGATTTGCGCTGCGCTATCCATAATGGATTTACAAAATGCCATAGCAACATTTAAAAAGAACTGATCTGTCACACTTAAAAAGCTGAAGATTTCTTCCAATTCTTCCTTACTACGGTCAAGTAAAATTAATTTTGGAGAAAGCGTTCGTAACAATAGTGCTGAAGCAGCAATATTACGTTGGTGGAATTCATCACCCATAGTTATGGCTTGTGCCATAAGAGCCGTTAAATCGATACCTTTATCAAATAGTTTTAATGCATCATTTAATGCTGGTCCTAATGACTCCTTCATCCAACGATGACGGTCTAAAACCTCTTGGCCATAAGCACCAAAACGCATTACTTTACCAATGCCCTCATTTAAATTGCAGTAAGCTCGATTACCATGAGTGATATTTTCTACAACAATCATTGGCATATTGGCTGAAGTTATCCCGCCCATTGGACCAACAGCATTGACAGAGTGACACGGGATAAATTCTACTTGTCCAGATTCTAATAGATGCAAAGCTTGCTTTTCATCTTGTGCCCAACCTTCAAACAAGCATGCACCAATACAGGCTCCTTGCATTGGTCCAGTCATATCATGCCAAACAATTGGAGGACCAGCATGTAATAATTTTTTACCTTGCGCCAATGTTGGTACGGCTTCTTTAGCAGCAATAACACCTACCCAATGTGGTCTAGCCGCTTTAATTCGTTCAATAATTTTTTGGTTTGCTTCATTTATTGCGGTACTTAACATATCAAAACCTCTTAATTTAATTTTTGCAAAATAGCCGCTAATCTTTTATTGCCGCCGGCTATAGGCGCCCATTGATAATGCACAACAGGAATATTCGATGCCTGAAGATCTTCAGCAAAACTTCTTAAACCAGCATTAATAACACTAATATGACTTAATAAAGGATAAGGTTTAACTAAATTGGCAGATTTATTTGTTGTAATGAGTTTTTTAGCTAGCAAGATAGCTTCGGGTAAATTATTCATCACAACAATATTTGCTGATTTTAATGCTTCAATTTGCTTACTACGGCACTGAGGATCTTGTTCAGAACCGGTCACAGTTGCGATAGCAATTAATGGATGGTTATCGTCACGTTTAGCGCAAGCTTTCTGATAACCAGAAATCACTGATTCGGCAGGATCAGCATTTGCACCATAACCGATTACTAAATCAATAAGTAATACACCAACATCAGGTTTATTGCCGAGTTGAGCGATTTCATCTTCACGGATTGAAGGATCGATCATCGGATGAGGTTTACCTACTGTATAGAAATCATCACCTAAATCGATAATTTTATGTCCATTTTGTTCTAACATAACCCCTTTATCATGATGATGACTTGTTGTTAGATTCAGTTCCTCTGCCAACAGCATTGCCGCTTCTGAGGCTAAAGTTCCGCCAGTATACAATCCTGTAATAGTTTTGTTAGCTAAATTAGGTAAATTATTTGCTATTGCTTCAACTGGACTTAATAAACAGGCTAATCGAGCAGCTTCATCTAATGTTCTGGCAAAATAGATATTATAATCTTTAGGTTTATCAATTTTAGAGCCCAAAAATAGTGCTACTACAGGTTTATCAATTAACTTCATAGCCGAAATAACTTTTTCTCTAACACTTTCCGCAGGAGGTTTCGAGATAAAGGTAATGACTTGAGTTTCGGGATCAGCCGCTAACATTTTTAAGGCGGTGAGTGCACTAATTCCTCCAACTTCTAGAGATAAATCACGTCCTCCAAGACCAATAGCTTGGGTAATTCCCTGATTTAATAAAGCGATTTGCGAAACCACCTCTTGAATACCGGTGCCAGATGCACCGATTACCCCAATGTTTCCTTTTGGAATAACATTGGAAAACGCCAATGGAGCACCAGCAATAAATGCAGTCCCACAATCTGGCCCCATGACAATTAAATCTTTTTCAGCTGCTTTTGTTTTTAAACGGATTTCATCTTCAATTGATACATTATCAGAAAAGATCATAACGTTTTTATTATCATCTAAAGCGCGATCGGCTAACTCAGCAGCGTATTCACCCGCTATCGAAATTAAAACCAAATTGGCATCAGATAATTTTTTGGTCGCACTGGCTAGCCGTCTGGCTTTGAGCAGCTTTGCGCCACCTTGTTGAGCTTGAGCAATATTTTTTAAAGCATCTTCAAGTTGTTGACTGATTAACTCGACAACATCTGTAGAATCATCGTTGGTTTTAATCGCCACACAAATATCATTTGGTGTAGCATCATTAAAATTATCACTCCAAAAACCAGTTGCGGTTAATAAAGACTTATTGGCAGGAGTACCCATCATGACAGATACTTCATCAACCTCATCAAGATTACTGAGTTTTTTTGATATCAACATCAAACTGACGGAATCTTGAAAGCTTCCCTTTTTTATAAAAGATTGAATCATGAGAATAGGCCTCTCAAATATGATAAATGCTGTTAATTTTGAACCTCATTAAGCTCATTATAAAAATTTAACAATTAGATTGTACTTATATATTACGGAAAAAATCAGTAATAAGCAGTTTATACATCACAAAACAATTACAATAACAAAAATATAATATTATTTAAAATCAGTATTATAAAATATTGTTAAAAAATTTTTTATAATAGTAACTAATTAATTTAATTAAATTTCACAAATATAAAAAAGCTAGTTTGATCACATTATTATTTGCTATTAATAGTATGGTAAACAAATACAAAAAAACGTTTAAAATGCTCCTGAATATCGAAACAATACGATATGTGTAGTTAATATTAATCATGATTGATGTTAATAATGGACGGCGAGTTTTAAAAAATAGGTAAATATTAATGAATATTTTATATGATGATGTTGCTAATGCAGTTAAATGGATATCCAGTTTTGGTGGTTTAGAACAAGGTGGCACAACACGATTACTTTATACTACTGAGTGGCTGGCTGCCCAAAATGCGCTTAAAGAAAAACTTACGCAAATCGGCATGGATACCTATTTTGATGATGTAGGAAACTTATATGGCAGATTTGAAGGTAGCAAATATAAAGAACAGGTGATTATGTCTGGTTCCCATGTTGATACGGTCGTAAATGGCGGAAAACTTGACGGGCAATTAGGCATTATTGCTGCTATGCTTGCTATGAAATATCTAAAAGAAAACTATGGCCAACCATTACGCAGTTTAGAACTTATCTCAATGGCCGAAGAAGAAGGCAGCCGTTTTCCTTATGTCTTTTGGGGAAGTAAAAACGTCTTTGCCATAGCGAACAATGACGATGTAGCCACAATTCGAGATAATAATGGAATCAAGTTTGTTGATGCTATGAGCTGCTGTGGTTTTAAATTTAACAGCCAAAAAGCACGAACTGATATCAAAGCCTTTTTAGAACTTCATATTGAACAAGGTGGTGTGCTTGAAAGAGAACAAAAAAGTATTGGTGTTGTTACCAGCATCGTAGGCCAACGCCGTTATAATGTTCGTCTAGTTGGTGAAGCCAATCATGCAGGTACCACACCAATGAGTTACCGTAAAGATGCTATCTATGCCTTTAGCCGAATTTGCCACGAATCTATCAATAAAGCGATCAAGATAGGCGATCCATTAGTATTAACCTTTGGTCATGTTGATCCTAAACCCAATGTAGTTAATGTGGTGCCAGGTGAAGTGATGTTTACGATAGACTGTCGTCATACTGATCAAGCTGAACTCAAAAAATTCACTGAAGAATTGGAAGCCGATATGCTCGGTATCGCTAAACAACTCGGTCTTGAGATCGAAATAAATCGTTGGATGGATGAAGCGCCAATCCCAATGAATGATCAATTAATCAAAATGTTGAAAGATATCTGTCAACAAGAAAACCTTAGCTATCGTGTTATGCACAGCGGTGCTGGTCACGACTCACAGATTTTTGCACCACGAGTACCTACCGCCATGTTATTTGTTCCAAGTATCAAAGGTATAAGCCACAATCCAGCAGAAGATACTAAAACTGAAGACTTAGTCGAAGGCATAAAAGCATTAACCTATGCGCTTTACCAATTGGCTTATCAGGAATAATAAGGAAGTAAAATGACAACAATAGAAACAAAAGGTGGCATTCAGTACTGGCATAAAATTGTTGCTTTATTATTCCTTGGTTGGTTAGTAATGTGGATATATCGCCCTGTTTTAGCTGCGCTTTTTCCGGAGATTCAACAAACTGTAGGTCCACAATCAAACACTGAACTAGGATTAATTGCTAGTTGCTACTTTTTTTCTTATACCTTGATGCAAATTCCAGCAGGGATCTTAGTCGATAAATATGGTAAAAAAGCCGTGGTTATCCCAGGCTTTATTTTGTTCACTATTGCAGCGGTAATAATTGGTAATGCTCATTCGATGATGATGATTTATATCGGTAGCTTACTTGCTGGTTTAGGTTGTGGTTCTTATTATGGTTCTGCATGGTCACTGTCAGCAGAAAATATTCCTGCTGAACATCGTAGCTTTGCCTCGGCAATTATCAATACTGGTGCAGCATTAGGTATGGGGATTTGTTTACTATCTACCAGCTTTTTAGTTAAATCATTAGATATGCCATGGCAATATATGCTCTTCATTATTGCAGCATTAACTCTCGCTTTAATAGCTGGATTTGCCATAATCATTAAAGAGCCATCGATTAAAACTGTTATCGCACGCAACAAACAGCAAAAACATAAAACCGTAACCGAAACGACAACAAAACAAAAACACAGCTTTTTTACAAGCCCAATGGTTGCTTGTTATATCATGTACTTTGCCACTTGTTATGGCTATTACATGGTAGTAAGTTGGTTACCCAACTTTCTTGAAACTGAACGGGGTTTTTCCGGCGGTAGTGTTGGTTCAGCATCCTCGTTGGTTGCCTTCGCTGCTATTCCTGGTGCATTAGTTATCAGCAAAATTTCTGATAAATTTAGATCTAAACGACTGATGTTTATTATCGTATTAGAGCTGCTTTCAGCGGTAACACTGTTAATGGCGGTCCAATCAGCTACCATCACATTGTTGCTAATTGGCTTAGTCTTATATGGATTGTTTGGCAAATTTGTAGTTGAACCGATTTTGATTTCTCATGTTGCTGACATTGCCCCAAAAAATAGTTATGGCACCGCATTTGGTGTATTTAACTTTTTTGGTATGAGTTCATCCGTTATTGCACCACCGTTGACAGGTTTACTAGCGGATATAACCGGTACCAAAATTACTGGTTTTTATGTTGCTATAGCAATATTAATTATTGCAACGGCGTTATTCTTTTTAATTAATTTGCGTAAACATATAACTTACTGATTGCGCAAAATATGTCGACTATTTACCGAGCTATAGCTCGAGTAAATGGTCGACCAACTAAAAATTAGTAAATCAAGTTATGCTTTTAGGTTTACGTCTGTTCTACCTAAAATCCATAGCAGACCGAACATTATATGTTCCAAGGAGATCATTATGGGATATATCAATAATAATACCGGTTATCCAAAAGACCTGTTAGCATCACGCGCAGTTATCAAGCGTCAAAACTTCGCTTTAATTCCTCCAGATGGTTTGGTTAAAAATATTATTCCCGGTTTTGAAAATTGTGACATAACTATTTTAGCTACCCCTAAATTAGGCGCTTCGTTTGTTGATTATCTGGTTACCATGTATCAAGATGGTCAAAACTTACAAGGATTTGGTGATGATGGTATTGAGGTATTTGCTTATGTGATCGAAGGTGAAGTCAAGGTTAAAGCAAGTGAACAATCATATGATCTGCATGCTGGCGGATATATCTATTGCCCTGCTGGCGTTAAGCTTTACTTACAAAATTTGGCTTCTTCATCACGCTTATTTTTATATAAGCGTCGCTACAATCCTATTTTAGGTTACCAAACACGAGTTATTGTCAATCATGTTGAGCAATTAGAACGTGTTAATTATGAAAATATGAATAACGTATTTATTCAAGACCTACTGCCTAAAGAGCTCGGTTTTGATATGAACTTTCACATTCTCACCTTTTTACCTGGTGCCAGCCATGGCTATATTGAGACTCATGTACAAGAACATGGCGCCTACCTACTCAGCGGTGAAGGAATGTACCTACTTGATAATCAATGGATTCCAGTAAAAAAGGATGATTATATCTTTATGGGTGCTTATGCATTGCAAGCTTGTTATGCGGTAGGCCAACAGCCTTTGAGTTATATCTATTCCAAAGATTGTCATCGCGATATAAATATCTAAACAAAAAACTTTATTAGCTAAATATCTCAAAGGACACCATATGGAACTGATAGTTATTGCACTAGGTGGTAATGCAATTTCAAAACGAAACGAATTACTTTCTATTGATAACCAATATCAAAATATCAACAGCACCACCAAATTTATAGCAAAATTAGCCAATAAATATCGACTGGTAATTGTCCATGGCAATGGCCCCCAAGTAGGACTACTTGCCTTACAAAATGCCAGTTATCCAAGCGTGCCAGCCTATCCTCTCGATGTCCTAGTTGCACAAACCCAAGGCATGTTAGGTTATATGATACAACGCAGCTTACAACAATATGAAAATATCAACCAAGTCGCCTGCGTATTAACCCAAGTTGAGATCGACAATAACGATCCGTCATTTAAAGATCCAACCAAATATATTGGTCCTGTGTATAAACCAGAAGAACAACAGAATCTACAAAATCAATATGGTTGGCAATTCAAGCAAGATGGTAAATATGTTCGTCGAGTTGTGGCATCGCCAAAACCGAAAAAAATAATCGAGCTTGATACTATTAAAGAATTGCTAAGCCAGAATACTATCGTTATCTGTAACGGTGGTGGTGGTATACCTGTAATAAAAGATAATACTGGTTATAAAGGTGTTGAAGCTGTCATTGACAAAGATCATAGTGCAGCACAACTCGCTATTGAATTAAAAGCTGACCATCTAATGATATTAACCGATACAGATGCAGTGTATGAAAATTGGGGTACGCCACAACAAAAAGCTTTAGGAAAAGTCGATACCAAACGTATACAACCAATGGCTATTGATGATGGCGCCATGGGACCAAAAATAAAATCAGTGATTGAATTTGTTGAGCAAACAGGTAACACCGCTTATATCGGTAACTTAACTGATATTGAATCGCTATTAGCAAAAACCAAAGGTACCATTATCAGCCAATAGCACCTATAAAACTCAGCAGTAACGGATAGATACATTGGACAGGAGTTTAAATATGAGATTAGACAGACAAACACTACATAACTTGATTGCCAAAAAGTTACATAAAGCTGGATTAACTCAAGAGCATGCCGATATCGCCGCAAATACACTGGCATTTGCCGATGCCAGAGGTATTCACTCACACGGCGCCGTACGAGTTGAATATTACGCTGAACGGATTGCCAAAGGCGGCATGACTCCTTATCCTAATGTCACCTATAAGGAGACGGGCCCTTCGTCAGCAATCTTAGATTTTGATAATGGTTGTGGATTAGTTGCTGCTAAGGTCGGTATGGACAAAGCGATAGCAATGGCGAAGAAAAATGGTGTTGCAGTAGTGGGGATTCGTCGAATGTCACACAGTGGTTCATTGTGCTATTTTACCGAGATGGCGGCCAAACAAAACTTAGTCGCCATATCCATGTGCCAATCGGATCCAATGGCAGTCCCATATGGCGGTGCTGAAGAATTTTTTGGTACCAATCCTATTGCATTTGCTGCTCCCACCAATGACGAGCGAATTGTCTCATTCGATATGGCGACTACTGTTCAAGCTTGGGGAAAAGTATTATATGCTAGATCCAAAGGTGCCCAAATTCCAGCTACATGGGCGGTTGATGAATTAGGTGAGCCTACTACTGATCCATATAAAGTAAATGCACTATTACCGATTGCCGATGCTAAAGGTTATGGATTAATGATGATGGTTGATGTACTTTCTGGCATATTACTTGGCTTACCATTTGGTAAAAATGTTTCATCCATGTATGCTGATTTATCCAAAGGGCGTGACCTTGGCCATCTGCATATTGTTATCAATCCTGAATATTTTATTGGCCTTGATATATTTAAACAAAGTATGTCTACTATGCTAGACCAACTAAAACAAACTAAACCAGCCAAAGGTAATAGTGAAGTTTTCTTCCCGGGAGAACGAAGCAAAAAACGTGAAGCCGATTATCAAAAAAATGGTATAGAAATTGTTGATGATATTTATAACTATTTAATTAGCGATGATATTCACTATAATCGATATGATCATAAAAATAAATTTGCGGAATAGTATCGAGGTTAAAAACCCCCTCTCCTCAAATTTTTTTATTCGGTGAGTTTCGGACGTTTTGTTGTTTGGTGGCTATTTCTAAATGGCAATTACGTCCGAGTAAAGAGGGTTTACGCAACTATTCTTTACCAACTCTCGCAGCGACCACGCAAGTGGTCACGATGTGACTGCCTTCTGCCTTCGTTTAAGCCGGTTAACTAGACTTGCATATTTCTGCTTTCTAGTTTAATTTAACAACACAAATTTTTTTATATTTCGAGACTAAACATGACAATATCATTTAAAGAGCAGCAACAACGAATCAATTTTGTTAAACAATTTTTTGCCGATCAATTAGCAAATAATCTATCATTAATTGAAGTTCAAGCACCAATATTGAGTCAAATTGGTGATGGCGTTCAAGATAATTTGTCAGGTACCGAAAAAGCCGTTCAAGTTAATATTAAAAGTATTCCTAATGCACAATTCGAAGTTGTTCATTCACTAGCTAAATGGAAACGTAAAACGTTAAGTCAGCACAATTTTCCTGTTGGTGAAGGCATTTATACAAATATGAAAGCTCTGCGCCCGGATGAAGATAAACTTTCACCTATTCACTCTGTTTATGTTGATCAATGGGATTGGGAAAAAGTGATTCGTCCCGAAGATCGCAATTTAGCTTATTTAAAACAAACGGTTGAAAAAATTTATAGTGCGATTAAAGCGACTGAAAAAGCAGTTTCCGAAAAATATCATCTATCGCGTTTTTTACCCGAAACAATTACCTTTATGGATAGTGAACAACTGTTAAAACGTTATCCAAATTTATCACCAAAAGAGCGTGAAAATGCAATTACCAAAGAGTTAGGCGCCGTATTTTTAATTGGTATTGGTGGTGAATTATCAAATAATGAAAAACATGATGTCCGTGCTCCTGATTATGATGATTGGAGTAGTGATAATGAAATGGGTTCAAAAGGCTTAAATGGTGACATTTTAGTTTGGAATCCTGTGTTAAATAGTGGTTTTGAAATCTCATCAATGGGGATCCGTGTCAATCCAGAAACCTTAAAACGACAATTAAAACTGACTAATAATGAAGATCGCCTTGAATATGCATGGCATAAAGCATTAGCTAATGGTGATTTTTTACAAACAATTGGTGGTGGAATTGGCCAATCACGATTAACCATGTTACTTTTACAGCAACAACATATTGGTCAAGTACAAGCAAGCGTTTGGGACGATGCCACCAAACAAAATTATTCAAAACTACTTTAGTTTAAACATTGTTTAAATATAGTTCAAATTCAGCATACTTTATCTATAGTGGTAAAGTATGTTTGTTATTTAAATACTTTTATCTAATCCCATTTGCCAAAAACCAATTTCAAGTTTAGTTGCTTGCCTAAATAGTTTTGTTAAATGTTCAATGCGACTAGCATCTAAATTTACTAACCGCTGATCAATCCATGCTATTTCATTTTGCATTGTTTGTTGGAACTCCTTGCTAGCATACATTTTAACCCAACTATTATACCTATTGTTGTTAGCATCATACCAATGTTGTTTGGTTAACCAATCAGCAATCATACCGTAACCAATTAAACAAGGCGCTAATACAATATGCAAATCTAATATATCCCCATGTAATCCAACATCCAACACATAACCCGTATATTTACTATTTGCTTTGGCTTCAGTTAATAGATTAAGTTCGTTCTCAGTTATTTGCCACTTTTTACAATATTCAATATGTAAGTCTAGTTCAACTTCAACAATTGCTTTCAAGCTATTTAAAGATTGTTTGATTTCAGCCAGATCATGACTTTTATACACTGCTACCCCCCATGCTCGGGAAAAATTGATAAGAAAAAGATAATCTTGTTTTAAATAGTGTTGAAAGCAGGCAATATCTAAAGTACCTTTACCTAATTGTTGAATAAACTCATGTTGAATATAGTTATCCCAATCACTTTGGCATGACTCAATAAGTGAATAAAATGACGACATGATGACTCCTTTTTATAAAAATTAGTAAGTAAGGAGTTCAACAGACTTGCAGAAAAGCGTGTTTTATACTCCCTTCGTCGGTACTAACCGAATCAGGTTCAACGGGTATAATCTCAGCCTAAGGCACCCCGGTTTAACATTTATTTTATAAAAATATATAAAATAGATAAGTACAAATTTATTATTTAGGCCTTCCTTTGATTATTCTGTTTTTTGTTCTATTTTTGGTTCCTGATTTTCTGTAGTTGACGGTGCAGAAGTTTGAACTTTTTCTCTTTCAGCTTCAGAAGGTACTGGGGCTGGTGCTGGAGTAGTGGTTGAATCCGAAGCTGGTGCGGAAACTTGAGTCTGAACTGGATGGTCACTTACATTGGGTATATTATTACTTTTTTCCGTTTGTAGGCTTGGTGAAATTGATGATTCGACAGATGTTTTTGATTCATCTTTAGTAATTTTTGTAGAACTGTATTGAGCCCGAATATAGACAATGCTTTGTTTACCACGGTCACATGACCCTACTATTTGACCTTTTATGGTTTGTTCGTCTTGGTCTGATGGAACAAGTTTTAATTGGAAATTGTCTTCATTAACGCCGTTGTTTTTGATTTTTTCAGCAATATTCGCACTAATTTCATCACAATTAGATGCAGAAGCAATTATAGGAAGACCTAACAATAACACTATCGCTAACTTTTTCATACTTTTTCCTTTATTTCATGTAAGATAAATTCATTATAGAACTATTGTTTAAACTGTCTATATCGTTTTAAACAATGTTTCAAATAAATTTAATCAATATACTAAAAAAGCTAGCTTTATATCAAATTAGATAAATTCTTTCTCAATTATGTACTTGGTGTTGATTTTCGAGTAATTTTAATTTATTTAGCACCCAAGACCGAATATCGGATAATTCAGTCTCAGATAATCGATTAACAAAATCTCTTTTTTCGTGCAGTTGTTTGCGATCCTCTTCAGTCAGAACTACACCTTTTAAATTTAAAAGTACCTCTTTACGGTAAATAGAATAGATAAAATCTTTTATCAAATCATCGGAAAGATTAATGTCAACCATTTTGATTTCCTTATTTTTATTAAGTTTATCTAATTAATCATTAAATTAAATTTAATTAGTATCTGAATTAATGACATCATTATTAATTTGAAAAATGAATCTAACCCCATGAAATAGGCTAAGGCTAGCTCTAACTATAATCCAATCACTTTTAGATGACAATACTCGAACCAAACGAAAAAACAATAAGTTAGAAATTAATGCAATTACTCGATTTTAAATTATTCACTTTTTTATTTGATAAGTATTTAATAAACCTGTTAATAACTATCTAATACTA
>NZ_NAST01000023.1 GCF_002142215.1 Gilliamella sp. N-G2
ATATGACTTATTTCTTAATCAATTCATATCAAGGATAATTTTTATTTAATATAAAATTTCTAGAAGTAGTTAAAAAGTAACATTTAAAATATAAGGATTTTTCATGATAAAAATTACTGGTTTTCGTAAATTTTATTTATGGCTAGTTGCCATTATTTTATTAGTTAGTGGTTTATTTTTAACAATTAAAGGAATACAACTTCTTTCATTAGGAGGAAGCTTTTTTTTTGCGCTAATGGGAATAGTGCAAATCATAACTGCATTTCTTTTGTTTAAACAAAATTCTAAAGCAGCTTACCTATATGGTTTAACTTATGTTTTAACTATAATTTGGGCTTTGTATGAAGTTGGCTTACAATTCTGGCCATTATTTTCTCGTTTAATGGTATTTACTGGTTTTGCGATGCTTATAGCCTTCGCTTATCCTATGTTAGAGAAAAAGAAATCTGGTAATATTAATACTGGTAAAGGTGGTTATATATTAGGCACTTTTATTTTAATTTTATTGTGTGTTGCATTAGGTTTTATGTTTCAAGAACATGGTGGCATTAGTAATCAGGTAGAATTAGCTAAAAATACACTTAAAGCATCTGACGCACCATTAGACTGGAAGCAATATGCTAATACCACCAAAGGAACACGCTTTTCTGGCGCTGAACAAATTAATAAAAATAATGTTAAAGATTTAGAAGTAGCTTGGACATATCGTACCGGTTATATTCCATCTAATAGTGGATCTGGTCCTGAAGATCAAGAAACACCTTTGCAAATTGGTGATAATGTGTATTTATGTACACCAAATAATATTGTTATCGCTTTAGATGCAGATAGTGGTGAACAAAAATGGCGATTTGATCCTAAAGCTTCATCACCTAATTGGCAACGTTGTCGTGGTTTAGCTTATTATAAAGATGAAGCAAATGTTAATGCTTGTTCTGCACGTATCATCATGAATACAATCGATGCTAGGTTAATGGCTATTGATGCTAATACAGGAAAGCTGTGTGATGACTTTGGAGATCAAGGCGTAGTTGATTTGAAAAAGGATATGGGTGATATTCCTCCGGGTTATTATGAGCCGACAGCAGCCCCTCTTGTTGCTAAAGATGTTATAGTAGTAGGTGGTCGTGTTGCAGATAATTTTTCAGTCAATGAACCCGGCGGAGTTGTTCGTGCTTTTGATGTTCATAATGGTAAATTAGTTTGGGCTTGGGATCCAGGAAATCCAAGTATTACTGATGTTCCTGCTGAAAATGAAACTTATACTAGAGGTACAGTCAATGTTTGGGCTACTACAGCATATGATCCCGAACTTGATCTTGTTTATGCACCTACAGGTAACGCTACTCCAGACTTTTTTGGTGGTTATCGTACTAAATATGATGATGAGTATAACTCTTCAATTGTTGCACTAGAACGCAAAACAGGACAAATTCGCTGGACTTTCAGAACTGCTCATCATGATTTATGGGATTATGATCTACCATCTCAACCATTACTCTATGATATACCTAACGAAAAAGGTGGTGTTACAAAAGTAATTGTGCAAACCACAAAATCTGGCCAGATCTTTATGTTAGATCGTGAAACTGGTAAACCTGTTGCTGAGGTTCAAGAAAAACCAGTTGCTCAAGGTAATGTTAAAGGAGAATACTATTCACCAACACAACCTTTCTCTGTTGGCATGCCATCTATTGGAAATGAGACATTAACTGAATTTGATATGTGGGGTGCAACACCTTATGATCAATTACTGTGCAGAATTGATTTCGTGGGTTCTGACTATCATGGTTTATTTACACCACCAGGCATGACAAAAACCCTTCAATATCCAGGTTCATTGGGTGGAATGAATTGGGGAAGTGTAGCTGTTGATCCTCAAACTAACTTAATGTTCGTAAATGATATGCGAATTGGTCTAACTAACTGGATGATTCCACAAGAAAATATTCCTAAAAATGCTAGTGGTATTGAAATGGGTATTGTTCCACAAAAAGGGACACCTTATGGAGCTATGCGTTTAAGATTTACTTCTGCTTTAGGCGTTCCTTGCCAAAAACCTCCATATGGTACAATGACGGCGATAGATCTTAAATCTCGTCAAATTGTATGGCAAAAACCTTTAGGTACTGTAATGGATACAGGTATATTAGGTATACCTATGCATTTACCAGCACCTATCGGTATGCCTACTATCGGCGGACCAATGGCAACAAAATCAGGCTTATTATTTTTTGCAGCTACCCAAGACTTTTACTTAAGGGCGTTTGACTCAGTAACTGGTGAAGAAATTTGGAAAGCTCGATTACCAGTCGGTAGTCAAGGAACACCAATGACTTATGTTTCTCAAAAAACAGGTAAACAATATATCGTTATTTCAGCTAGTGGAGCAAGACAATCACCTGTCCGTGGTGATTATGTTATTGCATATGCATTACCAGACAAAAAGTAAAACAAGTTAAATATAATCAATTATAAAAATATTCAAAACAAAAAGAGTGCATTATAAAAATGCACTCTTATTCTAGTTATTAAAAACTCTATAAATTAATATGCTCAATATACCCTTTCACAATATTGACACTGTTAGTGAATAATTTTTTTTCATTATCACTAAAATCGAGTTCAATGACTTTTTTAATACCATGTTGATCAAGGATTGCAGGTACCCCAATGGCGACTTTTTTATAACCATATTCACCATCTAATACACAACTTAATGCTAATGCTCTATGGCTGTTAGTGAAGATGTGTTGGCAAATTTCAGTAATGGTGCTAGCAATACCGTATTCGGTGCAACCTTTATATTTGACAATTTCGAAGCCTTTGTTTTTAGCTTTTAGTCCGATATCATTAAAATCGATTTTTTTCTTTTCTAAATCGTTAAGATTAATACCATAAACCGATGAATGAGACCAAACTGGAAATTGTGAATCACCATGTTCACCAACAATGAATGCGTCTATACTTTGTGGACCAATATCCATTTTTTCACCTAGTAATCGGCGTAGACGGACAGTATCTAACCAAACACCGGTACCGATGATGCGATGTCGAGGTAAACCAGATAATTTCCAAACTTGATAAGTAATGGCATCACATGGATTTGTAGCAATTAAAAATATTCCTTTAAAACCACTGTTCATCATATTGGGAACAATGCTAGCCATGATTTTAGAGGTTCCAGCTAGTTCTTCTGCTCTGCTTTTTTGCGCCAGTCCGGATGTAACAGTAATAATAGCAATGTCAATATCAGCACAGTCCGTCGATTCACGCAAACTGACTTTGATCATATTTTGTCGATATGCTGCGGCGTCTAATAAATCTTGCCCATGACCGTAAGCTAAATCATTATTAAGATCAACCAGTGCAATTTCTTCACAAAAGCCACGATTAACCAATGTATAAGCTGTAGTTGAACCAACATTACCTACACCAATAACCATTACTTTACGTAGTTTCATCTTTAAATCCACCTTTTTAACTTACTGATTTTTAAGTTGTATAAATATCGTCGATTACTTCTCCATCATATACCTTTACCATTAATAAGCAAGGATCGGCAAATAGTTGATATAAATTGTTTTTAATAATAATTATTCAATAATAAGTATTATTAATTTGAGTAACCTATTTTATTCTGTTAGGGTGTTTGGGAATATATAAGGAAAGGAAAGAGGAAAGAGATGAAAAAGAAGAAATTAATTATATTATTATCCCTAGCAATGCCATTAACGGTTAACGCTTTGAATTTACAAGGTACACAAACTTTTACTGATGAAGTAAATATTCCGGAAACACATAATTTCGAAAATGATGGAGGAGTTATATCAGACGTCATATCAGGCATAAAAATAAATCCTGATAGTAATACGGTATTTGAGAAAGACGTTATAATAAACTTGTCAAAAAATAATTTTCCTAATGCAACCATCAATTCGAGCTTTGACGGTATTACAAATAACATCCAAACTTTAATGGGAACATCATCCACTACATTTAATGGTAATCTTACGATTAATATGAAAGGTGACTCTGCCACCGCAATCTCTCTATATGATGAAAATGTTAATTTAACGGTTAATGGAAAAGCAAACATAAGTGTTGATGATACTGAAGATGAAGCCATATATATGGCCAATGGAGGAAATATAGTCTTTAATGGTGAAACACATATAAATAGTAATATTAATGCAATTTCAATACTTGGCTCAGGATCAAACCTTACATTCAATGGTGAATCTTACATTAAAGGGGATATAGATTCTGATGAAGGTGCATTATTAAAAATAAATAATAAATCAATAATCAATGGTAATATATATGCTGAATTAGGAGGTACCGTTATTCTTGACTTAGCTGCCGGCTCTAAAATAGTTGGTGCGGCTTCTTCGCTCTTTCATGATGATGATGATGGTGATGATCCTGAATACCCGAATCAAGATACAACTGGAATTATAAAAATGAATCTTGATAATGGTGCTTCTTGGGAAATTAATCAAGATTGGTCGTATATTACTGAATTATCAGGTCAAGGAAATATAAAATTTATTAATGATAATAACTTTGGTAAGCTGACAATTGAAAATTTAAAAGGTGCTTCGACGTTTAATTTACGCACCGATATTGCCGCTCAACAAAGTGATAAAATCATTATCTCTAAATCATCTGACACTAACCGAACTGTTTCAGCAGAAGGCACCCATACGATAAACTTAATCAATAATGGTTCTGCACAAACTACTGGTAATGAAAAATTAACATTAGTTGAAATCGATGATGATGCGATAAATACAGCTGAATTCAAAACAAATCACGATGTTGAACTTGGTGGTTACCAATATAGTTTGAATAAAGATGGTAATGATTATGTTTTAACAGGTCAACCTATTACGTCTTCAACACCTATTGAATCTTCCGCACCTATTACATCTTCTGCAATGGCTAGTGCTGGTTTTCTTAATGCCAATTATTTAATGAATTATGTTGAAACACAAACCCTTTTAAAACGTTTAGGTGATATGCGCACTAGTGGTAAGTTTGGGGATGTTTGGTTACGAGGTTTTACTGGTAAATTAGATTCGTTTTCTGGCGGTAAACTAAGCAAATTTGATATGAGTTACCATGGTTTCCAATTTGGTGCTGATAAACAACTATCTGAAAATTCACCATTTGTTGTTGGTGCTTTTGTAGGACAAACTTATGGTGATCCTGATTATCGTAAAGGAGATGGTTCATTACGTTCATTTAACACAGGTTTATATGGAACTTATTTAGATAATAGTGGTTTTTATATTGATGCTGTAGCCAAATATGATCGTCAAAAAAATCACTTCAAAGTTAAAGATACTGCTAATAATCGTGTTCAAGGTACAGGACATTCTAACGGACTTGGCTTATCAATGGAATTAGGTCAAAAATTCAAAATTAATGATTTTTATATAGAACCACAAACTCAATTCTCTTATAGCCATCAAAATGATACCTCAATTAAAGCATCGAATGGACTTAGAGTTAAATTAGGTAATTATAATTCATTAATTGGCCGAGCATCAGCTCTTTTGGGCTATGAATTTAATTCAGATAAAAATAGTGTCAATATTTATGCTAAAACCGGTATTGTTAGAGAGTTTGATGGAGACACTTATTACAAACTAAATAACCATAAAGAAAGCCACTCATTCAAAGGTAATTGGTGGAATAATGGTGTTGGCATTAATGCGAATATCAACCAAAAACATAATATCTATTTGGATTTAGAAAGTTCTCCGGGTAATAAATTTGATTTATTACAGGTTAATGGTGGATATCGCTACTCTTTTTAATACATTATTTAGCTTAAATTTTTATCTATTCATCCCACGTTGATTATTTGGCGTGGGAATTTTCAATTATCTCGCCTTTGATACTACATTAACTATCATTCTAATAGATGTATCTATCTACGCTTTTTTTGTATTTTTATTTAATATTGAGTAATAAAAAATTTGACTTTTATTTTATAAATGATAATAATTCTCATTAACATTTAAAACATAATTTTGCATTTTTTAAGTATTAAGGAGTGATCAAAAAAGCGATTTCACACATTTTTGATCGTTTTATCTATAGCTTATCTTCTATGTCCGATTGAGTTCGAGTAGATAGTATACAATAAGGATCCATCAATGAAATTCAATTTTTTTAAAAGCCGTAAAACATTATTAAATGCGATTTTAACATCGCTGTTGATTTTGACCGGCTTAGCTAACTCAGCATCGGCTGATGAAAAAAAATTCAAAGTGGTTACCACATTTACCGTTATTCAAGATATTGCTCAAAATGTAGCTGGCGATGCCGCAGTTGTTGAATCAATTACTAAAGTAGGAGCTGAAATTCATGAGTATGATCCTACTCCGCAAGATATCACTAAAGCTCTTTCTGCTGATTTGGTGTTGTGGAATGGTTTGAATTTAGAGTTGTGGTTTGAACGTTTTTTTGAAGATATTAAGGATGTACCTTCAGTTGTAGTCACAGAAGGAATCGATCCAATGCCAATTCAAGAAGGTAGTTATAAAGGCAATCCAAATCCACATGCATGGATGTCACCAACCCTTGCTTTGACTTATGTTGAAAATATTCGTGCCGCTTTGGTTAAATATGATCCCAAAAATGCCGAGATTTATAATAAAAATGCCGCAGAATATGTGGCGAAAATTAAGGTACTTGATGCCCCACTACGTGAGCGTTTAGCGAAAATCCCCGAATCACAACGTTGGTTAGTCACTAGTGAGGGGGCATTTAGTTATTTAGCCCGTGATTATAATCTTAAAGAAGCATATCTATGGCCAATTAATGCCGAGCAACAAGGTACTCCTAAGCAAGTTAAAAATCTTATTGATTTGGTACGAGCTAATAATATCCCAGTATTATTTAGTGAAAGTACCATTTCCGATAAACCCGCTAAGCAAGTAAGTAAAGAAACCGGTGCTAAATATGGTGGTGTGCTTTATGTTGATTCACTCTCTACCAAAGATGGTCCTGTTCCAACTTATATCGATTTATTAAAAGTGACGGTTGAAACAATCGCTAAAGGATTCGAAAAATAATGACGCAAATTTGCTTAAATGTTGATGATATTACCGTGACTTATAATAATGGTCACACTGCGATTCATGATGCTAGTTTTCGGTTAAATGGTGGCACAATCTGTGCACTGGTTGGCGTTAATGGTAGTGGAAAATCAACACTATTTAAAAGCATTATGGGAATGATAAAACCAACTAAAGGTCAGGTGACATTTAATAATATTTCGGTAAAACAAGCATTAAAGCAAAATATTATTGCTTATGTTCCGCAAACCGAGGAGGTCGATTGGGACTTTCCAGTTTTGGTATCGGATGTTGTAATGATGGGGCGTTATGGTCATATGTCTTTTTTGCGAATACCAAGTAAAGAAGATAAGAGACAGGTCGATTTAGCACTAGACCGAGTCAATATGTTGGATTTTAAACATCGCCAGATTGGTCAACTTTCTGGCGGTCAAAAAAAACGAGTCTTTTTGGCAAGAGCTTTAGCTCAACAAGGTAAGGTTTTATTGTTAGATGAGCCATTTACCGGCGTTGACGTTAAAACCGAAAATGCCATTATCGATCTGCTTAAAGCTCTGCGAGATGAAGGTCATTTGATCTTAGTTTCTACCCACAATTTAGGTAGTGTGCCTGAATTTTGTGATCAGGTGGTATTAATCAACCAAACCGTGTTAGCTTTTGGCGAAACCAAAACCACCTTTACACCACAAAATCTAATGACAACATTTGGGGGTGCACTACGTTATTTAAGTTTATCTGGCGAACAATTGCACCAAGATGAAGATCCTCGCAAGATGTCAATTTTAACCGATGATGAACGTGCCGCAGTATTTTATGGTGAAGGTAATGATAATTCTGCTCATCAGGATTTACTTGTCGAACCAACGGTTATTGAAACTAAAGGGCAACACTAATGGAACTACTTCTTGAACCATTTACCTATGGCTTTATGTTAAAAGCCATTTGGGTAAGTAGTATTGTTGGTGCCGCATGTGCATTTTTATCGGCATTTTTGATGTTAAAAGGTTGGTCATTAATGGGGGATGCCCTTTCGCACTCTGTCGTGCCGGGTGTGGCTGGCGCTTATGCACTTGGTTTGCCTTATTCGGTCGGTGCTTTTTTTACTGGATTGTTAGCTGCTTTGTCAATAACAATTGTACGTGCTTTTACTCGCTTAAAAGAAGATGCCATTATTGGGTTCATCTTTTCAACCTTTTTTGCTATTGGACTTTTAATTATTTCACTAAATCCAACCTCCATTAATGCTCAAACCATTATTTTTGGTAACATTTTGGGAATTGATGATAGTGATATGTGGCAAGTGCAAATCATTATTTTGGTTTCGTTTATTTTGCTTCTCTTTTTTTGGAAAGATCTGTTAGTGGTATTTTTTGACGAAACCCATGCTCGTTCCATCGGCTTAAGGCCATTAGCGTTAAAGATCCTATTTTTTACCATTCTAAGTGCCTGTACTGTAGCAGCATTGCAAACCGTCGGGGCAATCTTAGTTATTGCGATGGTGGTAACCCCAGGCGCAACTGCTTACCTACTTACCAATAGATTTTCACGGTTGTTAATCATTTCGGTGATCATTGGCGCACTAACCAGTGCCATCGGCGCTTGGATTAGTTACTTTTTAAATGGCGAAACCGGTGGCGTAATAGTGACACTACAAACATTAGTCTTTTTAACCGCCTTCTTATTTGCACCTAAACAAGGTTTGCTTTCCAACCGCCGCCGAATTAGACAAGCAAGACAAGGGAGAGCTCTATGATCGTATTATGGGAACTTATCTATCATCCCCTAACCATTCCTTTTGTTCAACGTGCTATTTTTGCCGCTTTAGCTACTGGGATTGTTTGTGCCCTGCTGTCGTGCTTTTTAGTATTGAAAGGCTGGTCATTGATGGGAGATGCTATTTCTCACGCCGTATTACCAGGCATTGTTCTCGCTTATTTGGCAGGTATCCCACTGATAATAGGTGCGTTTACTTCCGGATTATGTTGTTCCGTCGCTACCGGATACATTAAGGAAAATAGTCGAATAAAAGAGGATACCGTAATGGGAATTGTCTTTTCTGGGATGTTTGCCTTTGGTTTGGTACTATTTTCTAAAGTTGAAACATCGCAACATTTGAACCATATTTTATTCGGTAGCGTATTAGGAACAAGTTATCAAGAATTAATACAAATCATCGCTATTGCGAGCATTGTTTCGATTTTAGTTATTATTAAACGCCGCGATCTGATGTTGTACTGTTTTGATGCGGTACAAGCGAAAGTGGTAGGTTTGCCTGTTAAATTATTACATTATGGTTTATTGAGTATATTGGCGTTAACCATTGTTGGCTCACTAAAAGCGGCAGGTGTTATCTTAGTTATTGCAATGCTAATCGCCCCAGGTATTACTGCATTTTTGTTAACCAAACGTTTTGAGAAGATGTTAGTGATTGCGGTGATTGTATCAGCTTTTTCGACGGTAACCGGTACATTAATCAGTTTTCATTTAGATGCCTCAACCAGTGCTTGTATTGTGATATTGCAGGCGTTTATCTTTGTTATAGCTCAGTTTTATCGAGTCTACGTTAATCATAAAGTAAGGCTTTAATTGAACTAGTGTAAATGTTGTGCATTATTCTACATTTACACTAGATATTATGGCTTAACTATTCATCATCCAAATATTTGCTAGCATCAGCATAATTATCAAACCGTGAGAATTGACCTTGGAATTTTAAGCGTACTTTGCCTATTGGACCATTACGCTGTTTACCTAAAATGATTTCAGCAATACCTTTATGTTCCGACGCTTCGTTATACACTTCATCACGATAGATAAACATAATCACGTCGGCATCTTGTTCAATAGATCCTGATTCACGTAAGTCTGAGTTAACTGGCCTTTTATCGGCACGTTGCTCTAAGCTACGGTTAAGCTGTGATAGGGCAACGACTGGAATTTGTAACTCTTTTGCTAAGGCTTTTAATGAACGTGAAATTTCTGCAATCTCAAGCGTTCGGTTCTCTGATATATTTGGCACACGCATCAATTGTAAGTAATCGACCATGATCATACTTAAACCTTTATGTTCACGATAGATTCGTCTTGCCCTTGAACGTAACTCCATAGGTGTTAATCCTGATGAATCATCAATATAAATATTTTTCTTCTCAAGTAGTAATCCCATACTGCTAGATATTCTTGCCCAGTCATCATCTTGTAGTTGACCAGTACGAATACGTGTTTGGTCAACCCGTGACAGCGACGCTAACATACGCATCATGATTTGTTCAGATGGCATCTCTAGACTAAAAATAAGAACTGGTTTTTCTTGCATCATAGCAGCATTTTCGCAGAGATTCATCGCAAAGGTGGTTTTACCCATTGACGGGCGAGCAGCAATAATAATTAAATCTGATCGCTGTAAACCTGCGGTTTTTTTATCTAAATCAAGGAAGCCCGTTGATACTCCTGTCACCCCATCATGTGGACGCTGGAATAATTCTTCAATTTTTGCAACAGTAGCTTCTAGCACATCGGTGATATTTTTCGGACCTTCACCTTGCTTAGTGCGACTTTCGGCAATTTGGAAGATTTTACTTTCAGCTAAGTCTAAAATTTCCGTACTATCTCGACCTTCAGTTGAGTAACAGTTGTCGGCTATTTCATTTGAAGCACTAATCAATTCACGCAATATAGCTTGTTGACGAATAATATCGGTATACGCAACCACATTAATCGCACTAGGAGTATTTTTAGAAAGTTCAGCTAAATACGCAAATCCACCAACATCGATCAGCAAATCCTTACTTTCTAAACTTTCAGAAAGTGTAATTAAATCAATCGGAGTACCACGACTGACTAAAGTATGCATTTCTGAAAATATTAATTGATGATGACGAGAATAAAAATCACGGTCAGTAATCATTTCTGCGACAACATCCCAACGTTGATTATCCAACATTAGGCTACCAAGCACAGCTTGTTCTGCCTCAATAGAATGAGGAGGCAACTTTATATTTTGCAATTTTGATTTTTTTGCATCTTGATTTTTCAGTTCTTTATTCGAACTTGTTTCATCATTTTTCATTGCATTCATCTTTGTATTTTTAAATTCATTTAACCTATAACTAATTTGCTTACTGTATAAATAATGGGCCTAAAGCGCAATTAGGAAGTTGATATTCTAATGGATAATCCACCTGAACCAAATATAATCCTTCAGGTTTTGCCGTTGCTGCTGCTTGGGTACGATCTTTTGCCGCTAATAAAGCTTCGATCCATTGCGGTGATTGGTTACCAGCACCAACTTCTAATAAACTGCCAACAATATTACGCACCATATGGTGAACAAAGGCATTAGCTTTAATATCGACAATAACATATTCACCCTGTCTTGTAACTGCAATATGATGAATATTACGCCAAGGTGTCTGTGATTGACACTGCGCCGCTCTAAACGATGAAAAATCATTTTCACCTAATAAATATTGTGCTGCTTGATGCATGAGTTTTTCATTTAATGGCAGATAATAGTGTGATACCCCTTTAGCTAAAATAGCCTGCCGATAACGGTGGTTATAAATCACATATCGATAACGTCGAGCTGTTGCACTAAATCTAGCATGAAAATGGTCATCCACGCTTTTCGACCAGCGTACAGCGATATTGTCAGGAAGATGGGAATTGACGCCCATTGTCCATGCTCCTTCAGCACGCTGAGCAGTTGTTTCAAAATGAATGACTTGCCCTGTTGCATGGACACCGGCATCAGTTCTCCCAGCGCAAAATACCGCGATAGGTTCATTAGCAATTACTGACAAAGCTGATTCTAATCTTTGTTGTACTGAATCAACATGTTGTTGACGTTGCCAACCAAAATAGCTACTGCCATCATACTCGATACCTAATGCAATCTTAGAGGTAGTCATTAATTAAGATCTCAAGCGTCTCGATTAACATTAGTCCACCTAAGTAACGGATATTATCCGCCACTGACCAAAATTGAATTTGCTCATAATTGCCATAGCTGTGTCGTAAATTAGCCAGTTTAATGGTTAAGTTGTTTTCAGCTTCGGTGTTTACTTCGGTTACTGGGGTTGGTAAATCTTCACTTTTCACTTCTACCCCAAATTCACCAAAACGGGCCATATCTAATTCAATAGGTAAACTGCTTGAAACATTAACTGCTTGAGCCAATCCGTAAAATACCGGCACAATAACTGATTCAATAGAGATTGGTAAATCATAATTACTTATCACTTTACGAATTTGGTTAATCTGCGAATGTTCACCTAAACTTCGGTGATCAGATTCATGAGAAATTGGTAATAAATTAAAAGCAAGTTGATTGTCAAACAATTGGTTATCAACTGGCATACCATTAAGTAACCGAGCACTTTGCCCAGCAAGTTCATCAATACCTGATTTACCATATAGTGATGATGGAATAAAGCTACTTACATGTAGATTAGTCAGCAATTGGATATCAGCTAATGATGCCACACAGCGCAATAGTTGAGATACCGTTGGGCTAGCTACTGCAATGATATTTTCATTACGATATTCGGTTAATACACTGTTATTTACTTTAGGCACAATTAATGGAATATGATCTTGATCTGCAAAAAAGCCACTAGCATCGATAACTATACAACCTGCTTGTGCGGCTGTTTGAGCATATTTTTCACTGCTTTTACTGCCAGCAACAAAAAAGGCAAAATGGCATTGGCTCCAATCCATTTGTTGACTATCAATCACGGTTAAATTCTTACTTGCAAAGCGCACAACTTCACCAGCGCTGTTGTCGCTACCGACTAAATAGAGATTTTTAATTTCAATAGTTTTTGAGTTATTTAATAACTCAATTAGTGCAGAACCCACTTGTCCTGTCGCACCAACAATGGCGATATTCCATACAGACATATAATAGACCCGAATTAAAAAATTTAGTGGCAATTATACCACTTTATTGTTAAAGATTTTGAAAAAAGATATTTTCTAAAAATTTGGAATCTTGCTCAAAGAATTGAATTTTTGTTAATTACAGTTTTGATAATCTTCGCTAAAGTAATTTTATCGATTATTTAATTTTATTAATGATTATGACAAAAACATCATTATCGATCATAGCGAAAAAGGCTAAGGTTTCAATCGCTACAGTATCAAGAGTATTAAGAACGCCAAACTTAACCTCGACAAAAACTCAACTTCTAGTTTACCAAGCGATGAAAGCTTTAAATGTTGATCTGTCAAAAAATTTAAAAGACTATCAATTAGTTCATCAAAGCAATAAAATTTTAATTATTGATAACCAACTCATCTCTAAAAGTTTAATCAATTTTGGTATTGAGCAAGTTTTATATGAAGCTGGATTTCAATGGTTTTATTGGCAATTTTCTTATCATGTCAAAAATGATATTTATCATTTAATTCAATATATTAAACAAAATTGCTTTATTGGTATTATAATCATAAACCAAGCACCATACTTTAATCATTTGAATAATTATAAAAAATCATTACCACCTATCATATTTGTTAATCACTTTAAGAATAACTTTTCGTGTATCCATTTCGATCACATGACAATTGGCTTTCAAACCACTAAGCATTTGATTGATCAAGGGCATAATAAGATCGCCATTTTTGTTAATAGCGATAAAAATGCTAACTCCTCACTCTTTTTACAAGGTTATCAGCAGGCATTGAATCGTATTAATATTCAGATTGATACTGATTATATCATACAAGGTTGCCTAACCTATGAACATGGACGAGATGCCGTTAAAACATTACTCCAAAGTAATAAACCACCGACAGCACTTATTTTTGAGGATTTGAGTAGCCTCTCTTGTTTTGATTCAAATAACAATTATGCACAAAATTATTTATCAAGTTATCGTTCACTTTTTGGTGCATTACACCAAGCTAAAGAGAGTCAATCGCAACAGCTACATCCGCTTTCAATTACTTACATTAGTTATTCCAATGATCTTCAATATAATGAGTTAGATCGGCTAAGTAGAGTCAATAAACCTTTATACCAAATGGGTTGTAAATCAGCACAGTTATTATGTGATATTCTCAAACAAGATATAACATCAATATCACAATGTCATATTATCGATACCGAAATGTTTTTTATTAAATAATCATTTATTTTTTATATCAAATAACCTATTAGTTAAGAAATTGATATCAATCTTTTGGGCGATAATTTATTGAAGAGTTGGTTTCCTGCACCAATAAATTGTTGTTCCTGATAAATTCTCACTAATGTTTCAACGGGTACAGAGCTTTCAACAGTAACGGTTCTACCTAATAAAATATCTTTGCCTTGACTTTCACTCAATACCACTTTTTGGCTCGCTTGTAATGGGCTATCAACAGGCATAAGTAATGGTTCTTTTTCGCTTATATTTTGTAAATCATCTAGGCTGATCATTTTATCGACGGGATAATTTGATACCTGCAAGCGTCTTAAATAGATCACATGCGCACCACAGCCAAGTAATTCACCTAAATCATCGATAATGGTACGAATATAGGTCCCTTTCGAGCAATGGATCTCTAAAGTTAACTCCTGTTTAGCAAAATCGTATTGGATAAACTGATTTTCGTAAACGGTAATCGGTCTGGCTTCACGCTCAATGACAATACCTTGGCGAGCGTACTCATAAAGTGGTTTGCCCTGATATTTTAAAGCTGAAAACATGGTAGGCACTTGTAAAATATCACCGCAAAAATGGCTTAAGGCCTCATCGATTTGTGTCTGAGTGATATTGACCGGTTTAGTGCAGATTACTTGACCATCAGCATCAGAGGTATCGGTACGTTCACCTAATTTAGCGATCACTCGATAACGTTTATCAGAATCTAATAAGTATTGTGAAAACTTAGTCGCTTCACCAAAACAGATCGGCAACATTCCGGTCGCTAATGGATCAAGCGCACCAGTGTGTCCAGCTTTTTTAGCATTGAATATTCTTTTCACTTTTTGTAAGGCATCGTTTGATGTCATACCTTGAGGTTTGTCTAATAACAAAACGCCGTGAACATCACGGCGAGTTTTCTTTATATTCATCATTAATATTTAATCTGAAATGGATCATACTCTTCAATATTTTTTACAACATTGAGCAGTTTTTAATTATTAATCTTTATGACGCTCGTTGTCTTGTTTGATAACATCCGAGACTAAACTCGACATCTGCATACCTTTAACTAGCGACTCATCATAGAAGAATTTAATTTCAGGAATAATTCGTAGACGCATTGCTTTACCAATTAGTGTACGAATATACCCTTTTGCATCATTTAAGACATTCAATCCTTGCTCAATAACTTGCGGATCATCATCATTTAAAAACGTCACAAACACTTTTGCGTAGGAAAGATCACGTGAGATATCTACACCGGAAACAGTTACCATGCCTAAACGTGGATCTTTGATTTCGCGCTGTAAAATAATCGCAATCTCTTTTTGTAACTCATGTCCCACGCGAGATGATCGATTAAATGCTTTTGCCATATCTATTTTCCTTAAAATATGTATAAGCAAGGCTTAAAAAACCTTGCCTATACATGTTAACCTATTAATTAACGAATTAATTAAATAGTACGCTTGATTTCGACAGTTTCAAAGACTTCAATAGTATCACCAACACGAACATCGTTGTAGTTACGAACCCCAATACCACATTCCATACCATTACGAACCTCGTTAACGTCATCTTTGAAACGACGTAATGATTCAAGTTCGCCTTCATAGATAACCACGTTATCACGTAATACACGAATTGGATTATGACGTTTAACTACACCTTCAGTTACCATACAACCAGCGATTGCACCAAATTTAGGTGATTTAAATACATCACGTACTTCGGCAAGGCCAATAATTTCTTGCTTGTATTCTGGAGCAAGCATACCGCTCATGGCTTGTTTAACTTCATCAATTAGGTCATAAATAACTGAATAGTAACGTAGATCTAAGTTTTCAGCTTCAACAACTTTACGTGCAGAAGCATCAGCACGAACGTTAAACCCTAAAATAATTGCGTTAGATGCTGCTGCAAGTGATGCATCAGTTTCTGTAATACCACCTACACCAGAACCAATGATTTTAACTTTAACTTCATCTGTTGAGAGTTTAAGTAATGAATCACAAATCGCTTCAACCGAACCTTGTACATCAGCCTTAAGGACGATATTAAGTTCAGATACGTCACCTTCCGTCATATTAGTAAACATGTTTTCAAGTTTTGCTTTCTGTTGACGGGCAAGTTTAACATCACGGAATTTACCTTGACGATATAAAGCAACTTCACGAGCTTTCTTTTCATCTCGAACAACAGTGGCTTCATCACCTGCTGACGGTACGCCAGAAAGACCTAAAATTTCTACAGGAATTGAAGGGCCGGCTTCAGTAACTTCTTTTCCTAATTCGTTACGCATAGCACGAATACGACCATATTCAAATCCACACAGTACGATATCGCCTTTACGTAAGGTACCTGATTGCACAAGTACAGTCGCAACAGAACCACGTCCTTTATCAAGGAAGGATTCGATAACCACCCCACTAGCCATTCCTGATTCATAAGCAGTAAGTTCAAGGACTTCCGCTTGTAATAAAATTGCTTCAAGTAGTTGGTCAATCCCGGTGCCCGCTTTTGCTGAAACATGAACAAACTGAGTATCACCGCCCCAATCTTCTGACATTACGCCATATTGGGCGAGTTCACCTTTAACACGTTCTGGATCGGCTTCTGGTTTATCAATTTTGTTGACCGCAACAACAATTGGCACATTTGCTGCTTTCGCATGTTGAATCGCTTCGATGGTTTGTGGCATCACCCCATCATCAGCAGCAACAACTAAGACCACGATATCGGTGGCTTTAGCACCACGAGCACGCATTGAGGTAAACGCGGCATGCCCCGGAGTATCTAAGAAAGTGATTTCACCGCTTGCAGTTTTAACGTGGTAAGCACCGATGTGCTGAGTAATACCACCCGCTTCACCTGACGCCACTTTTGCTTTACGAATATAGTCTAGTAATGAGGTTTTACCATGGTCAACGTGTCCCATGATAGTCACAACAGGTGCACGAGATACTTTTTCCGCACCGGTATCACGGTCACTCATTAATGATTCTTCAAGTTCGTTTTCACGACGAAGTACCACTTTGTGTCCCATTTCTTCAGCAACAAGTTGCGCAGTTTCTTGATCGATAACCTGATTTATGGTTGCCATTGCCCCCATTTTCATCATAGTTTTAATCACTTCTGAACCTTTTACTGCCATTTTATTAGCTAGTTCAGCAACTGTGATGGTTTCACCAATAACCACATCTCGGTTAACAGCCTGAACCGGTTTGTTAAAGCCTTGTTGTAAAGTACTTTTGCCTTTTTTCTTGTGGTTACCACGAGTTACAGCTCGAGCTTCTTCACGCTCTGCTTTACCTTCTGATAACTTGCTCGATTTCTTCTGTTTAGTTTGTTTGTTACCACGTCCACGACCACGACCACCTTCAACTTCACGATCGGTATCATCTTCAGCTGCACGAGCATATTTAGAAGTAGTGACGTGATAATCGTCATCGTCACTATTATCTGTCTCCTCGCTATCGTTATATTGTTCAGCAAGTTTACGCGCTTCTTCTGCCATACGTTTGGCATCTTCTTCAAGTTTACGGCGGTTTTCTTCTTCTGCTTTACGTTTGATTTCGTTAGCTTCAGCTTCTAAACGAGCTTTTTCTTCTTGTGCTTTTTTAACTTTTGGATCAGCATTTTGTTCTTGAGCAACTTTAGCCTTTTGTTCTTGATTGCGTTTTTTAGCTTCGACTTCTTCGCGTTTCTTTTGTTCTTCGGCTGCTAATTTTGCTTTCTCTTCGGCCTCTTTACGTGCTTTTAATTCAGCTTCTTCTTTCGATTTTTGTTCCGCTTTAAGACGTGCTTTTTCTAATTCAGCAGGATCTTGTTTAACGATAGTGCGTTTTTTACGAACTTCGACTTTGATTTCTTTACTTTTACCACCACCGCTAGACACATTTAGTGTTGAATGTGTTTTACGTTGCAAAGTTAATTTTGTTGGGCCTTGCTGAGGTTTTAAATGCGCAAGCAAAGCTTCTTTTTCCTTTTGGGTAACAGTATCTGAAGCGGTTTTTTTCATCCCGGCGTCAGCAAACTGTTGCAAAAGTGTTTGCACTGGTGTCTTTATTTCTTTAGCCAGTGTTTCGATTGATACTTTGGTCATGTATTACTTTCCCTCAATTATTCATTTGCAAACCAACAAATATTACGGGCAGCCATAATAAAATCGCCAGCTTGTTTGCTTGTTAAACCTTCAATATCCGCAAGATCATCTGTACCTTGTTCAGCTAAATCTTCTAAAGTAACTATATCTTGTTGTGCTAATTGATAGGCCAATTCTTGTGTCATACCTGGTAGATCCAATAGATCTTGTGCAGGCCGTTTATCACCACTATGAGCGAGTGCGATAGTTGTTAATGCATCTTTTGCTCGATTTCTTAATGCATCTACCAGTTCTTCGTCAAGTTCTTCAATTTGAAGTAACTCATCAACTGGCACATAAGCAAGCTCTTCTAATGAAGTAAAACCTTCTTCAACTAAAAGCTGGGCAAGATCTTCTTCAATATCTAAATGTTTCATTAAATTATTAATGGCTGCAAAAGATTCTGCTTGATGTTTTTCTTGTAAATCTTCAGTACTCATTACGTTTAACGTCCAACCAGTAAGTTGTGATGCTAAACGGATATTTTGGCCATTACGACCAATAGCTTGTGGTAAAGTATCAGCATTAACGGCAACATCCATAGTGTGTTTGTCTTCATCAACTACAATAGATACTACATCGGCTGGCGCCATCGCATTAATAACGTATTGGGCTGGATTATCATCCCATAAAACAATATCAATACGTTCGCCACCAAATTCATTCGAAACCGCTTGCACGCGAGCGCCACGCATACCAACACAGGCACCAACTGGATCAATACGACGGTCATTACTGCTAACGGCAATTTTAGCACGTGAACCGGGATCCCGAGCAACACCTTTGATGTCGATCATCTCTTCACCGATTTCTGGCACTTCAATACGGAATAGTTCTTCCATCATTTCAGGATTGGAACGGCTAACACAAAGTTGCGCTGGTTTATTATCTTGTTCAACAAGATATAAAATGCCGCGAACACGGTCACCAATACGAAAGTTTTCACGTGGTAACATATCATGGCGAGACATCATCGCATCAGCGTTATTGCCTAAATCAAGGATAACACTATCACGATTAGTCTTTTTAACAATACCTGTTACGATATCACCGATTCGGTTTCTAAACATGTCAATAACCATAGCTCGCTCAGCTTCGCGAACTTTTTGTACAATAACTTGTTTAGCCGTTTGCGTCGTAATACGGTCGAATGCGACTGACTCAATTTGTTCTTCAACATAATCACCTATTTTTACATCTGAATCTTCAAATTGTGCTGCTTCAAGTGTAATTTCTTTAGTAGGTTGAGTCACTTCATTAACTACTAACCAACGGCGAAATGTATCATAATTACCCGTTTTGTGGTCAATTTTTACAACAACATCAATATCAACATTATGTTTCTTTTTAGTGGCCGTCGCTAACGCGGTTTCCAGCGCTTCAAAAATTTTATCACGCGTCAGTGCCTTTTCATTTGATACCGCTTCTACAACAGCTAAAATTTCTTTATTCATCCTTTTACACCCGTACTCTATTTAAGGTTAAAATTAGGTACAATGTTTGCCTTTTGGATATTGCTAAAAGCAAACACTTCATCACTTCCATCGACAATTAAAGTAACCATTTCATTATCGATGGATTTAATCTGTCCTTTCCACTTGCGGCGATTAGCAACCGGAATACGCAAACTGATTGTGACTTCTTCACCAACAAAACGTTGATAATGTTCAAGCGTAAACAAAGGTCGATCCATACCTGGTGAGGAAACCTCAAGATTATAAGCATCTTTGATAGGGTCTTCTACATCAAGTACCGCACTAATTTGTCGACTAACATCAGCACAGTCATCAACGGTAATACCATTTTCACTATCAATATATACGCGTAAAACGGGATAACGACCACGAATATATTCAATACCAACTAGCTCAAAACCAAGCGCATTAACTGGTCCTTGAATGATATCGGTCAATTGCTGTTCTAAATTAGCCAAACAAACCTCCACTGCAGAAAATAAAAAAGGGCATAAAGCCCAACATTCCTTTTAAACTCACGTTTGAATCATAACGCATAAAAAAACCCCGACAAGCGAGGCTACATTTAAAATTTAATATAATGAAGCCACTTGATTCGAACTTTCAGACAATAATAGGATAGATTAATGTATGAATGAAAATTTAAGTGGTTGCGGGGGCTGGATTTGAACCAACGACCTTCGGGTTATGAGCCCGACGAGCTACCAAGCTGCTCCACCCCGCGATAGATGGCTGAAGATTATACTATGTTTTGTAAAATATGCAACCCAAAATCATACTAGAATTATCAAAATCGTTTAAAGTCATTGAAAACTAAGCAGCTATGATTTTTTGTCGCAACTAATTACAATTAATCTCAAGTTAAGGTTAATATAAGTACAATTATTGTTTTTTCAAGTAATAAATTCCGCTGAATAATCAGCGGATAGTTTTGCTATTATTATTTTTGCGTTGCAGCTTTCATCGTTTTAACGAAACTAGCTAGTTCGCTCAACATTTTTGCTGGATTATTAAGGTTATTTTCAATAATTTTGACCGTTGCCGATCCTGCAATTGCGCCAGCAGCACCAGCTTTAATTGCTTCACTCACTTGGGTTGGTTCTGAAATACCAAATCCTTGAATCGTAGGGGGGGCTTTAAACTCCGTCAATTTTTCAAGTAAATGAGTTAACGGTTTATTTGCACGATTTTCAGTACCAGTTACACCAGCTCGTGAGACTAAATAAGTATAACCTTTACCATGCTTAGCAATATTTTTTATCACCTCATCATCAGCATTAGGTGGACAGATAAATATCGGTGCTATGCCATGTTTTTCTGCAGCACCAGTAAACTCTTGTGCATATTCAACTGGTAAATCGGCAACTAATACAGAATCAACACCAGCTTTGGCGCATTTAGCATAAAAGTTGTCAATACCATTTTTAAAAACTAAATTGGCATAGATTAATAATCCGATAGGAATATCTGGATTGCTAGCTCGAATGTTAGTTAAAATTTCGAAACATTTTTCAACGGTTATACCACCATTAAAAGCACGGATATTAGCATTTTGAATTGTTGGTCCATCCGCCATTGGGTCAGAAAAAGGAATGCCTAATTCTAATGCATCAGCCCCTGCATCAATCATGGTTTGAATAATTTGACTTGAAAGTTGTGGATTTGGATCACCAACTGGAACAAAAGGAACAAATGCACCACGTTTTTCGACTGTTAAACGATTAAACAGTTTTTGATAACGACTCATTCTATTTCTCCTTTTGCTTTTAATACATCATAAACCGTAAAGATATCTTTATCACCACGACCAGATAAATTAACAATTAATAATTGTTCTTTGTTTGGGTTTTCTTTAATCATTTTCAGTGCATAAGCTAATGCATGCGATGACTCTAATGCAGGAATAATACCTTCACTACGAGATAATGCTTTGAAGGCTTCAAGCGCTTCATCATCAGTGGCAGAGACATATTCTGCTCGACCAATACTATCTAAATATGCATGTTGTGGTCCTACTGCTGGAAAATCAAGGCCAGCAGAAATCGAATAAGACTCTTCAATTTGCCCTTCATCCGTTTGCATCATTGGTGTTTTCATACCAAAGTAGATACCAAGTTTACCATGTTTTAGCGATGCACCATGTTCACCACTTTCAATACCATGTCCACCGGGCTCTACACCAATTAATCTAACTGATTTATCATCAATAAAATTAGCAAACATACCAATTGCGTTTGAACCACCACCAACACAGGCGATGACTGCGTCAGGCAAACGACCTTCTTTTTCCATAATTTGCTGTTTTGCTTCACGACTAATCATTTGTTGAAATTCACGCACAATGGTCGGGAATGGATGTGGGCCAGCAGCGGTACCTAACATATAGTGTGCGGTTTCATAACTACCAGACCAATCACGTAATGCTTCATTACAAGCATCTTTTAATGTGGCAGAACCCGTTTCAACTGGAATGACGGTAGCCCCCATTAATCGCATTCTAAATACATTTGGAGCTTGGCGTTGAACATCTTTTGCACCCATGTAAATTCGGCATTTTAAACCTAATAATGCGCAAGCTAATGCTGAAGCGACACCATGCTGACCTGCACCAGTTTCGGCAATAATCTCTGTTTTACCCATTTTTTTAGCTAGTAATGCTTGGCCTAGGACTTGGTTAGTTTTATGGGCACCACCATGGACTAAATCTTCTCGTTTTAAATAAAGTTTTGTTTTGGTACCTACAGTAAGATTTTTACATAATGTTAATGCGGTTGGTCGACCTGCATAGTTCACCAAAAGGTCATTAAATTCTTTTTGAAAACTTGCATCGTGTATCGCCGATATAAAGGCATCCTCAAGTTGTTCTAGCACTGGCATTAATATTTGTGGTACATATTGACCACCAAACTCGCCAAAATAAGGATTTAATTTAGACATAACCATTCCTTCAATATAATTAGTTAAATTTGTTCAAATACTGCTGTAATTTTTTGTTTATCTTTAATTCCGGCCGATACTTCAACACCTGAGTTAAGGTCAACGCCAATAACATCGGTAGCGAGTGCTTCACTTACATTTTGTGAATTAATACCACCAGCCAAAATGACATTACTTAAATCTTTACCCTGTAATAATGACCAATCAAAACTTTTACCCGTTCCTCCAGCACCATTGTCAAATATATAACGAGAGACTAATGGATTATCATGGTTCGGAATACTATCACTAATACTTAATGCTTTCCAAATTTGACAAGTTGTTGGTAATTGTTGGCGGAGTGTTTGAATATAATTATCATCTTCATGACCATGTAATTGTACTGCGTAAAGTGATAATTGTTGCGCTATTTGGCAAACTTCGTCTATATCACTATTTTTAAAAACACCGACCCAATTTAATGGTGTTGCCGCAATAACACTACGAGCCTTAGTTGGTGTAATATATCTTGGTGAATTAGAGACAAAAATTAATCCGCCATAAATCGCACCAGCTTGATAGACAGTTATCGCGTCCTGCGCTCTGGTTAAACCACAGACTTTATTTTCACCTAGGATCACCTTACGAATAGCTAGATTTAAATTTGACTCAGACATTAACGCGCTACCAATTAAAAAACCGTTAGCATAATGGCTAAGATCTTTAACTTGATTATGAGTGTAAATACCCGATTCACTGATAATAATTCGATCATCGGGAATAGATTTAGATAATGTTTTTACTCGATTTAAATCTACTGACAGATCACGAAGATTACGATTATTAATACCAATAACTTTTGCGCCAAGATTAATGGCTCGTTCAACTTCTTGTTCCGTACTTGCTTCAGTTAAAACTCCCATTTTAAGTTGATGAGCAATTTGGCTAAGATGGCGATACTCATCATCATTTACCACTGATAACATTAACAAAATAGCATCCGCTTGATAATATCGAGCTAAGTAAATTTGATATTCATCGATAATAAAATCTTTGCAAAGTACTGGTTGTGTGACTTCATTACGCACCATAGGCAAAAATTCAAAGCTACCTTGAAAATATTTTTCATCAGTTAAAACTGAAATCGCTGAAGCATAATCTTTATAAACTTTAGCAATAGTTGCCGGATCAAAATCATCACGAATTAAGCCTTTAGATGGTGACGCTTTTTTACATTCTAAGATAAATACCGTTTTCGGTTGATTTAATGTTTGATAAAAATCACGATCACTCGCTATTACTTTACTTTTAAAGTTAGTTAGTGGTTTTTTAGTTTGCTGTTCGGCAAGCCATAACTGTTTATCTTCAATGATTTTTTTTAATACTGTTGCCATTTCAACATTTTCGGTTAATGCTGCAATTGCCATGTTATTCTCCACTTATTATCTTGCTGCTAACTTTTGTAATAGCTCATAAGCCTTGCCACTATGCATCAATTCAATTGCACGTTGTGCATTTTGTTTTAAGTCTGGTTCACCAAACAAGCTAATTAACATAGCTACATTTGCAGCAATAGCCGCTTCATGAGCTGGTTTACCATGTCCTTGTAAAATAGCTAACAACAAATCACGATTCATTTCCGGTGTACCACCTTCAATATCTTTTAAAGTATATTGTTGTAAACCAAAATCTTGTGGTGTAAGGGTGAAATAGCGAATTTCGCCGTTTTTTACTTCAGCAACTTGGGTTTCGCCATGAATAGCCACTTCATCCATACCTGCACCGTGTACAACATAAGCATGGGTATAGTTCAACATTTTTAATGTTTCTGCAATCGGTTTTATCAAATCAGGATGATAAACACCGAGTAAAATACGTTTTGGTCGTGATGGATTTATCAACGGACCTAGCACATTAAAAATTGTTCGTGTTTTTAATTGTTGACGAACTGGCGCAGCATGACGGAAACCTGAATGATATTGTTGAGCAAATAAGAAACATACCCCTAATTCATCAAGCGCTTTACGTGAGGCTTCCGCTGACATGTTTAATTTAATACCTAAAGCAGATAGTACATCGGAAGATCCTGATTTACTTGATACCCCTCGGTTACCATGTTTAGCGACTTTATACCCTAAGGCAGCAGTAACAAAAGCACTAGCTGTTGATATATTAATACTATTAGTGCCATCACCACCTGTACCAACAATATCGGTAAAATCATAATCAGGAGCTTCAAAAGCATCAGCATTTTCAAGTAAGGCTTGCGCAGCACCAGCAATTTCATCCGGTTTTTCACCTCGTACTTTCATACTTATAATCGCAGTTGCCAAAACTGTTGGTTCAATCTTACCTTGAATAATTAAGTTAAATAGTATTTTGCTTTCTTCTTGTGACAATACTTGTCCTAAGTACAATTTATTTAAAATTGGTTGAATATTGTATTCTTGCTTATCGACAATTGCCTCTTGTCTTGCCTGTGGTTGTTTTTGGACTGGATTAAGTGCCCATTCAATGGTTTGCTCTAATAATTTTACCCCTTGAATGGTTAAAATCGATTCAGGATGAAATTGAAAACCACAAACTCGATCCTCATCATTACGTACTGCCATAACAATGTTATTACACATGGCATTAATCGTTAATGTTTTCGGTATATTTTCACCTTTTAAAGAGTGATAACGAGCCACCGGTAATGGATTTGGTAAGCCTTTAAACATAGCTTGACCATCATGTTCAATTAATGAGGCTTTACCATGCAAAATATCACCAGCTGGTACAATCATACCACCATAAGATTCGACAATCGCTTGATGGCCTAAGCAGATACCAATAATCGGTAATTCCCCTTTTAAACGTTTTAGTAATTCAGGCATTGAACCAGCTTCGCTTGGCGTACCTGGTCCTGGCGATAACATTAAGATAGGATTTTGCATATGTGATAATTTTTCGATAATCACATCCGCCGGAATAGTATTACGGTAAATCGTCACGTTATGTTGATTATGACGTAACTGATCAACTAAGTTATAAGTAAACGAATCAACATTATCAATAAATAAGATATTAGCCATTAAAATACACCTTCTACATTATGTGCTGCCATAATCGCGCGAACAACAGCACGAGCTTTGTTACGTGATTCGTCCGATTCTGATTGAGGTTCTGAGTCTAAAACCACCCCACCACCAGCTTGCACCGTGGCAATGCCATCTTCAACATAAGCACTACGGATAACAATACAGGTATCCAAATCACCACTAGCGGTTAAATACCCCACTGCTCCACCATAACTGCCACGTTTTATTTTTTCTGATTCAGCAATTAACTGCATTGCTCTTACTTTAGGTGCGCCGGTTAATGTTCCCATATTCATTGTTGCTTGATAAGCATGCAGAGCATCAAGATCAGTCCGCAACTGGCCAACTATTCTTGAAACAAGGTGCATAACACACGAATAACGGTCAACTTTTAATAACTCTTTAGTATAACGAGTGCCCGGTTGGCAAATACGAGCTAAATCATTACGGGCTAAATCAACCAGCATTAAGTGTTCTGCCAACTCTTTTTTATCAGTGCGCATTTCAAGTTCTAGTCGGCTATCCAAATCATAATCAATCTCACCACTTGCGGTTAAACCACGTGGTCGAGTACCGGCAATAGGGTAAATTTCAACTTGATTATTGGTCTTGTTATATTTAAGGGCACTTTCCGGTGATGCACCAAATAGAACAAAATCGCTATCTTGCATATAAAACATATATGGACTTGGATTGGTATTTTTTAACACCTGATAAGCAGATAATGGTTCAGGGCATGGTAATGAAAAACGTCTTGAAGGAACGGCTTGAAAAATTTCACCTTGTTGGATAGCATCCTGCATTTTTTTAACTATGGTATTGAAATCATCATCACTCTTATTACATGAAACATTTATTTCTGCTAAAGATTGAGTCTTAATCGCTTTCATCGGTTGATTAAGTTTACTTTGCAACTCAGTTAAGCGTTGATTCAAACGTTTTGTCTCATCAGGACAAGAAGTAAATGCCGTTGCTTTTAATAATGAAACACGGTCTTTATGATTAATTTCCAGTAATGTTTCAGCTAAATAAAAGCGAAAGTCTTGGCAACGTTGTTCGGTTGGTAACAGAGGTAAATCCTCAAAGCCAGCAACAAGATCATAAGCAAATAAACCACCGACAAATACTGCATCAGAACTCGCTTGTTGTGGGATATTAACGATGTTTAATAATGTTCTTAGTGCATCAAAAATTGATAATGACTTTAAACGAGAATCTTCATCTTGCAAATTATCAATAGCCGGAAAAACTAGCTGAAGATTATGTTCATCTAATTGTGTTTTAGCAACGTTATCAGGAAAAGCTTGTAGCAATAAAGGCAATAATTTTTTTCCGTTACTGGTTAAAGCTTGAAAAGTGACTTGGTTATTGAGTGCAGAAATAGTCAAAGCACTATCAACTATCATTACACTTTTAATACCTTGCTTATTATCAATTTCAGCTGATTCCAGTAACAATGTTGCCGGTTTGTTATCACAAAGTTGATAAAATACCTGAGTCGGATCCTGATAATAACCAATGGTTTTAATTATCTGTGTTAATGTAGGCTTATTCATTGTTGACTCTCTTTTATAAAATTATTTTTATCTTTGCAAAACTAAAATACCCGCACTGAGCGGGTATTATGAAAAAAGGACATCATCACATCACCCGCAGAAGGTGATGCGCCACCAACCTAAAATTGTAGTTTGTTTACAATGCATTAATGTGGATTGCTGATTTATCATTATTGTATCTGCTAAAAAAGATTTTGTACTATTAAACTAGTTCATTGATGTGTTGTCAAGCGAATATTTTATGTACATTTAAATTAAGTTTATCAGCTACCAATCAGAAAATTTTTTATCAAAAGAATTAAAACTAGCCAAACAAGATATTAGTCTTTAAAATGAACGACTCCGATAAATAATTGATAAAAATTAGAGATTTTGATCTATGCCTATATTTTATATTTTTATAGCAGTAATCGTTTTACTTGCTTTAGTTACTGTTTTTAAAACCATCACTATTGTTCCGCAAGGATACCAATATACTATCGAGCGTTTCGGTAAATACACTCATACCTTAGAACCGGGCTTAAATATTATTATTCCTTTTATGGATGGTGTGGGCCGTAAAATTAATATGATGGAACAAGTGCTTGATATCCCATCTCAAGAAGTTATTTCTAAAGATAATGCAAATGTACAAATTGACGCAGTTTGCTTTATACAAGTACAAGAAGCAGCAAGAGCAGCTTACCAAGTTAACCAACTTGAGCGTGCTGTTATTAATCTGATGATGACAAATATCCGTACAGTACTTGGTAGTATGGAACTAGATGAGATGTTATCACAACGTGACCATATTAACTCCAAACTACTTAGTATTGTCGATGATGCAACTAGCCCATGGGGAATAAAAATTACTCGTATTGAAATTCGTGACGTTCGACCACCGGCAGAACTAATTGCAGCCATGAATGCACAAATGAAAGCTGAACGTAATAAACGTGCGGAAATCCTTGAAGCGGAAGGTATCCGTCAAGCAGCTATTTTACGTTCTGAAGGTGAAAAACAGTCAGAAATTTTAAAAGCTGAAGGTGAAAAACAAGCAGCATTTTTACAAGCTGAAGCACGTGAACGTGCGGCCGAAGCAGAAGCTAAAGCAACACAAATGGTTTCGGATGCTATTGCAGCAGGTAATATTAATGCTATCAACTACTTTGTTGCGCAAAAATATACTGAAGCGTTACAACAAATCGGTGCTTCAGATAACAGTAAAGTTGTTATGATGCCGCTTGATGCTTCAAGTCTAATGGGTAGCATTGGTGGTATTGCCGAATTAATCAAAAATACTAAATAGACTAAATTTAGCAAAATCATATCCCTAACTGATAATAAATTGGTTTGAGAGATGATTGGAAATATAATTTAATTAATAATAGGTAACAACCAATGACAGATTTTTTAATGGTTATTTATGATTCTCCTCACTGGGTATTTTTTGCTTTAGGCGGTATTTTGCTGATAGCTGAATTGTTAGGAACTGGCGGATATGCACTTTGGAGTGGAATGGCAGCCATTATTGTTGGCTTGATTGCTTGGATTTTACCACTGTCTTGGCCTGTTTTATGGATTTTGTTTGCTATTTTTACGTTAATATCAGCTTATCTTTGGTGGGCTTGGTTAAAAAAACGCGATAATAACAAATCAAGTAAAGTTGAAATTAATCAACCACAACAAGAATTAATTGGCATTAGAACAATCGTTACCGATGCCATTACTAATGGTTCAGGTCGAGTAAAAATCAAAGACGGCACATGGTCAGCAAAATGTAATCAAGATCTAGAAGTAGGTCATCCTGTTGAGGTTGTTGCAGTTGAGGGCATAATACTGAAAGTAAAAGCACTCAATAAATAAATTAATAATTAAATACGAGTCAATGACTCGTATTTTTTTGTTTATCATAAAAAATAATCAATCAGATAAACCGATTATTAAATATCTTCTATAGTAAAAATTCATGGTAATTATCATAATAAGATAATTACTGTTAATCCAGCTTCAATATAAAATTTAAAGTGCTTAAGTACTTATAACAGTAATTATCATTTTTACTAAAAACTAGTGTAAAAATAAGCCAATAAGAATGCTAACACTAATTCGATTATTTAGGATCAATACCAATAACTTTCCAATTATTATTTGATTCATCGGTAATCTTACCTTTCTTCACATCGGTAATATATTTAATGGTCATATTACGAATGGTACCTTCTTCATCACCTAATGCAGTGCGAGAATTCCAAATTGGCTCGACTCGGCGCCCTTCTAATGGACCACCTTTTTTCACCAGCATTTCATAACGATAAGCATTCATACCTAGTTTGAGTTTCATATCATCAGTAATAACTTTACCATTTAAAAGTGTTAGATTTTTAATTCGATTTCCTACTGGTTCACTTAAATCAATAATATATTTAACGCCACCAAACATATCATAAGTCATATATTTAGATGCGCCTCGCACTGAATCATATTGATAATTTTTATCCGTTGGTTGTACTTGAGCAAAATATGCCGCAGACCATTCCATATAATCTTTAAGATCCTTCCCTGTAACTTCAAAAATAGAGGTTTCACCAGCAGTATATTGATAATTGTTAGCAATATCTTTGCGAGCGATTGGCCCCTTATTTAATATCGCTTTTTTATTATCGACTAAAACCGCAGTCACATCCGCACCGCTATAATAAATTTGTACAGAATTAAGTAAATTAGTTAAACCACTTTCTTGCAAGTAAACCGCTGGTATACCATGTATTATCTCTTGTGGTACAAGATCTTTATCTGTTTCACCAATAACTTGATTAGAAATTTCTCTTAATTGTTGATGATAAGGTGAATAAATTTTTTCGATTTCAGAATCAGCTGGATAAGTTTTTACTGGTAATGTTTGCGATTTTTTTGCTTTTAAGGTTTTTTTATTGCCATCAATATCAAATTTAAGATCAACCACCGATACTACTGTTCCATAGCGATGAGGTTCAGTAATAACCACATTATTAATGACTTTTTCACTAATATTTTGATGATTATGTCCAGCAATAATTATGTCAATTTCAGGCAATTGATTAGCAACATCGGCAACACCTGTACCAGGTTTATTGTTTTCATTATCTAATCCCATATGTGTAACTAAAACAATAGCATCAACTGATTGTTGTTTGAGATTAGCAATTTGTTTTTTTATTTCCGGTATTGGCATGGTAAATTCCATTTGATTTACATAGCCAGTTTTATTCTCGTATTCTGGAACAAAAGGGGTAGTTGCACCAATAAAGCCAATTTTAATACCTTCTTTCTCAATAATGGTTGTGGCGGGTAAATAAGGTTTACCGGAATCTTTATAATAAATATTAGCAGCTAAAGATTGGCCTTTAAATTCAGAAATGACTTTATCGACTATCGGCATACCAAAATTAAATTCATGATTGCCAAGTACCATAATGTCATAATGCATGGCATTTAATGCCGCAATAGCCGGATGATTTTGCACATTATGAAATCGTTCAATCTGATTATCTTGAATAATATCACCAGCATCAACCACAATGACATTTTCATGTAATGAACGGTACTCCTTTAAAAACGAAGATATCTGCGCATAAGAGCCTGAAGAGTCTGCTTTGTCAGTACCATAATCCCATGGTAACATTCGCCCATGCACATCTGACGTTGCTAAAATAGAAACATCAACTTCTTTTGCATTAACCTGAAATACACAACCTAATATGAATAAACTGCTTAACAAAGCATGTTTTTTGCTTACCAACATCCTTATCTCCTATCACTATTATGTAAATTTAACATCCTAATTAATTTAAATCATTTTTATAAAAACAGTATATTATTCTAAATTATTATTTTTTCAATTAAAGCGTTTTTATAAAAAACAAGATGCTTAATCAGTGATAAAAAATGCCTAACGATAGTGGCTATTGTTAGGCAAAATAAGGTGTACGAAAGTTATTTCCATAAACAGACAGAATGTTACTTTAATTTAACATTCTGTTTACTGTTAATTAATGTGACATCGTAGTTTTAACACCACCTTCAGGAATAGGCACATAAGCGGTTTCTTTATCAGTTCTTTGTTTATTATTACGCACTTTAAGTGCAGTTTTAATACCAAAGAAGATAATGCTATACACAACCACTAAGAACAAGATACTTAAACCTGCGTTAGTGTAGTTATTAATGACAATATGATGCATATTATCAATTTGTTGTGCAGTTAATTCATTGCCTTCAGCAATACGACGATTATACTCATTAGCTAAATAGAAGAATCCTTCTAAATTAGGATCATTACTAAATAGTTTAAGTGCCAATGCCCAAGTAGTACAAATCAATAACCAAACGGCAGGAATAATAGTCACCCAAACAAATTGAGCTCGTTTCATTTTAATTAATACAACTGTAGCTAATACTAATGCTACGGCTGCTAACATTTGGTTTGAAATACCAAATAATGGCCATAAGCTCTTAACACCGCCTAATGGATCAACCACACCTTGGTAAAGTAGATATCCCCATAAACCAACACATCCTAAAGTACCAATAAAGCCAGCAATAAGTGAATCGGTTTTTTTCAAGAATGGTACAAAGTTACCTAATAAGTCTTGCAACATGAAACGTCCAGAACGAGTTCCTGCATCAAGCGCTGTTAGAATAAATAGTGCTTCAAACAAGATACCAAAGTGATACCAGAAGCCCATATTTGCGCCTGGAAGAATTTGATGGAACACATGTGCAATACCTACGGCTAAAGTTGGTGCACCACCGGCACGATTTAATACTGATGGTTCGCCAATATCTTTGGCTGTTTGTAAAATTTGCTCAGGTGAAATCACAAATCCCCACGAACTAACTGTAGCCGCAGCGTGTGCTGTCACATCTTGTAGTTGAGACATTATCATCGCGGCATCGCCAGTACCTAATTTATGTAAATCAGGCATAGTTATTCCTAGCGCAGCTGGTGGAGTATTCATAGCAAAATATAAACCTGGCTCAATAATTGATGCAGCCACTAAAGCCATAATAGCCACGAAAGACTCCATTAACATAGCACCATAGCCGATAAAACGTGCATCTGTTTCATTAGCAAGTAATTTTGGTGTTGTACCTGATGAAATTAAGGCATGGAAACCAGAAACAGCACCACAAGCAATAGTAATAAATAAGAATGGGAATAAAGAACCTTTCCAAACAGGGCCTGTGCCATCAACATATTTAGTTACATCTGGCATTTTTAAATCAGGATTTAAAATAACAATACCAATAGCTAAACCAACGATTACACCAATTTTTAAGAAAGTGGCGAGATAATCACGTGGTGCTAAAATTAACCATACAGGCAACATCGCTGAAACTAATGCATAACCAACTAAAGTAAAAGTAATCGTGGTTGCTTTGAAAGTTAATGCAGGCCCCCAATATGGATCATGTGCAATTACACCACCAAACCAGATAGATAAGATGAGTAATACAATACCAATTATTGAAACTTCTAAAACACGGCCTGGTCTGAGGTATCGCATATAAATACCCATAAATAGGGCAATTGGCACTGTAGAACAAACAGTAAATACACCCCACGGGCTTTCGGCTAATGCTTTAACAACAATCAATGCTAATACAGCTAAAATAATTAACATAATTAAGAAACAACCAAATAAGGCAATTGTCCCTGGAATTGGCCCCATTTCTTCTTTTATCATTTCACCTAAAGATGAACCATTACGGCGTGATGATAAAAATAGCACCATAAAGTCTTGTACTGCACCAGCAAATACCACACCAGCCAATAGCCATAAAGTGCCAGGTAAATAACCTACTTGTGCGGCAAGTACTGGCCCAACAAGAGGCCCTGCTCCAGCTATTGCTGCAAAATGGTGTCCAAACAAGACATATTTATTGGTTGGAACATAATTTAAACCATCATTGTTGATAACAGCCGGTGTTGCTCGTGTTGGATCTAACTGCATTACTTTATTGGCGATATACAAACTATAATATCGGTAAGCAACTAAATAGACAGACACCGCAGCGGCAATAATCCACAATGCGCTAATGTGTTCACCTCGGCGTAGTGCTATGACAGCTAAACAGCATGCACCAACGATAGCCAAAATGACCCAAGGTATATGCTTAAATATTTTATTATTCATAATAATTCTCTTTATCGCTTTCAAATTAATATCATCTTTCTATCTTTTTAACTTTGTTATTCAGTAACAAAGATTGATGAAATTGATTGATATTAACTGCAAATTGTTTTTGAATTTGGTCATTTCTAATCATGAGATAAAGCTTACTTTATACTCAAGGGTATAGTAATTTTTTAGTTAATTTAATTATATATGAAATTTTGTTATAGGTTGAAACTACTATATGAGTGGTTAAAAATGGTTGGTAAACGGTATCGATAAGAAAGTATCCTATAAAATAGTTATAACCCTAATATCTCTTTAAGCGATTTTAAATATCGACGACTCACAGGAACAGCTACATCATTATTTAAAATGATATCAACACTACCTGCTTCATTAAAACGGATCTCTTTTAACTTTTTTAAATTGACTAAATATTGTCGATGACAACGAATTAATGAAGTTTTATCTTCTAAGGTTTTTAGCGTAAGCTCAGTGAAATATTCATTATTGTTTTGATTAAACACATAAATACCACTAACTTTAGATGAAATATAAAAAACATCATCATTAGATAGCAAATAGATTCGATTATGGCCAATACAAGGTATATATTTTAACTGTTGATCAATACCTGATAATTGATTTATATCAGCTACAGGACATTTTTTATGCAAACGGCTTAATGTTTTATTTAGCCGATCTTGTTCAATAGGTTTTAATAGATAATCAAAAGCTTGTTCTTCAAAAGCTTTTACAGCAAACTCGCTATAAGCAGTTAAAAAAACAATATGAGGCATAGTTTGTGGATCAAGCATTGATAACATTTCAAGACCATTTATTTTTGGCATTTGAATATCAAGAAAAACGACATCAGGTGCTAATCGATGAATTTCACGTATAGCATCCATGGCATTATTACATTCTGCGACAATATTAATTTGGCTATCGTTTTCTAGCAAACAACGTAAATTTTCGCGAGCAAGTAATTCATCATCAACAATAATCACATTTAACATTAAACTACGACATCCTCTAGCAAAGGCAAAGATAACATTACATTTGTATATTCATCAGGTTTACAGATTATCTTTATACCATAGTTTTCGCCATAACGGATCTTAATTCGTTTATCCACTAAATTAAGACCAAGTCCTTTATTATCTTTTTTATTTTCTCGATAATTACCTGCATTATCAATAACCTCTAAAATTAAAGTCTGGTCATTTGCATAGGCTCTAATCCTTACTTCTCCTTGACTAATTAATTGTGATGTACCATGTTTAATGGCATTTTCAACAATTGGTTGTAATGAAAATGCTGGTAATTGCGCATATTCGAGTTGTTCAGGAATATCAAAATTTATACTTAATTGCTCCATAAAACGCATTTTTTCGATCTGTAGGTAAGCATTTACATGCTCTATTTCATCTTTTAACGTTACTATTTCATCAGTACGTTTTAAGTTTTTACGGAAAAAAGTTGATAAGTTTTGCACTAATTGCGATGCTTGTTCTTTATCACGCCTAATAATAGCCAGTAAAGTATTTAAGGCATTAAATAAGAAGTGAGGATTTACTTGGGCATGTAATAGTTTAATCTCAGTTTTAGACAATAACTGTTTGTAGTACTCATTTTGCCCGGCCAATATTTGCGCAGATAATAAGCTGGCAATACCTTCACCTAAAGTTCTATTTATTGAGCTAAATAATGTATTTTTAGCTTCATAAAGTTTAATAGTACCAACTACATTATTATTTTCACCACGAAGAGGAATAACCAAAGTTGCACCTAAACGACAATTTTTATTGATTGAACATTGATAAGGTTGATGTGTACCGTCAAGATATTTAACATCATTTTGCTCAATCGCTTCTAAAGTAACATTTGAAGTAATTTTCGTACCTGGTAAGTGATGATCGTCACCAACCCCAATAAAAGCAAGAATTTTTTCCCGATCGGTTATTGATACAGCACCGATATCTAATTCTTGATAAATAATTTCTGCTACTTTGGTACTATTTTCTTGATTGAAACCTTCACGCAATAGACCTTCAGTACTCACTGCGATTTTAAGAGCTTTGGCCGAAAAAGCCGATGTATAGCGTTCAAAAATCGCCCGTCTATCTAGTAAAATTCGCATAAACATTGCCGCTCCAATACTATTGGCCACAATCATTGGTGCAGCAATGCTTCGCACTGCATGTAAAACAACATCAAAAGGTCTCGATATTAATAGTACTTGAATCATTTCTAACGATTCAACCAGAACACCTAATACCCCAACTAAAAAGGGATTATAAACTAAATCAATTCGGCCTTTTTTCATTAGAGTATAATGAAGTAGTCCACTAATTAAACCAGTCAAGATAGTCGATAACATACAACTTTCAGCCGTAATACCACCTAATGTATAACGATGAATACCGCCAGTTAAACCAACTAAAAGCCCTACTACCGGACCACCAAGCAACCCGCCTAAAATCGCTCCAATAGCACGAGTATTGGCAATAGTATCTTCAATATGTAAACCAAAATAGCTACCCATAATGCAAAATAATGAAAAAATAAAATAACAGACTAATTTATGAGGTAAATGGATGGTGACTTGCATTAAAGGAATGACAATCGGGGTTTTACTCAACAAATAAGCTATAACCAAATATACGCACATCTGTTGTAAAAGCTGTAGTACAAGATCAAACTCAAACATAACAATAACCACGGCACAAAACCGCCGACCGAAGTCGACGGAGAATGCTAACTTTAATTATCAAGTAAAGTAAATGTTTGCTTATCTTTAGTTGTAGAATCAGCGCCTACAAACACATTAAATTTACCAGGTTCTGCAACATATTGCATTTTATCATTCCAGAATTTTAACATGTCATATTTGATAACAAATTTCACTTGACCTTTTTCATGAGGTTTAAGAGCTATAGATTCAAAACCAATTAACTCTTTTACCGGTCGACTTACTGATGCTGTCACATCTTGCAAATAGAACTGCACCACTTGTGAACCTTCTCTTTCACCAATATTTTCTACGTTAGCAATAACTTCAATTTCCCCATTTGGGGACATTTCAGTTTTTGATAATGAAAAGTCAATAGCAAAATCAGTATAACTTAAGCCAAAACCAAATGGAAATAAAGGCTCATTAGGACTATCAAAGTAAGATGTTGTGTATTTACCCATATTAACCGTACCATGAGGTCTACCAGTTTTTAAATGGCTATAATAAACAGGAATTTGACCTACATTATCTGGAAAAGACATAGGTAATTTGGCTGATGGATTATAGTCTCCAAACAGCACATCGGCCACAGCATTTCCCCCTTCAGTACCCAAAAACCAAGTTTCAAGCATAGCATCAGCTTGCTGATATTCTTCTTTGACTGTAAGTGGACGGCCATTCATCAGTGCAATAATCAACGGTTTGCCTGTAGCTTTTAATGCTTTAATTAAACGTTTTTGGCTAGCTTGCAAATTAAGATCGGTTCGACTTGATGATTCATGCGCCATTCCTTCAGCTTCACCAACAAAAACTACAACAACATCCGATTTTTTAGCTTGAGAAACCGCTTCTACAACCATTTTATCAGCAGGTCGTTTATCAAATTTACTGATCTCTTCATATAAATTTAAAAATTTATAAAGTTCAGGATCATCCGAGATATTAGCCCCCCAAGAGTAACTAACTAATTTGGGATTAGCAACTGCATTTTTGATCCCCTCTAACGGAGTTACCGCTAAATTAGCTCGGCCTGCACCCGACCAACTACCTAAAATATCACGTTTTGAATCAGCTAATGGTCCTATCACAGCAATTTTTTTATTTTTACTTAATGGCAGAATATTATTTTCATTTTTTAACAATACAATACTACGACGTGCAACATCTCTTGCTTCTGCACGATGGAGACGATCGTTCGCAAACATGGTTTCAATATCAAAATTAGGATCTAAATTTCGATGCGGATTTTTAAACAACCCCATATCATATTTAAGCTCTAATACATGACGACAAGCTTGATTAATCAGATCTTCTGAGATTGCACCTTCATCAACCAATTCTGGTAAAAACTGTAAAAAGTATTCATCATTCATACTTACATCAATACCAGCTTTGATAGCAATACGCACCGCATCTTTAGCATCCTTTGCAACGCCGTGATTAATTAATTCACGGATAGCTCCATGGTCACTAACAACTACTCCATCAAAGTGCCATTGGTTGCGTAATACATCAGTTAATAACCAATGATTAGCTGTGGCAGGAATACCATTTACACTAACAAGGGCAACCATAACCGCTCGGCTACCCGCATCTACTGCGGCTTTATATGGTAACAAATATTCTTGGAACATTTTTCGTTCACTCATATCAGTGCTGTTATATTCACGCCCAGCTTCAACCGCCCCATAAAGCGCAAAGTGTTTGACCGTTGTCACTAATGATTTTTTATCTTCAAGAGACTGTTTTTGCATTTTTTCAACAAAAATACGTCCTGCTTCTGACGCTAAATAAGGATCTTCACCAAACCCTTCCGATACTCGGCCCCATCTTGGATCACGAGTAATATCGACCATTGGTGCCCAAGTCACATTAAGACCATCTGAAGTTGCTTCATCAGCTGAAACCTCAGCTACTTTAGCGAAGGCATTACGATCCCAAGTTGCAGCTATACCTAAATTAATTGGAAATACTGTACGATGCCCATGGACGATATCAAAACCAAAATAAATCGGAATTTTGTTTGGTGATTTTAAAGCTCTCTCTTGCATTCTGGAAAGGTCGGGTTCAACAACAGTATTAAAAATGCCACCAATTTCACCCGCTTCAATTTGATCAAGTACTTTGTCTAAGGTTAGCTCACCACCAACACTGATTAACCGCAATTGCCCTACTTTTTCTTTAATTGTCATTTTTGACATTAAATCATCAATAAAGGCTTTTTTTTCTTCATTATTGGAATTTTGTGCGGATAAAGAGAATGAAAAAATAAAAAAAACAAAAAATAAAATCAATTTTTTCATAATAATAAGTATTTTTATATTTAAGAGGATAGACAAGTGGATAGCATAACGTATTTAAC
>NZ_NAST01000024.1 GCF_002142215.1 Gilliamella sp. N-G2
ATATAATATATTATAAATCTTTTATTTCCCTCAAAAAATATAATCTGTTTATAAGATGAAAAGAATACAAATCTGAGAAAAAACAAAAAGAAAATTTATTTTTTTTAACAAATTTGTTATCCAATTTGTTAGAATAGTCATTAATATAAACTTATTTTAACTTTTTGCATATTTGGAGTGACCATGGTTGTTGCTGTTAATAAACGTTCTGTAATGACATTATTTTGTGATACAACAGATATTTATGGCCATCAGATTCGTTTTGTGTTGGCAGAAAAAGGGGTAACAGCTGAAATCGAGTTTGTTACGGCAGATAATCTACCTCAAGAATTATTGGATCTAAATCCATATGGTTCAATTCCGACACTAATTGATCGTGACCTTACCTTATATGAACCACATATTGCATTAGAATATTTAGATGAACGTTTTCCTCATCCACCGCTAATGCCTGTTTACCCAATTGTAAGAGCGAATTCTCGATTAACCATGTATCGCATTAAGAAAGAATGGTATAGCGCTTACGAAACAATTTTAGCTAATCCGGACAGCGAAGCTGCCAAACAAGCGCGTAAAAATTTACTTGATGATCTAGTATCGATCTCCATAATGTTTAAAGAAAAAGATTACTTTATGAGTGATGATTTTACATTATGTGATTGTTATTTTGCTCCTCTGCTTTGGCGTTTACCTATGATTGGTATTGAGTTGCCAAAAGTTGCCGAGAAAAATTATCTTGCTTATATGGCTCGCATTTTTGAACGACCAGCTTTTATAAGCTCTTTAACTGAAGATGAAAAGAAAATTAGAGCGTAATAGTTTGTTTTTTTATCTAACGACAGATTAGCAATTAAATAAGGTACCGTTATGGAACTTGATAACATGACTCCTCGTCGTCCTTATATCTTTAGGGCTTTTTATGACTGGATCTTAGATAACGAATTAACTCCGTATATTGTGGTTGATACTTCTGTATATGGCGTATTAGTACCGCAAGAGTTTATAAAAGATAATCAAATAGTACTTAATATTGCACCGCAATCGGTCGGGCAGTATTTTGCTAATAATGAACAAATCGAATTTAATGCTAGGTTTTCTGGTGTACCTCAACATATTGTTGTACCAATGGCAGCTGTTGAAGCTATTTATGCACGTGAAAATGGTGTTGGTATGGGATTTGAGGATGAGCCATATTATAAAGCTCTTAGAGAAGGAGTGAACCAACCTGCAGAAAATATTAAACCAAAACCAGCTAATCCTTTCCGAGTTGTCAAATAATTATTTGAATAATCAAAAATTTCACTATCTTATTTATAATCTTAATATTATGGTCATAAATAGGATAGTCCTTTTTTGTCTGTAATATCTATAATAGTAATAGCCAATATAAATCAAAGTAGGGGCAAAAATAATTGTTATTTTAAATTTTATAATTGATAATGATTATTATTACCATAATGGAGTGTTTATTTTATGAAAACGTGTAATAACAATCCTACTTCTCGCCTTTGGCAACTTGCTTTTCGATATAAAGTACTAATAATTTTATCTTGTTTACTTTCAATCTTAAGTGTTGCTACTGCTTTTGTTCCTTTTATTTCAGTATATTACATTGTTTATGAAATAATTATCAGTTTAGCCAACAACACTACATTAAATAATGAGCTTATTATCAATTATGGTTGGTTAGCTTTTGTTTCTGCGGCATCTTCAATATTTTTAAATTTTGTTGCACTTTGTCTTTCGCATATTGCTGCATTTAAAACGCTTTATCATTTAAAGTACAATTTTATTAGATATTTATCATGTTTACCTCTCGGATTTTATACTAATCATTCAAGTGGCGAATTACGAAAAATTGTTGATGATGATATTGAAAAAATAGAGATTTTTATTGCACACCAGTTGCCTGATATGATTGGTTCATTTGCTACTCCAATTATTATTTTTATTATTTTAGCCATTTTCGATTGGCGTTTAGGTTTGGCAACATTAGTACCAATCATCTTAGCTTATATTGTTTTAAAAAGTGGTTATCGTCGTAAAGAAATTAAAAACAATATGCAAGAGTTTCAAACCCGATTAATTGATATGAGTAATGCTTCAGTTGAATATATTCGTGGTATAACAGTGGTTAAAGCTTTTAATCAAACTTTCTTTTCTTTTAAACGATTTTATGAATCTATCAAAGCTTATCAACAATATTGTCTTAAGTTTATAGATTGTTTTAAATATCATATGGCACTGTTTTTGCTCATATTAAATAATATCTATCTTTTTATTATTCCTGTAATGATTTTATTATTAGGTACAACAGAAAATTATGCCAATTTTATTTTGTCATCTATTTTCTATTTAATTTTCTCCCTAGCTTTGCCGGCACCTTTTTTCAAACTTTTATATGTATCACAAGGTTTTCAAAGGGCAGTTAAAAGTGTTGAAAATATGGATACTGTTCTCAATATAAAATCATTGACTGAACCGGAATCAGGCCTTGAGGTTAAAAAATATGATATTTGTTTTAATGATGTTACATTCTCTTATGATGAGAATAAGAGTAATGACTCTTTAGAGAGTAATGCCCTAAATCATATCTCTTTTACTGCCACGCAAGGAACAACAACAGCATTAGTAGGGCTTTCTGGTAGTGGCAAAAGTACCATTTCATTACTCATTCCGCGCTTTTTTGATCCTGGGGAAGGATCAATAACCATTGGTGATGTAGACATTAAGCAAATGAGTAGTGAATATTTATTATCATTAGTGAGTTTTGTGTTTCAAGATGTTTTTCTCTTTAAACAAACAATTTTAGATAATATTAAAATCGGCAAACCAGATGCCGATCTAAACGAAGTTATTGCCGCATCTAAAGCTGCTCAGTGTCATGATTTTATTGAGAAATTACCTGATGGCTATCAATCTGTAATAGGCTCTAAGGGGGTGCATCTTTCTGGCGGAGAAATGCAACGATTAGCAATTGCTCGAGCATTACTAAAAAACTCACCTATACTGATTCTTGATGAAGCTACATCTTTTGCTGATCCTGAAAATGAATACAAAATTCAACTTGCTTTAAAAGTATTAATGGAAGGTAAAACCGTTATTATGATTGCCCATCGCCTATCAACAATAAAAGATGCCGATCAAATTGTGGTATTAGATAAAGGAAGTATTGTTGAAAAAGGAACCCACCAGCAACTTATTGATAAACAAAATACCTATTACAAAATGTGGCAATATTACAAGCAAACATTAGATTGGCAAATGGATCAACCAAATTCTGCTAATAATTGTCATTCAGATCACTCTTGTCATAATGATGAGGTAGCACATGTTTAAAAAAATATTGATGTTGTCCGATATAGAAAGTAAAAATCTTAATCAAGCGATTATTGCTTGTACATTGTCCAATTTAACATTAATGCTGCCTTTCATAATTTTATTACAGGTAATTATGTTGTTAATTGAGCCTTTAACTAACCAAATACCAGTGAATGTTTATTATCTTTGGATAATGGCAGGCTTCGGTGTGTTATCTGCGATTTTGTTTTTAGTATGTTATAAAAAAGAATATAAAAAGACTTACGCTAATGCTTTTAGTCAAGCAGCCAATACTCGAATTGCGGTCGCTGAAAAACTTCGCAAATTACCTCTGAGCTTTTTTAATCGAAAAGATCTTTCTGAACTTACCGCAAACATTATGGGCGATTGTGCGGTTATTGAAAATATGCTTAGCCATGTTATACCGCAATTAATAGGATATTCTGTTAGTAGTCTAATAACTTGTTGTTTATTAGCATTCTATGATTGGCGGATGGCTGCAGCAATTTTTTGTACTTTGCCCATAGCTATTATTATTGTTGTTGCTGGTAAAAGACTCGAACAAAAATTGGGTGAAAAACATGTTCAAGCTAAATTAGCTGTTTCCGATGAGGTTCAAGAATATCTTGATGGTATAAAAATCATAAAAGGTTTTGGATTAAGTGGTAAAAAATTCAATCGTTTAGATAAAGCACTGAAAAATATGATGTGGGCATCGATTAAGTTTGAAGGAATAGGTGGAATTATTGTTACTTTGTCTACTATGACATTGCAAGTGGGTTTAGGTATTGTTGTTTTACTCGGGGTAACCTTAATGGTTTCTGGAAGTTTGGATCCAATTACTTTTATTGCTTTTGTGATTATTAGTTCGCGAATTTATAGTCCATTAATTTCAGTTTTAACATTATTACCTGAACTGTTCTATATGCTGGTTTCTATCGATAGAATGAAGAGTCTGCAAAATGAACCTATTATGGAAGGTAGAGATGATGTGACTTTTACTAACTATAATATCAATATTGATCAGATTAATTTTTCCTATAATCAGACAAGTGTTATTAATAATGTAAGTTGCGCTATACCTGAAGGAAAAATGACAGCACTAGTTGGGCCATCTGGTAGTGGTAAAAGTACCTTATTACAGTTGATTGCTCGTTTCTGGGATGTAAATTCAGGAAAAATCACTATAGATAATCAAGATATTAAGCAAATAGATCCGGAAACATTAATGCATTCAATGGCTTTTGTTTTTCAGAAGGTGGTATTGTTTGATGATACTATTATGAATAATATTCGAATTGGTAGGCATAATGCTACTGATGAAGAGGTAAAACATGTGGCTAAAATCGCTAGATGTGATGAGCTAGTAGCTCGATTACCAGATGGTTGGAATACATTAATTGGTGAAAACGGTAGTAAACTTTCTGGCGGTGAACGGCAACGTATCTCAATTGCGAGAGCATTATTAAAAAATGCACCTATTATTTTGCTTGATGAAGCTACCGCTTCTTTGGATCCTGAAAATGAAGTTTATATTCAAGAAGCCATTGCTAATCTAGTAAAAGATAGAACTGTCATTGTTATAGCTCATCGCTTAAAAACTATCGTTGGTGCTGATAATATTATTGTCTTAGATCAAGGTTCAATTGTAGAACAAGGCAATTATCAGCAATTAATGGATAAAAATGGCTTATTTACTAAGCTTTATAGCCTACAAAAACAGACATTGTCTATTAATTAATGATTGGCTATATTTCTGAAAATAATCAGTATATCATATAACAAAATAACTGATAAAAAACAGACAAATGAGTAACGAAATTGAATTAAAGTTTCAAATCAATCAAAGTGATATAGAGCAGTTACAAAATTACTTAAATCAATGGGTATGTTGTGATGAAGCCGAGTTTTCATCGCAACAACATTTGGTTAGTCAATTAAATTTGATTAATACTTATTACGATACTGAAGATCATTTTTTACGACTTAATGGTTGTGGTCTTCGAATTCGAACTACAGAAACTGAGCAAAGTAAGTGTTTTGAAATTACCTTAAAATCAAAAGGTAATTCTATAGGTGGGTTACATGAACGCATTGAAATTAATCAACCTTTACCTAATGATAAGCTCGATTTAAGTGTCCTACCGAAAGAGGCATTACCTAATGGATTAACGCAGTTAAGGCCTCTTTTTACCACCAATTTTAAACGGCAAACTTGGCTGATTTCATTTGCCAATAGCGAAATTGAAGTTGCTTTAGATTTGGGGCAAATTACCTCAAATGGTCAATCTATGCCAATACAAGAGGTAGAGTTAGAAATCAAACAAGGCAATAAACAAGATTTGCTCAACTTTGCGATTGAATTAAGTCGTTTTAACTTACATCTATTTTCTCAAAGTAAAGCTTCTCGGGGCTATCGTTTATTAGATAACTTAACCTTAACTCCTACTGTTCTTTCCTCACAAATTGAGCAAGATTTAGCCGATCTACTAAACTTTTGGCAACAAAATGAAGAATATGCTTTAGCAAATAATGATTTAATTTTTTATAAACAGCTACTTATTCAAATAAACGAGAAACTTATTAACAAAAATCTGCAAATTGAGCCTGATTTTAAACAGTGGCAAATGGCGATACCATTTATTGACTCGATTGAACAGTTTGCTTATTGCGAGGTGAATACCAAGTTCAAGTTGATGTTAATGTTTGAAATAAATAAAAAATAGGTATACGAATTAAAATGAAAACAACCCTCTTCAAATTACCACTATTATTAGTAATATTTTATTGGTTACTATATAGTATTTTTAGCGTTATTTATCTTATTGGATTTGATAACGATTTTATATTGTCAGATAGTACGACTCATCAGATTGGCTTGAAAATTGTTAAGCAAGTTTTAATCAATTTTTTACTTCAAATACCTAGTTCAGTAATTCTTTTTATTATTTCCACAATAACATTTAATCAGTATTCCATTACCATAATTAATCAGAAAAACATTATTAATACCTTTTTAATTGCCATATTTATGGTATTAAGCGATATGGTTTTTCGCTGGAGTTTCTACTCTTATAGTTATGATTGGATTGTGTCTAAACTAAGATTTTTAAATATTAATTATGACTATAATTTTTCTCAAGATATATTTCATCTAATTGAGTATCTCATTATCTATTTTTTTATAACACTTTGTACTTATCTTAGTATTAGGTTATTCAAAAAAAATTATATCTGTAACGAAATGATATTAACCCAAACAGAAAGTCAGAAGTTACATATGGGGTTATTCATCTGTTTTTATAACTGTTACTTTATAACCATGTCATATTTGTTGATTTTCAATGGTATGTATTATAGTTTAAGTAACCTGATTTCCTCTATAGTTTTATTGGCTATATTTTTATCAATAGTAAATATAATTGGTTATTTCTTGCTAAGAAAATGCTTTACAGCGGTAACAGAAATTTTGGTCATAAAAAAGGTAATTTTTAGTTCGCTTATTACCTTTATATTAAACTGCCTTTTATTAGTACTTATTCTATACATCTACAACTATATCTATAATCTCCTACCATACGATTTTATCTCTAGTACTTTTGGATGGTTCTACTTATGGGTGTTTTTAATTACTTTGTTGATTTCAAGTTGTCTATTGGTAAGAAAGATGACAAAACTGTTTTTTGATAAACATTAACCCGCTATTCGAATCAAAGAATATAACATTGTTATTGGCCGTTACGTTATAACCAATAACAATGATAAGGTAAACAAGCAATATAAGACCTAACGATAGTCAGCTGCTATAGTTTTATCGGTAAATAGATTGCGAAAAAATATCAATACTGTTTTTCGCGATTTGTTTAATAAAAAGATAGGTGAACTTAAAAAGTCATTTATAATATTTAAATAGGTGATTTTATCAATATATAAATATTTTAAGTGAGTGCTTATTATGTCCCAGCCAAGCTCGTTAGTTTCACCATTAATTGCTCAGCAAAAACAAAAGATTATATCTCAATTGTCACAATGTGATTCAAAAGAAGTACTTGATAACCTTAATATTTTGCTACAAAGTGATTTTCTGATTGATGCTTTTTATCGATTTCCCGAGTGGCTGACAGATATTATTACTCATTCCCCTCAAGCTGATGAAAGATGTTTCTATCAACAATGGTTAAATGAAAGACTAGCATCAGTATTTGATGAATTAGCTCTAATGAAAGTATTAAGATTATTTAGGCGCTATATTCTGGTAAGGCTTGAATGGTCACAATTAACCCAAACAAGTAATGATGAGCAAATTTTATTACAACTTACGCAGCTAGCTGAAGTGATTATTATCACCGCACGTGATTGGCTTTATGAGCTTAGTTGTAAAGAATGGGGAACTCCATGTAATTTACAAGGGCAAGCACAACCTTTACTTATTTTAGGCATGGGAAAATTAGGTGGTGGTGAACTGAATTTTTCATCAGATATTGATCTTATCTTTACCTACCCTGAACATGGACAAACTCAAGGTGGGAGACGAGAATTAGATAATGCTGTGTTTTTTACTCGTTTAGGGCAACGATTAATTAAAACACTAGACCAAATTACTGAAGATGGTTTTGTCTACCGCGTTGATATGCGTTTACGTCCGCTAGGTGATGGCGGTCCGTTGGTTTTAAGTTTTTCTGCTATGGAAGATTATTATCAAGAGCAGGGAAGAGACTGGGAACGTTATGCTATGGTAAAAGCAAAAATACTGGGTGATCAGCAAGAACCCTACACCAAAGAGCTTTACCAAATGTTAAAACCATTTGTTTACCGCCGTTATATTGATTTCAGTGTATTGCAGTCATTACGAAATATGAAAAGCATGATAGAGCGTGAAGTTCGGCGTCGAGGCTTGACTAACAATATTAAACTTGGTGCTGGTGGTATTCGTGAAATTGAATTTATTGTACAAGTTTTTCAACTTATACGTGGTGGGCGCGTCGTGGGCCTACAAACCCGCTCTTTATTAACCGCCTTACAAGTAATAGAACAAGAATCGTTACTTAGTGTGAATGAAGTAGATACTTTGCGAGAAAACTATTTGTTTTTACGTCGTTGTGAGAATTTACTTCAAGCTATACATGACGAGCAAACACAAGCATTGCCAGACGATGAGCTGGATCGAATTCGTATTGCCACTAGTATGAACTTTAATGATTGGTATGAATTTGAATCTGATCTTGCTAAAAGAATGCAATTTAATCGGCAAGTATTTAATCAACTTATCGGTGAAGATACATCTGAATCAGTATCTAATTCTAAGCAATACAATGAACAATTTGATGATCTTTGGGTGCCAGATTTGCAATTAAGTGATGTTACATCAGTACTGACTTCTTACTCACATGATAATGCTGAAAAACTATATCAAATGCTTTGTCAGTTTCGTGATGATATTGGTAAACGGACAATTGGAGTACGAGGTCGTGAAATACTTGACCAATTGATGCCACGATTATTGGAGTTGGTTTGTACTGATAAAAACACATTAGTACTATTATCACGAATCTTACATTTATTAGTTAATATTGTTAGCCGAACAACTTATTTAGAATTACTCCTTGAATATCCAACAGCATTGAAGCAGTTAATTCGTTTATGTAGTGCCTCGCCAATGATTAGTGAGCAACTAGCTCATTATCCAATTTTGTTAGATGAACTAATAGATATTAACTCACTTTATCAAACTGTTTCACCAAATGAATATAAGAGTGAACTGTATCAATACTTACTTCGTATTGAGGTTGATGATGAAGAACAACAACTTGAAGCACTAAGACAATTTAAGCAAATGCAATTATTGCATATAGCGGCTGCCGATGTTGAGCAGGTATTAAATACTATGAAGGTAAGCGATCATTTGACCTATGTTGCAGAATCATTAATTGATTTTGTTGTGCAAATGGCATGGAATCAAATGGTCGCACGTTATGGTAAACCTACACATTTAACTGACAATCATAAAGGATTGGTTATTATCGCTTATGGCAAATTAGGTGGTTGGGAATTGGGTTATGGTTCAGATTTAGATTTGGTATTTCTTCATGATTGCCCTGTAGATAGCATAACTAATGGTGATAAACAAATTGATAGTCGCCAATTTTATTTACGATTAGTACAAAGGATTATTCATCTCTTCAATGTTCGCACCAGCTTTGGAATTCTTTATGAAGTTGATGTTCGTTTACGTCCACAAGGTGATGCAGGTTTATTAGCTTGTAGTTTAAATGCCTTTTATGACTATCAAATGCATGAAGCTTGGACATGGGAACACCAAGCATTAGTACGAGCTAGAGCTGTATATGGTGAAATAGAACTGATTAAACGCTTCAACCAAATTAGGCATGATGTTTTATGTAAACCTCGTGACGAAAAGATATTAAAAACCGAAGTTAGAGAGATGCGCGAAAAGATGCGGACCCATCTAGGTACAACAGAGCAACATCGATTTAATTTGAAAATTGATGAAGGTGGTATTGGTGATATTGAATTCTTATCCCAATATCTGGTACTTAATTATGCTCATCAATATCCTAAAATGACAACATGGAGTGATAACGTACGGATTTTAGAATTAGCGGCAAATTATCAAATTATGGATAGCCAAGAAGCTGAACAATTAACTAAAGTATATATTGATATGCGTAATGAAATTCATCAATTATCATTACAACTTTTACCGAGTACAGTTGATGATTCATACTTCAAATTAGAAAAAAAGATTGTGAATCAAAGTTGGCTAAAATGGCTTAAATAGTATTTAGCCAATCACTAAAGTATTTTTATTATTAATTAATGAGTTAGATTTGATTGCTGAATGAATTTAATGGAGTTTATAACTTAATGGCGACAATCAAAGATATTGCAAAACTTGCCGGCGTATCTCATGGAACTGTTTCAAACGTGCTTAATGATCGAGGGAATGTTAGTGTAAAAAAAATCAAATTGGTTGAACAAGCCATACAACGGTTAGGTTATCAAATTAATTTATCTGCTAAAAATTTAAAAGAAGGTTCAACTAAATCTATTTCGGTCATACTACCCAATATTACATCTGAACAATATAGTAATTTATATGATGGTTTGTTTAATCAAGCTAATCGGCTTGGTTATGAGTTGTCACTTTATTTAACCTATGATTCAAAAGATCTTGAGTTACAATTAATTCAAAAGGTGGCTGTTAAACGAGATTATGCTGTTATAGCTGTTAGCTCATTATTTGACGCTTGTGAATATTATCAAAAAATTAAGTTGCCAAAAGAGAAAATAATTTTTGTTTATAGAAAACCTTCATCTGCATTACAATTTATTTCACTAGATTATGAGAAAGCAGGGCAAGACATTGCTAATGAGTTGATCGATAAATCGTATCATTTAATTGGATTATTTAGTAATTCAGAACATCATACTCATTCTCAATCCTTTAAAAAAGGTTTACAAAGCCAGTTTAAAAAACATAATTATTCAGTAGTATTGAATAATATTGCCTCCAAGCCATCTAACGGTACTTATAATTTAGCATTTAGTTTTTTTGCTGATGAGCAGATTAAGTATGATGCCATTATTACCATGGATATGGAGCGTGCTCATTTTGTCCGTAATGCGAATTATTTTGGTAGTCAACAAGACTGCCCACCAATTTATACTTTAACGAACAATAATTTTTATTATGAAGACAATATCTATCAATACCATATGAACTATGGCATATTAAGTGAACAAATTATGAAATTGGTAGAGGGAGAAACTGTAACCAATATTGATAATAAAGGCTTTTCATTATTACCTGATTCAAATTCGGCAAATAAAACTAAACATAATGAAATCATTAATTTTCTAATCTTACCAAGTCCATCAACACAAGCGGTTAAAAAATTACTCCCTCATTTCAAGAAAATGTATGGTATTAATGTTAATTTAATTATTAAGCCTTTCGACGAAATATATCATATTTTGAATCAACTTAATCAACATCAAGACATTGACATTATTCGAATAGATATGGCAGGATTACCTTGGTTTGCACCGTCAGTATTCAAACCTTTATCAAAATTAGCAATCGACTTCGATCATTTATTGGCAAAATATCCACTAGAACTCATCGAACGCTTTAGTTATGTAGATAATATTGCTTATGCGATTCCTTTTGACCCAAGTGTACAGATGCTTTTTTATCGTAAAGATTTATTTAATGACCCATTAAGTAAACGAGCTTATTTTGAAAGATATCGACAACAACTAAATGTTCCTAAAAATTTTACTGAATTTGATCAAATTGCACAATTTTTTAGTCGACAACACAATCCTGAATCACAAGTAGAATTTGGCAGTTGCATTACTTTAGGCAATTATGAACTCATTGCATCAGAGTTTTTAGTTCGTTATTATGCTCAAGGTGGTAAATTAATTAATGGCAATAAATTAGGCTTAAACAAGACTATTGCTCTTAATACTTTAAATCAGTTGCAATCATTTATAAAGGTAGCAAGAAATATACAATCACCTTGGTGGCAAGAATCAGTAAATTTATTTGAACAAGGCCAACTTGCAATGTTAATTGTTTATATGAATTTATTTAGTTATATCAATCATCGTAATATTTTACCTTTAGTTGGATATGCAAAAGTACCTGGTCGAAAATCTTTATTTGGTGGCGGATCACTTGGTATGTCGAAATATAGTCAAAAAGATAAACAAGTTAAAATCTTTTTTGATTGGCTTTATTCTAATGAAATCAGTGAACAAATAGCATTACTTGGTGGCGCTACGGCACAAAAATCTATTTTTCAAAATCATAGAATTATTAAGAGTTATCCATGGTTACCAGTGGTACAACAACAATACACTAATGGTATTCGGGAAAATAGTATGACTGGTAATGCGATTAATTTAAGATTGATTGAAAGCATTATTGGCAAATATTTAACACAGTGGATAACTAATCAATATAGTTCAATGCAAATCATAGAGTTGATTAATGTTGAGATAGAAAAAACTATGGCTAATAAATAATTATTAGCCATAGTTTACGTAACTTTTTATCGTTAACTGTGAATGGATTATTCTGATTCTACTTTTTTAGGTGTCATGATGACATCTTTGTCTCTAAAGAAGTACCAGAAACCTACCGCAACAATTGCTGCAACTACAGCTGGATAGATCCAAAACTCTTGCCATTGAGGTCCAGCATTAGGTAATGTTTTTTCAGTAACAACACGATTATTGATAAATCCACATACCGATGCCGCCATAAATACACCAAAGCCATTAGAAACAATAAAACGTAAGCCTTGAGCCTGAGCTTTGATTTCTGGGCCAGCTTTTTTATCAACATAAATATCGCCCGCGGTAAAGAAGAAATCCCAACAAATACCTTGTAACAATAAAGTGCCAATAATATAGAAGAACATATTACCGTCTGACGTTGCGGCTAACGATAGCATCATACTACGAATTATCCAACAAATTGCACCGAATAAGATGATCTTTTTAAATCCAAAGCGACCTAGTAGGAAAGATAAAAGGAACATAAATAGCACTTCTGTAGCAATAGCAATTTGCATCATTGATGCTGGTTCTAATCCTAATACAGGCAAATAAACGGGTAAATAAGCACTATATGCAGTTTTAGTTATCATTAAGATAAAGGTAGAAAGCATGAATATAGTGAAATATTTATCTTTAAAAAGAGATAAGGCATCTAAACACATAGCATCTCGAATTGAGAATTTTTTATTTCTACTGGTTGGTGGAGTATTTGGTAAAGTAAAACAATAAATGCCGTAAACCACAGAAGCACCAGAAGCAAGTAAAAATGAATTGATAGAACTTGAAAAACCAGTGTAACCAAGAATTAATCCTACTATCATAAAGCCGATAGTACCAAATACACGAATAATTGGGAACCAACGCACACCATCTATATGCCTAAAGCTTACGCTATTTGCTAAAGCCGTTGTTGGATAGAATAATAAACCAACAATAAATATCATTATTAAAAAGCCGACAATATTGCCACTTTCAACAAAGTTAGGAATGATAAATAAAACACCGGCATTAAGAATGTGTAATATCCCCATCACTTTTTGAGATGCGATGAATCTATCAGCAATCATACCAATAAAAAGTGGCGAAATGATGGTTGCAATTCCTAAAACTGAATAAGTAGAACCAACAATTTCTTTCAATCCATAAGCAGCAAGTACTGCACCGATAACCATATTCCATGCACCTTGCACAAAATATTGTAAAAACATCATTACCAGTAAACGTGGTATTTTAAACATATATTGCTCCGTATTAAATCGTCTTCTTTAAGCCATCATAGGACACTTGAATATTATAAGGTTTAAATATTTCAACTAATTCATCATGCATGAAGCCACTACTATGGGAGTGATGAGATGTGATAAGTTGAGTATTGGAATCAAAAATACCTTCTTCTAACATGCGTTTTTGAGCTGCAATAACAGTTTCAATACTCATGTGATTATTGGTTTTATCATTTTGTTTATAGCCGTAAGTACACTCGAAAATTGCCATATCAATTTTTTTACCGCTATTTTTCAACCATTGCCAAGTTAGCTCAGGAAAATAACCTGAATCATGTCCGTGGAGTAAGGTTTTACCATCTTTCTCGATTAAATAAATAAAACAAAATTCCCATTTAGCATGATTAGCCAACAATGCAGTAACGGTATAACCAGCTGATGTCACAACAGTTTGAAATGGAACCACTAAATTAAATACAAAACGCTCAGGACTATATCCAGGTAAAACATTTAAGCAACCATTTATTGCAATATCATTGCCATAAATATACAGCGGATGGTCGATATTAAATCCATAGTCCACCATACGACTAAATAGATCGCCAACATTAAAATGGTCAGGGTGAGTATGAGTAAACAATAAGTCCTTTATTTTAGTAACGTCAATGTTTTCTCTCATTACTTGATAGCTATATTCAGGGGCAAAATCAATTTGCATAATATCATCAATAAGAATCGAACTTCGAGTTCTTATATTTTTACCTTTTTGTTGGCGAGATTTTTCACAAATTTCACATTTACAAAAAGGATTTGGGATACCTTCAGAGGCGGCAGTACCCAAAAACTGTAGTTTCACATTGTTCTCCTATCTATAATTAGATTGTTTTTATGCTAGTTTTAGCATTATGTTAGCAAAAATTGGAACGTTTCAATTTTATTTTAATGTCATAATAACCACAACAAAAATGGTATTTTTTTTTGTTAATTCGTGAGCAGGATCAAAGTTTCTATAAAATAGGTTATTGTTTTAATATTAAATAATTATCGACGATATTGTTTATCGCCGATAATAAAAGAGTTTAGATGTTGGAGGGTAATTTTAGTTAGCCTCTTTCCATAGAATTAGATCCTGTTCGTCGAGTTCTGACGCATCAAATCCGACTGTAGGGGGTAATTCTTCACGGTCAAAGGCTAAATCGCCACCATTGATATCAATATCACCTTTCTTAATCCCTTTAAAATCGTAAAGATTGGTATCGCATAAATGAGAAAGAGTAATATTTTGTGTAGCGCGAAACATGGTTTCGATACGACCAGGAAATTTTTTATCCCAATCATTTAGCATTTCTTTGATTACTTGCCGTTGCAAATTAGGTTGTGAGCCACAAAGATTACATGGAATGATAGGAAATTGTTTTATTTCAGCATATTTTGCAATGTCTTTTTCTTTACAATATGCAAGAGGTCGAATAATAATGTGCTCACCTGAATCATTCATCAATTTAGGTGGCATGGCTTTAAGTTTGCCTCCATAAAACATGTTTAAAAATAGTGTTTCTAAAATGTCATCTCGGTGATGTCCTAGTGCTATTTTTGTTGCACCAAGTTCAGTTGCAGTACGATATAAAATACCACGTCGAAGTCTAGAACAGAGAGAACAGGTTGTTTTACCTTCTGGAATTTTTTCTTTGACAATTCCATAAGTATTTTCTTGGACAATTTTATATTCAATACCTAATGACTCAAGATATTCAGGTAAGACATGTTCAGGAAAACCAGGTTGTTTCTGGTCTAAATTAACTGCGACTAATTCAAATTGTACTGGTGCGCTAATTTTTAAATTAATAAGAATATCCAGCAATGTATAGCTGTCTTTACCGCCTGATAAGCAGACCATTATACGATCGCCTTCCTCGATCATATTAAAGTCAGCGATAGCTTCACCTGTAAGACGTCGCAATCGTTTATGTAATTTATTTTGGTTATATGTATTCATCACGATTTAATAGATTATTCCGCTCGACTCATATATCGGCGTTCTGCGATATGAATTTTAACTCTTTCGTGGTTATCAATATATTCTGGTACTTGAATGACAAGACCGGTTGATAGTGTTGCAGGTTTTGTTCGTGCACTTGCTGAAGCACCTTTGATACTTGGTGAAGTTTCAATAATTTCTAGTTCAACTGTTTGTGGCAGTTCTAAAGCAACAACTTCACTTTCAGCCATTAACACCTGAATACCATCCATTCCACCATCTGGAATAAATAGCAGTTCTTCTTCAATTTGATCTTTCTTAAAAATAAATGGCGTATAGTCTTCATTATCCATAAATACATATTCGTCACCATCAATATAAGAAAAGCTTACCGGACGTCGAAATAGTTCGATAGTATCTAAAATATCATCCCCTTTAAAACGTTCCTCAACTTTGCCACCAGATTTCACATCGGTAAAACGCATTTTATAAAGGGTGCTTGCTCCACGCGCACTAGGACTTTGAACGTCAATCTCTTTCACTAATAATAGTTTGCCATTGTAGGTGACTGCATCACCACGTTTTATTTCATTTGCTTTAGCCATAATACTTTCTTCATGTTTAATAGAGTTAAAAATTTAGCTCGCTATTTTACCCTTAACTTGCTATTGTCACCAATAAATTTTATAAAACAACGACAAATTCCTCTAAACTAATGACTGATTCATTCAAATGCCGTAAAAACTGTGGTGCATGTTGTATTGCGCCATCAATTTCATCTGCTATACCTAGTATGCCGAATGGAAAACCAGCCGGAATTGCCTGTTTTCATTTAGACGAGAATTTTCAGTGTAAATTATTTGGTAATACTAATAGACCTCTAGTTTGCGGTCGTTTAAAACCTTGTTTTGAAATGTGTGGAACAAATCGTGATCAAGCGATGGATTATTTAACTCAATTAGAACAGTTAACTAGCAGCTAAGTATTGCTAATATTTAACATATCAGACGGATTATTAGAATTATTTATCTCGCATATAATTTTTTTTGATACACTTCACCACAATTTATCAGCTAATGATAAATATCGTAATAAATTATTTTAAATCAGTTACTAACCTAGATATTAATCATAAGGTAGTAACTAAATATATTTAGAATCTGTTTAACAAGAAGAAAATTAATATGAATAATAAATTAAAGCGTGATTTAAAAGCCCGTCATTTAGCGATGATAGCCATTGGTGGCTCCATCGGAACTGGGTTATTTGTCGCTTCAGGCGCTACTGTTGCACAAGCAGGCCCTGGTGGTGCACTGCTTTCTTATGCCATTATCGGCATAATGGTTTACTTTTTAATGACTAGCTTGGGGGAGCTTGCTGCTTATCTTCCGGTTTCTGGCACTTTTGCGACTTATGGGGCACGCTATGTAGATGAAGCTTTTGGTTTCGCTATTGGTTGGAACTACTGGTATAACTGGGCAATAACGGTTGCTGTTGACCTAGTCGCTGCACAATTGGTGATATCCTATTGGTTTGATGCCGGTGCTTATAGTTGGTTGTGGAGTCTGTTATTCCTAACTATTATTTTTTGCTTAAACTATATTTCTGTAAAAGGTTTTGGTGAAGCAGAATTTTGGTTTTCATTAATTAAAGTTGTCACGGTGATTTTATTTATTGTAGTTGGTTTATTAATGATTATTGGCATTTTAAAAGGTGCTGAAAATGCTGGTTGGCAAAACTGGGAAATAGGTGATGCACCATTTGTTGGTGGATTTTCATCAATGATCGGTGTTGCGATGGTTGTAGGCTTCTCATTCCAGGGTACCGAACTGATTGGAATTGCTGCGGGCGAATCAAAAGATCCAGAAAAAAATATTCCCAAAGCCATGAAACAAGTCTTTTGGCGTATACTGTTATTCTATATCTTTGCGATTTTAGTGATTAGTTTAATTATTCCCTACACTGATCCTAATTTACTGCGTAATGACGAAACGGATATTAGTGTTAGCCCATTTACTTTAGTGTTCCAACATGCAGGGTTATTATCAGCAGCTGCTATCATGAATGCAGTAATTTTAACCTCAGTCCTTTCCGCGGGTAACTCTGGTTTATATGCTTCAACACGTATGCTATATGCCTTAGCAAAAGAGGGAAAGGCCCCTAAAATCTTCAGTCGATTATCTTCATCAGGTGTACCGGATATGGCACTATTTGCGACAACATTAGTGGCTATGCTATGCTTTTTAACTTCACTATACAAAGACCAACAAGTTTATTTATGGCTACTTAATATGTCTGGTATGACTGGGTTTATTGCATGGCTTGGTATAGCTATTAGCCACTATCGTTTTAGAAAAGGTTATGTGTCACAAGGGCGGGATCTGAATAAATTACCGTATCGCTCTAGTTGTTTCCCATTTGGCCCTATTTTTGCCTTTATACTTTGTTTGACGATAACATTAGGGCAAAATTACGAGGCATTTTTACAAGAAACTATTGATTGGAACGGTGTCATTGCCACTTACATCGGTATTCCATTGTTTCTTGCAATTTACTTTGGTTATAAGATTGTCAAAAAGACAAAATGGATAAAATACGATCAGATGGATTTTTCTCAAATGGATTAATTAGGAAGTAACCTAAATTATAACTTGTACATCCGTCGACTTTAGTCGACGGAATTGTATTAAAAAAGAGAAAATAACTAATCAATTCATTAGTTAATAATGTAAAACAATAAGTGTGATAACGATATTAACGACTACGGAATATGATACGTGCTTTTGAAAGATCGTAAGGTGTCATTTCTACCGTTACTTTATCGCCAGTTAGAATTCGAATATAGTTCTTTCTCATCTTTCCAGAAATATGTGCAGTAACAACATGACCATTTTCAAGTTCAACACGAAACATCGTGTTTGGAAGAGTATCAAGAATAGTACCTTGCATTTCAATGTTATCTTCTTTTGCCATTGGGGCCTCTTAATATTAAATACAAATTAAATATACTCAAATCAATTAATATTACTTCGATTTTCTTTATGCTTAAATTAGAAAAGCGAATTTATCAACTTAATCACCAATTTTTGGCGTGTGTAAATTCATTGATTTGAGTATAAACACAGAACAGCTATAATTATAATATCTAAATATAGCGGCGAAATAATGCCGAAAAAACTCTCAGATGTAAAGTCATTTCTAACATTTCTTTGAATTATAAAGTCTATGCTCATGAATATACTGCCAGACTTTGGGCGGTAATAACTTTTTACAGCTTTGTGGGTCATCAATATTTTGCCGGATTTCTGTCGCAGAAATCGCTTCAAGTGGTGTATTAGCAAAGTAAATATAGCCATTAGGACATTGATGTAATGTTTGACTATTTTGGATTTGGTGTTGATAAATCCATTGTTGCAGCTTGCTATCACAGGATGTTTGAGCATAACCAGGTCGTTTACATATTAGCAAATGACAATAATTGAGTAATTTTTGCCACTCTTTCCATGTTGGTAAACTAAGCAAAGAATCTTGTCCCATTATAAAAGCTAAACTTTGCTGAGTACCATTTTGTTGACGCCATAATTTGAGAGTATCAATGGTAAAAGAAGGCTGATTAGTTAGCTTTGGTTCTAATTCTCGAGTATCAACTGAAAATAGAGAATAGTCCGCTATGGCCAACTGTAACATAGCTAAACGTTGCTCTGTATTGGCCTCTGGTTGTGGTTTGTGAGGCGGAATACGGTTTGGTAATAAATTAATTTTAGTTAATCCTACCTCTTTGGCTAAGGCTAAAGCTGGGCGTAAGTGCCCATAATGGATTGGATCAAAGGTTCCACCAAATAACGCTGTTAACACTTGTTTAGTCCCATAAACTGCATAGTTAAACTCAACAGTGCATCCCATATAGGTAAATCATTATTGTGTTTTAGGCTAATTTCAATATCGGTTAACGTCGCCAGTAGAGCAAATAACGCTTTAATATCAAAGCGATTCAAATAAGAATTATACATACTTCTTCTATTTTGCCAGACTCTGTATTCATCAAAAACTTGACGAGGTGATTTCTCGTTTAAAGCTAATTTTAAATTGATCAACAAAATCAATTCACGTTGAATAATCCGCATCAATATTAACGGCTCAAAATCATTCATTTTAAGCTGTTGTAAAACATGTGTTGCACGTTTTGCTTTATTGGAAAGCATTCCATCAATCCAATGAAAAGGCGTAAATATCGCTGAATCATTAATATTCAACTCAACTTGTTCATAAGAAATAGTTTGATTTGGATAAAGTAAATTTAATTGCTCAATAATTTGCGTTAATGCCAACAAATTACCTTCATAGTAATAACTAAGTAGTTCGATCGCTGGAGATTCAATAGCTATTTGCATTTGTTGTAAATAGCTTTTTATCCATTGTGGTAATTGTGTTGCTTCGGGTGTAGAACAATTCACTACCACTAACTTGTCAGATAACGCTTTGTACCATAATGCATTTTCTTGGGTTTTAGTGATCTTCACTAGACTAATTATCAAGCCAATCTCAGGGGTCAACATTTCACATAATGTGTTTAACTTTGCTGCCACTGAAACATTTAACACACCTTCACCAATATCTATACAAAGTAAAGTTCTGCTTGAAAATAGATTCATTGCTTGGCAACTATCATACATTGCCGACCAGTCTGTTTGGCTATTGATTGTGAAAGAAAGTTGTTCGTCATATTGAGCTTGTTTAAAAGCATTACGTAATTCAGTTTGTGCATAATGTTGCAGATAAGGATCGCTACCTAAAATCAAATAATAAGGCGATCCTAATTGCTGGGTTATTTTTTCAGCACTAATTTTAATCATAACTAGTCGTTAGTTTACTGAATCAACGGATTTCAATTTACGAATGATCTCTTTAGCTGCTTGCTTATACATTTCATCCTCAATCAAATTTTGTTCTACAGTCTTAGCTAATGCAGCTGCTGGATTATCAAAGAAGGTACGGAATATACGAACGTTAATTGGATGAATTTGTTCACCTTCAATAACTACTTGCGCTTGAACTGTCAATACTAATTGATACTCTGCTGCTTTACCATCTTGATAGATTGATATAGTGCTTTTATCCAATGAATCACTGACTATGCGTAATGATGGATATTTAGCTTTATTATTGGCATCAGCTAATGTAACTTCATTATCGCGTAGCAACTCTTTCACATCCCTTGACAATCGACCGTATGGATCACCACTTTCATAAGACAGTGTCTTAAAGCGAGTAGGAACCTCAGGTTCATATTGCAAATGAAAACCGCATCCAGACAACGATATTGTCAATAACATCAAAGCCAAATATTTTTTCATTGGTATCATCACCTATATCTTAGTTATCCAACATTACTAACTTACAACCAAATTCAATAATTTGCCTGGCACATAAATAACCTTACGAATTGTCGTATCAGTTAAATATTTTTGAATGTTTGGTTCTTGTTTAGCTTGTTCTACTACAAAATCTTGTTCGGCATCTGCAGGGACAGTAAATTTACCACGCACTTTACCATTGATTTGTACAACAATTAATTTTTCATCTTCAACCATTGCCGATTCATCAGAAGTCGGCCAAGATGCATTATCAATGGTTTCACTATGACCTAATGCCTGCCACATAACGAAACAAGCGTGAGGCATCATAGGATAAAGTAACCTGACAACTGCATTTAATGATTCATCCATTAATGCACGGTCTTGATTTGTTTCTTGTGGCGCTTTTTGTAAGCGGTTCATAAATTCCATTACTGCTGCAATTGCCGTATTGAAAGTTTGACGGCGACCAATATCATCACTGACCTTAGCAATCGTTTTATGTAGTTCTCGACGTAAAGTTTTTTGATTGGCTGTCAATTTAGATAGATCAAGAGTTGTTGTTTTACCTAGTTGAGCATGTTCATATACTAAACGCCATACACGTTTAATAAAACGATTTGCACCTTCCACACCAGATTCTTGCCATTCAAGCGTCATATCAGCTGGAGAGGCAAACATCATAAATAATCTAACGGTATCTGCACCATATTTTTCAACCATCTCTTGTGGATCGATACCATTATTTTTTGATTTAGACATCTTTGTCATACCAGCATGAACAAGTTCATTACCTTTACTATCTGTGGCTTTAGCAATACGACCTTTGTCATCACGTTCAATAGTGACTTCAGTTGGTGAAACCCAAATACGTTCGTTGGTAGGGCTTGTATAATAAAACGCATCAGCTAAAACCATACCTTGGCACAACAAGCGTTTGGCTGGTTCGTCCGATTTTACTAAACCAAAATCACGCATTAATTTATGGAAGAATCTAAAATAAAGTAAATGCATGATTGCATGTTCAATACCACCGACATATTGATCAACAGGCAACCAATAATTTGCTGCATTTTCATCTAACATACCTTTGTCATAATGAGGGCAGGTATAGCGTGCATAGTACCAAGACGACTCCATAAACGTATCAAAAGTATCCGTTTCACGTAGTGCAGGTTGACCATTAACTGTAGTTTTTGCCCAATTCGGATCTGCTTTAATTGGACTAGTAATACCATTCATTTCAACATTTTCTGGTAAAATGACTGGCAGTTGATCTTCTGGTGTTGGGATTGTTGTGCCATCTTCAAGTGTCACCATAGGAATAGGCGCACCCCAATAACGTTGACGAGAGACTCCCCAATCACGTAAACGATAATTTACTTTACGATTACCAATACCTAATGCGATAAGTTTTTCTGCGATGGCATTAAAGGCTTGTTCAAAATTCAGACCGTCAAACTCTCCAGAATTAAATAATTTACCATGTTCAGTATAAGCTTGCTGTGATAGATCAGGTGCTTGATCATCTTGTGTTAAAATAACAGGTTTGATTGGTAGATTATATTTTGATGCAAACTCATAATCACGTTCATCATGACCAGGCACCGCCATCACCGCCCCTGTGCCGTATTCAATTAATACAAAGTTAGCAATCCAAACTGGAACTTTTGCGCCAGTTAATGGATGGATAGCAAAAAATCCTGTTGCCATACCTTTTTTTTCCATTGTTGCCATGTCGGCTTCAGCGGTTTTAGTCGTTTTGCATTCAGCAATAAAGTCAGCAATTTTTGGATTATTTTGTGCAGCTAATTGAGCAAGTGGATGTTCCGCAGCTATCGAAACGAAACTTACCCCCATTAAAGTATCAGGGCGAGTAGTATAAACACGTAACTTATCGCTATAGTTTTCAACGGCGAAATCAAACTCCACCCCTTCAGAACGACCAATCCAGTTTCGTTGCATTGTTTTGACTTGTTCTGGCCAGCTTTCAAGAGTATCTAAATCATTCAATAACTCATCTGCATATTCAGTGATTTTGATAAACCATTGTGGAATTTCTTTACGCTCAACAGGTGTATTACAGCGCCAACAACAACCTTCAACCACTTGTTCATTAGCCAATACAGTTTGGTCGTTTGGACACCAGTTAACAGCTGAAGTTTTTTTATAAACTAAACCTTTTTCAAATAGTTTGGTAAAGAACCATTGTTCCCATTTGTAATACTCAGGGCGGCAAGTTGTTACTTCACGATCCCAATCATAACCAAAACCAAGTAGCTGTAATTGCTTCTTCATGTAAGCAATATTTTCATAAGTCCATTTGGCTGGCGCTGTATTATTTTTAACTGCTGCGCCTTCGGCGGGTAAACCAAATGCATCCCAACCGATTGGTTGTAATACATTTTTACCATTCAAACGTTGATAGCGTGAAATAGTGTCACCGATAGTGTAATTTCGGACATGACCAAGATGCAAACGACCTGAAGGATATGGAAGCATCGATAGACAGTAATACTTCTCTTTAGATTGATCTTCAGTAACGTGGAATGTTTTGTCTTCTTGCCAATGTTTTTGTACTTTGGCTTCAACTTCATCTGGGCGATATTGTTCTTGCATGACGAATTAATGTCCTATCTATTATTGCTAATAAAAATAATTTGCTAATTGTATTGGTTATTGAGATGTTTTACAAACGTTATGTGAATTGTAGGATTGATTTATTAGGAATTAAAAGAGGTAATTTAGATATAACGCATTAGTAAAAATGCACAAAAAGCGGGCTATGCCCGCTTAGTCAATAATTAACCACCATTAAATACACTAGTAAACTTGGAGAAAAATGATTTTTGTTCTTCTTTTGGTATATTTTCCAAATTGGCCTGAATAAGTTGATCAACTTTTGTACTTTCATCAACTAAACCTAATTCATTGTAAGCATTACGCATTAATAATAGTGCGCTTTTAGTTGAATCAGTATCAGGGAATAATGCTAGCATTTGGGTAACCCGATTAATCACCGCAACATAGGCTTCACGTTTAGTGTAATATTGCGATACTTTTAATTCATGACGTGCAATACGGTTTTTCAAAAATATTAAACGCTTTTGGGCATCAGCTGCATAACTACTATTTGGAAAACTAGATACCAAATAAGTAAAATCTTTAAATGCCGCCATGGCAAATTCAGGATCACGATCAGAGCGATCGACATTAAACCATCCCTGAATAGTGTTGTCATTTTGCGCCATATTAGAGATTCCGCGCATATAAATTACCCAATCAATATTAGGATGAGTCGGGTTTAATTTTAAAAAGCGATCAATTGATGCAATGGCCAAAGGGTAATCTGCTGTTTTATAATATGCGTAAATCAAATCGAGTTGAACTTGCTGTGAATAAGGTCCAAATGGATAATTTTTATCGATAGCCTCTAAAACAGTAATACTGGATTTTAGATTTCCACTCTCAAGCTCTGCTTTGGCTTTATTGTGGAGTTCAATCTCTGGCACATTTTCAACATCAGGCTTTGTAGTTGTACAGCCAATTAGCATACTACTTAAGGCAATAGCTAAGATAGTGTGTAAGCGCAATTTCATTCAGTTTTCAATCCAAAATATAATTAAACATTAAAGGCGATGATTAGTATATAATACTCTAAAACATCTCAGCTTAAAATAGATAAATTAAACATGCATAAGTTAAAACTTTCATCTGAAATCGAACAAACCCAGCTTGGAATGCGTTTGGATCAGGCTTTGTCCGAGCTTTTTCCTGATTACTCAAGGTCAAGAATTAAAGAATGGATCGTAAATAATAAAGTATTAGTAAACAATAATATTGTAAATAAACCCAAAGATAAAGTACTCGGTGGTGAAAAAATATCCATCGAAGTTGAAATTGAAGAAGAAACCTATCACCAACCAGAAGATATAAATCTTAATGTCGTTTATGAAGATGATCATATTTTGGTTATTAATAAACCAAGAGATTTAGTTGTTCATCCTGGTGCAGGAAATCCAAATGGTACTGTATTAAATGCATTACTTTATCACTATCCAGACATTTCACGGGTACCAAGAGCAGGTATTGTTCACCGCCTAGATAAAGATACTACAGGTTTAATGGTTGTTGCTAAAACCATTGAAGCACAAACTCATTTAGTTGAATCATTACAACTTCGTGAGATAACTCGTGAGTATGAAGCGGTTGCTATGGGAATCATCACTGCTGGTGGAACCGTAGATCAACCAATTACTCGCCATCCAACTAAACGGACCCATATGGCGGTTTTTCCAACTGGAAAACCAGCAGTAACACATTATCGAGTAATGGAAAAATATCGTCTACATACTCGATTACGTTTAAGACTTGAAACGGGTCGTACCCATCAAATTCGTGTACATATGGCACATATTGCGCATCCTTTAGTCGGTGATCCTCTTTATGGTGGCCGACCAAGACCACCGAAAGGTGCTAGCGAATCATTTATCCAAACTTTGCGTGATTTTGATCGTCAAGCCTTACATGCCATTATGTTACGTTTATATCATCCAATTACTGGCGAGCTAATGGAATGGCATGCACCAATACCTGATGATATGCAAAAATTAATACAAGAGTTACAATTAGATACAGAACTTCATAAAGATGAACTTGATTGGTAATTGTTATGATTAAATCAATTTATCCCTATTGGCCAGCACCGACAAATATTCGTGCTTTTACTACAACTCGCATAGGTGGTGTAAGTTCTACACCTTTTGACAGTCTAAATTTAGGTAGCCGTACTGGTGATGATTTGAATAATATTGTCGAAAATCGTCGTCATATAATTAGTGCTGAAAATATTCCTAGCGAACCTTATTGGTTAAATCAAACCCATAGCACAAACGTACTTGATATTTCAGAAATTCAATTACAACCGGCAACTGGATTGATTGATAATAGTGAGCGATTTGAAGCTGATGGATCATATACTCGGCAAGCCAATCAAGTTAGTGTCGTCTTAACGGCTGATTGTATGCCTGTACTATTTTGTTCAATTAAAGGCAATCAGGTCGCTGCCGCTCATGCCGGTTGGCGTGGGCTTTGTCATGGTATTTTAGAAGAAACGGCAAAGAAATTTTATTGTAAGGCTAGTGATATCATAGTTTGGCTTGGTCCAGCAATTGGCGCTACAAAATTTGAAGTAGGAGGCGAAGTGAAAAAGCAGTTTGAAGCTTACGATGCAAATGCGCGTCAAGCATTTAAACTAATAGATGCCAAAAAACAAAAATATTTAGCAAATCTTTATATGATTGCCAAACAGCGATTAAACTCAATCGGAATTAAGCAAATTTATGGTGGTAACTATTGTACCTATACTGAGCGAGATCTGTTTTATTCATATCGTCGAGAAAATAATACCGGAAGAATGGCAACAATGATTTGGTTTGAATAAAACTACTAGACAAAGCATGAATATCCTACTAACTATGGTGAATAAACAAATCTAGCTGATTTGTTTTTATCATTTCTGTCAAATCGATAACAAGGTGAAAATCTTTAAACTACTAATAATGGATCATTACAACTAAGAGTACTTTTTTACATAGAATAACAGTCTATTTTATTTAGATGACCAAAAACGGAAGTTTGCAAATTAATTATCAGAAGCGCAACATAAGGTAGTAATATATTCTGTTGTAAGAAAAAATTGCTTTTTAATCTATAGGCGTTCTTAATATTTTTAACACTCTCTTATCTGAAAAATAAATTGATTACAACGAAGTTAATTGTTTTATATTGTTAGCCAAGAGTAATTAATAATAACTATTCAATATTTGCAAACTTATGTGTTTGTAGACTTAGCATCCATTTATTATCAATACGATTATGATTAATCTTACCTAACAACTCAATGGTATCAAACATATTCATTTCACCATTTGTTTCGCAGGGGGATAAATAGTAACGTTTAGCTTGGATCTGTTGTTCAATATAGAAACAAAAATCTATAAAACCAATATGCTTTTCAGCGACAATTCTTACTTCACTGGCTGTTGATTGCAAAATTTTTTGATAACGATGGTGATAACAAAATTTAGGACTCAGTGCAATATAATCAATCAGCGGATCGACTTTACCTAGTCCATTACTCTCAATTGCAATATAGTAACCAGCTTGTTTTAAATGAGTTAATAATAAAGATAACTCTTTTACCATTGTGGGCTCACCACCGGTAATAATAATATTGCTACTTTTATATTGTTTAACTTTTGTCAGTATTTGCTCTAACGTAAAACGTTGAAATTTGCGGAAATTAGTATCACACCAACTACAGTTTAAATTACAACCGGCAAAACGAATAAAAATAGCTGGCATACCAGTGTTATAACCTTCGCCTTGTAAAGATTCGAAGATTTCAACAATACGATATTCGATCATTTTTCGCTCCGATGATACTCACAATAAGAAGTAGGGGTTTCCCAAAGCTTAATCATCGACACAGGTAGAAATTGTGATAAGTGGTCAAAAATAAATTTACTCATTCCTTCTGCAGTAGTGCGACAAGGAAAAGCAAAAATTTTACGTTGCATTTGCTGTAAAAGCTCTGCTATTTGGCTTTCATTAGCATTATTTTGATTATAAAGATAAGCATGATCGAGTTGGTCGATAATTTGCTGTTTTACAACTGATTTTATGTCAGCATAATCCATTACCATATCAGCACTTGAACCGCTGGTAATAAGTTCATTGCTGATCTCGACTAACAAACGGTAGGTATGACCATGTAGGTTATGACATTTTCCATTGTGCCCATCTAACATATGACAAGCATCAAACTGGAACTCTTTAGCAATTTTAAACATATTTCTTTCCTAGTTTTTTTTCGTGGGATGGATTACGAACCACGGTTAGCTAACCTAACAAAATAAAGCGGCTAATATAAAGGATAAAAGTTTGAGTGTCATCCAAATTTACTAAACATTTTTGCTTAAGTGCTGGTTTTTCAAACTACTTTATCTTTTATAAAGACGCGAGTAAAATATAAACGATTTTATTGCAAAAATTCGTCAAAAATATTGTTAATCAGCTCTTGAAATTTATTCTTCCACACTCATTTAGTGATTATGCAAATGGATTGAATGTGTTTCACATTTAAACCAAATTTATTGCTTAGGAGATAAATAATATGAGGTTAGATAAACTCACTAACAAATTTCAACAAGCTTTAGCTGATGCGCAATCAATCGCATTAGGTAAAGACAATCAATATATAGAGCCCATCCATGTATTATCTGCCATGCTTAATCAAGAAGGCAGTGGGATTAATCCATTACTGGTGGCGTCAGGCGCAAATATTGCGACATTACAACAAGAATTAAATCAAGCAATCGAACGTTTACCCCAAGTTCAAGGCATTGGTGGTGAAGTTATTCCATCACAAGAATTAGTAAGAATTTTGAATCTATGTGACAAATTAGCGCAAAAAAATGGCGATAGCTATATTTCATCTGAACTATTCATACTGGCTGCGTTAGATGAAAAAGGTAATTTAACTGATATTTTAAAAAGAGCAGGTGTCAGCAAAGACAAATTTAGCCAAGCAGTTAACCAAGTAAGAGGGAGTGATAACGTGAACGATCCTAATGCTGAAGATCAACGTGGTGCATTGAAAAAATATACCATTGATTTAACAGAAAGAGCCGAACAAGGCAAGCTTGACCCAGTCATTGGTCGTGATGAAGAGATTCGTCGTACAATACAAGTATTACAACGTCGAACCAAAAACAACCCCGTGCTTATTGGTGAACCAGGCGTAGGTAAAACAGCTATCGTTGAAGGATTAGCACAACGTATTGTTAATCGTGAAGTGCCAGAGGGTTTACGTAACAAACGAGTTTTATCCTTAGATATGGGGGCATTAATTGCCGGTGCTAAATATCGTGGTGAATTTGAAGAACGCTTAAAAGCGGTACTTAAAGATATCGCGAAAGCCGAAGGTAGTATTATTCTCTTTATTGATGAAATACATACTATGGTCGGTGCAGGTAAAAGTGATGGTGCAATGGATGCTGGTAATATGTTAAAACCAGCATTAGCTCGAGGTGAGTTACACTGTGTTGGTGCCACCACGCTTGATGAATATCGTCAATATATCGAAAAAGATCCGGCATTAGAACGTCGTTTCCAAAAAGTTTATGTGGCAGAACCGTCAGTTGAAGATACCATCGCAATATTGCGCGGTTTAAAAGAACGTTATGAACTGCATCATCATGTGCAAATTACCGATCCAGCAATTGTTGCAGCAGCAACTTTGTCGCATCGTTATATCTCTGATCGTATGTTACCAGATAAAGCGATCGACTTAATTGATGAAGCAGCATCAAGTATCCGTATGCAAATGGACTCAAAACCAGAGTCATTGGATCGCCTTGAACGACGTATTATTCAACTCAAACTTGAACAACAAGCGCTCAAGAAAGAGTCTGATGATGCAAGTAAAAAACGACTTGAGATGTTAAATGATGAACTTGCTGAAAAAGAAAAGGCTTATGCATCACTTGAAGAAGAGTGGAAATCAGAGAAGGCTGCGCTTTCGGGTACTCAAAATATCAAGGCCGAGTTGGAAAAAGCACGTACTGAAATAGAACAGGCTCGCCGAATGGGTGACTTAAACAAGATGTCCGAACTACAGTATGGCAAAATTCCAGAATTAGAGAAGAAACTAGCTACAGCCACACAGCTAGAAGGTAAAACCATGAAGTTATTGCGTAACAAAGTCACCGATAATGAAATTGCTGAAGTTTTATCCAAAGCAACTGGTATTCCTGTATCGAGAATGCTAGAGAGTGAAAAAGAAAAGCTGTTACATATGGAAGACGCCCTACATAAACGTGTTATTGGTCAAAATGAAGCGGTGGTTGCTGTGGCCAATGCTATTCGCCGTAGTCGAGCAGGGCTTTCTGATCCAAATAAACCGATTGGTTCCTTCTTATTTTTAGGACCAACAGGTGTGGGTAAAACAGAACTTTGCAAAGCATTGGCTAACTTTATGTTTGACAGTGAAGATGCTATGGTTCGTATCGACATGTCTGAGTTTATGGAAAAACATTCTGTGGCTCGATTAATCGGTGCACCTCCTGGTTATGTTGGTTATGAAGAAGGTGGCTATTTAACTGAAGCTGTGAGACGACGACCATACTCTGTCATCTTACTCGATGAAGTCGAAAAAGCTCATCCAGATGTCTTTAACATCTTATTACAAGTATTGGATGATGGACGATTAACTGATGGACAAGGTCGAACTGTCGATTTTCGCAATACAGTAATCATCATGACATCTAACTTAGGTTCTGATCTGATTCAAGGTCAAGTCGAACTAAGTTACGATGAGATGAAAGCGTTAGTCATGACTGTGGTAACTAAACACTTTAGACCGGAGTTTATCAATCGTATTGATGAAACTGTGGTATTCCATCCATTAGGACAAGAAAACATCAAAGCAATTGCGAAAATTCAATTAGCTCATGTTGAAAAACGTCTTGATGAGCGTGGATATGAAATGGATATCTCTGATGCCGCACTGGAACAATTAGCTAAAGTTGGTTTTGACCCAATTTATGGTGCAAGACCATTAAAACGTGCAATACAACAAGAGATTGAAAATCCATTAGCACAACAGATTCTATCTGGCAAATTAGTTCCGGGTAAAACGATTCATCTAGATTTGGATGATGGTAATATTGTTGCCAAACAGTAAAGCTACTTATTGATTGGTTGTCGAAATTACAACAATATTAATAAAGCCAAAAAGCCTGAAAATTAATTTTCAGGCTTTTTTATTGTTTTTTTACTATTAAGCAAAGTAGCTATAAATTAAGATTTTAAAGATTTATATTTTTAAACCAAAAAATATATTTAGTTTCAATTTACTTATTATATAAACATAATTGCTCCAAACCACACTCTAAAAATTCAAATAATTTTAAATGAATATATTAAATATAATTCAATTGCCTACTTACAAACAACTAGGATAAAATTTACATTAATCAATTAGTTCACATTAAGGAAATATAAAAATGATTAAATTAATTATCACTGATTTAGATGGAACATTTTTAAATAATCAAGGCGATTATGATCGGGATTTGTTCAGGCAAGTTAATGATCTTATGGCAAAACAAAATATCCAATTTGTTGCTTGCACAGGTAAACAGTGTGAACGAGTTGAAGAACTATTTGGTTCTTATAGTGATAAAATTTGGATCGTCGGTGATAGCGCAACAGCTATTAAACATAATGGTGAATTTGTTTATCGATCTTTTATTCAAAACCAGATTGGTCAACGTATTATTGCTACGCTTGAACAAGCCAGTAAAGAGCATGTTATTATCGCTTGTACCCGCAATGGCGCTGTAATTAAATCTAATCTACCTGCTCATTTAAAGCAAAAAGTACGAGGCTCTTATACGACTATTATTGAAGTTGATGATTTAACAACAATCACAGACGATTTTATAAAAATTACTGTTTATGATGAAAATGGCCAATGTCCACAAACACGCACCCATTTAACGCCTTATGAAAATGATGTTTATATTGTAGTGTCCGAAGCCGCTTGGATAGATATCACTGAGTATAATGTACACAAAGGTAACACCATAAAAAAATTACAACAAATGTTAAATGTTACTTACCACGAAACAATGGCATTTGGTGATGGTTACAACGACATCGAACTACTTGAACAAGCGAACTATAGTTTTGCTATGCGAAACGCGTTTGATGATACCAAAGCAGTAGCTAAATTTATTACTGGATCAAACAACGAAAGTGCTGTGATGAAAACTATCCAATTGATGTTAGCACTACAAACAAAATAAAAATTGAGGAAAGGAGTTTTTAGTTTATCAAAACTAAATTATGTAATCGTTGTGATTAAATATAAAATTGAAAATAACTTAATTTAACAAAGAAGTCCTAGACTTTAGGTGGACTTCTTATTTTTCTATAATTTAATATCAAAGATCGTACTTAGTCGTATATATAACCAGGTATTAATTTACCTTTGTACCATACTTTATCATTATAAAGAATATTATCTTCACCTATTACACTAGGATTTTCAGTATAAATATTATTACGATTAAGTAAACAATTATTATATTCTAAATCAGTGCATTGACGATTTTGCTTACTATCGAAATTATAATAATGGCAGCTATTGCTTTTATTAACATATCGATAATTATGATAATCGTAAATCGCAGTTATTTTGGTTAAGACTCTGTGATTTTGATCATCAAAATCATAACAGTCTTTACTGCCTTCAGCCGATCTATCTTTTGGATTAAAGATTATATGACTCCCCCAAAGATGAGTTGCGATAAATTTATTATGATGGTTGATATAATAATCATAATTGGAACCTCGTCTAGCATTAAATTTGTAACGTTCAATTGCTAAATCTGCAACGCCATCAAAATTAATATCTTGTAGATGAATGCTATAAATTGAATTGTAGCTATAATTCAAATTTTCGATTTTTTGTAATAATTTATTAGATGTTTGCTCATAAATATTGATTCCATATAACTTAATCTTTTCATTTTTTTGCTTTCGTAATACAGCGGTAAAGTAAATATTTTCTAAACTATCATGTTGTAATAATTCAATATTATTAAATTCGCTGCTAATATCTTCTTCATTGATGAAAAAATCTCTTTGCAATTTGATTGGCTTTAAGCGTTGTTGATATTCATCAAACCAAACTCCAGTTAATTCGTAATTTAAAATTCTGTATTCAGAGCCATATTCATCAGTTTTATCAAATTTAATATTATCTAATTTAATATAGGAGTGCTTATTATTTGAAGAATTCTTATTGTAAAAAACGACACTTTTGTTATCTGCATCAAATGAACTTTCATCTAGTACCAAAGGTTGCCAAAGTTGGTGAGGATTACGCTTATCAATTAAGAAATGTAACGAAGTAATGCTACTATTGAAATATAAAGTAATATCTTTATTAGAACTATTGTCAGTAAATGCATAAATTGCACATCTACCTGAGAACGAAAGACAAAGACAAATAAGAAATAGAATAATTTTCATATAAATATCCACAATGATTGTCTATTTATAATATAGCAAAAGTTTTAAGCAAGTGTCTTTTAACTTCTAGAGTTTTTAATTTTCGCAAATATTATAATCAGTAGTTATTTTATATCCATATAACATATTACAGTTATTAAATAAATAGACATTATATTAATTAAAATATTATAAATAAGATTGTCTATAAAAAAAACGAGGAACTGAGTTTTTTAATAGGACGCCCCTCTTAGCGTTATTTATAATCCATCCATTAAAATTGTTTTAACCTAAATTTACATCATTGAATAGTAATTAATAAAGTGATGAATGGATTAAATCATTATCATATAGACTTGATTGTTTAAAAAATTTTTAGGATCAAACTGTTGTTTAATTGCACGCATTAATTGGCGATTTGCTTCAGGAACTGCAGCATTGTAATAACTTACTTTCGCCGTTCCGATGCCATGTTCTGCTGAAGGCAATCCTCCTAATTCAAGACATTTTTGATAAAGCGCTTGGTGAACATTTTGCAGATCAGATTGCCATTGTTTATCATCACGATTATCACGCAAAATGCATAGATGAATGTTACCATCACCAGCATGACCAAAGGCTAACATACGCATTTGAGTTTGTGCTTCTAGCTGTTTGGTGAAATTGATAAAATCGCTAATGCGATTTATTGGTACCACTATATCGATCGGATCTTGTTCGGTGATTGCTTCAACTGCACGTACTAACGAACCTCGAATCGTCCAGATTTGATTAGTTTGATTATTATCTTCGGCAACAAAATAGTCACAATCGCCTAAATTAGTTAATAGCAGTTTGCGTTGTTGTTCAATGGTTTGTAGATCGGAACCATCAAGCATAATAATCAGATAAGCTTGGTTATTTGGTAGCGGGAATTTAAAACCAGAGTACTGTTCGCCCCATTGTGCGACTTTCCGTTCAACAAATTCCAATGCAGTAGGCGTAAGGGTATGTAACACGGTAGTAATACTATTAATAGCTTGTTCAATAGTGTTAAAACCAACAATAAAGGTTTGTGATACTTTTGGTTTGGCTATCAGTTTTAAAGTACATTGTGTGATGATACCTAAGGTACCTTCACTGCCAATAAAGAGGTGTTTTAAGGCTAGTCCAGTGTTGTCTTTAACATTTTTACTGCCAATATTTAACACACTACCATCAGCCATTACAACTTCAATAGCTTGCACATAATCTCGAGTCACACCATATTTTACCGCCCGCATACCACCAGCATTTGTACTAATATTTCCGCCAACGGTGGCATTTTTAGCGCCTGGATCTGGCGGGTAAAAAAGGTCATGTTGTTCAACAAACTGTTGCAGGTCTTGCAGCAAAATACCCGATTGCACAGTGACGGTGAAGGTTTGCTTGTCCAGTTCAACAATATGATTCATTAAGGATAAATCAAGAATAATACCGCCATTAGGAATAGTCGAGCCGACTAAGTTAGTACCAGCACCACGAGTAGTAATATTAAGATTGTTGGTATTAGCGTATTTAACAATGTTAGCCACTTCTGCTGTAGTTTTGGGATAGACTAATATGTCGGCATAGCCATATTTTAATTTTAAACCATCAGTTAAATGCGATTGTGGAATCGCATTTTTTGCAATGATACGTTTAGGATCTGTAATAATGTCTGTGAGTTTGTTCATGCTGAATTACCAACTATTTATAACTTTTATCGAAGTGGTTAGCTAACTTGTCACCAAGATATTGAATCACCATCACAATAAAAATAAGAATAATAATACATAAAATGAGGATTTCGGTTACATAGCGTTGATAACCATAACGAATGGCTAAGTCACCAATACCACCACCGCCAACAACCCCCGCCATTGAGCTAAAACTAATAAGTGAAATGGTGGTAACCGTTGCGTGTCGAATCAATTGTGCCATTGCTTCTGGAAATAAAATACCAAATATAATGCGGATATGCGATGCACCACTTGCTACTGCTGCTTCTATCACCCCTTTATCTATTTGACTAAATGCATTTTCAGCTAACCTAGCATAAAATGCGATAGCTGCAAGTGAAAGAGGGAAAATTACCGCTTTGGGGCCTACAGTCGTGCCGACGAGTAACGCTCCCAAAGGTAGTACGGTAACCATTAAAATCAAAAAAGGAATTGAACGAGTGGCATTGATGATAAAATTAGCGATACTATTGATAATTCTATTTTTGAAAAAGAATTGATTTGACATTAAAAACAGCAATAAACCTATGAGTGTACCGAATATTAGACCAGCTAATAATGACCAACTTACCATGATAAATGTTTCGTAAGCTGCTTGCCATAACATTTGCGCCATTTCGGCAATGGTGAGCTTTATCATTAATTTATTTCCTCAATAATAACTTCTTGCTGTGCTAACTTTGTTATCAGTTTTTGAATATTATCTGGTTCCCCAATAATTTCGATCACCAAATTACCTAACGCTTGGTTATCAAAATACTCTATAAAACCATGCAAAATATTGAATGCCACTTGAGTTTCAATTGCTGATTGATATAGTATTGGTTGGGTAGTGTTTTCGTTAATATAACGCAAACGTACTAATTTACCTTTGGCATTTTGTTTGATGATATCAGGTAAATGAGTGTTTTCATCAATATTGAGAAATTCTTGCGTGAAGGGCTGTTTAGGACAGGCAAACAGATTAAAAGTAGTATTCATTTCCACTATTTCGCCTTGTGACATTACTGCAACTCGATGACAGATCTTTTTAACCACATCGATTTCATGAGTAATAAGTACTATGGTCAATGCAAATTTTTTATTAAGCTCTTTTAATAAATCAAGTATTGCGCTAGTGGTAGTTGGATCTAATGCACTTGTCGCTTCGTCACACAATAGAATTTTTGCATCATTGGCAAGCGCTCTAGCAATGCCAACTCGTTGCTTTTGCCCACCACTGAGTTCGGCAGGGTAGGCATTAGCTTTATCACTTAACCCAACTAAAGCAAGTAATTCGTTGACTCTATTTTTTACAGTATCGCCTTTTTTTCCTGCTGCTTTGAGCACAAAAGCAATATTTTCATAGACGGTTTTCGATGTCGCCAAATTAAAGTTTTGAAAAATCATCCCAACTTGAAAACGAAATGCTTGCAGTTGACGACCGTGCAAGGTTTTTATGTCAACGCCATTGATAATGATTTGTCCGGAAGAGGGATCAGCAAGTCGATTAAGGGTTCTTACTAATGTACTTTTACCTGCACCGCTCGAGCCGATAATACCGAAGATCTCACCTTGATTAACATCAAATGAGACCTTTTTTACGGCTTCAATCACTTGCTGGTTTGCTTCGAATCTTACCGAAACATCTTTTACCTGAATTAATGGGTTAGTTTGCATAATTAAAATAACTGATAATCTGGTTTTTGGAAGGTATAGAAAATACCATTTTTATTATTAATCACTTGAGCAAATTCTGGTGATTTAAGTACTTCGATAATGTCTTTGCCTAATTTATCTTTAGATTCATTGCGAATCGCAATAACATTTTTAAGATCTTTATCTAAAACTTCTTGATAAAGCGCTTTTGAAAGATCTAACCCTGCACCAATCGCATAATTGCCATTAACTACTGATAATACAGCGCTATCTAAAGAACGTGGTGTTTGTGGTGCTTCAATTGGTACAATATTTAATCCATAACGATTTTCGATTACGTTGTTAGGGGTGAGATTATTTTTATCCACATTAGGATCGAGCTTAATTAATCCAGCGGCTTCTAAAATGCGTAATGCTCGAGCTTCATTAGTTACATCGTTAGCTATCGTGACTTGATCACCCTGTTTTAACTGTGAAAAATCAGTAATTTTATTTGAATAAATTCCAGCGCCAGCAGTTGGTACAAAGCCAACAGCAGTGATATCTAAATTGCGTGCTTGTTTAAAGTTATTAAGATAAGTTAAATGTTGAAACAAATTAACATCAATTTCTTTATTAGCTAGTGCTAAGTTTGGTTGAACATAATCGCTAAATTCACGAATTTCTACTTGATAACCTTTCTTTTCAAGACCTGGTGCAATAGCTTGTTTAAACATATCACCATATGGCCCAGCGGCAACACCTACCGTAATTTGATTTTCTTTTTTAGCATTGTCACAACCAGTTAAGACAATTAAAGACGATAAAATAGCTAAACTAGCCACAATTAGTTTTTTAAACATGATAATTTTTCCTTGAGTTTGGATAATCTTTCTAAAGCTGCAATTAGCGTTGGTTCTTGTTTTGCGAAATGGAAGCGAATATAGCGATATTCAGGGTGCTTAAAAAAGGCGGAGCCTGGTACGGTAGCTACACCCACTTCTCTGATTAACCATTCACAAAATTCAAAATCAGTATTAAAAGGATTAATCTCTGAAATATCAACTAAAACATAATAAGCACCTTGAGGTTCATAATAAGTAAGTCCTATGTCATCTAATCCCTTTAAAAATAAACGCCGTTTATTAGTATAGGTTTGGGTTAACTGTTGGTAATAATCTTCACCTAAGGCTAATCCAGCACATGCAGCTTTTTGTAATGGTGCTGCAGCACCAACGGTAAGAAAATCATGAATCATCTTACAACCATCAATAATTTTCTTATCAGCAATAATATATCCAAGTCGCCAACCAGTTATCGAATATGTTTTTGATAGTGAGCTACAGCAAATTGTTCGCTCTTTCATATTAGGAAAACTGGCCAAATAGAGATGTTGATGTGGTGCGTAAACCATATGCTCATAAACTTCATCGGTAATAATGTAAGCATCAAATTCGATAGCTAGTTGGCTAATATAGTCAAGTTCTGCTTTGGTAAATACCTTGCCACAAGGATTGCTAGGATTACATAAAACTAAAGCTTTAGCTCCTTGTTCAAAAGCTTGTCGTAGTTGTTGCTTATCAAATTCGAATGTTGGTGGAATTAGCGGTACATAAATTGGGGTAGCATCGGATAGAATCGCGTCTGCCCCGTAATTTTCATAAAAAGGAGAAAAGATAATCACTTTATCTTTCGGATTACAGACCGTCATCACTGCGCACATCATTGCTTCGGTACTACCACATGTTACCAGCACATTTTCATCTGGATTGATATCAATATTCATCAATTTTTGTTGTTTTTTAGCTAACAAATGTCGAAATTCGGCTGAACCCCATGTGATTTCATATTGATGAGGACCATCATCTGCAGCTTGTTTTAACGCATCAATTAAAGGCTTAGGTGGTTCAAAATCAGGAAACCCTTGTGATAAATTGATTGCTTGATATTGATTAGCGATCCGAGTCATCCGACGGATAACAGAATCAGAAAAGTGATCGAGTCGATTGGCTAATTTATGCATTGTTTTTTATTTATTAAAATTATGAAGCAAATGATTATAATATAAAAACTTAATTTAGCTGTTAAATAATATATTTATATATAG
>NZ_NAST01000025.1 GCF_002142215.1 Gilliamella sp. N-G2
AAACTAAACAAGGGAAAAACAAAATAACAGAGATAAGATATTTTATATAAATCATATTATAACCAACTAATTCCATTTAATGTTTTTAATATTATTTTTTAATCCTATTTATATCTTAAATTAATTCATATCAAAAATTAATTTAAAATGATTTAAAAATATATTATTTCTTATCAAACATAACTTATTGAGCAATTTTTCTAACCATATTTTTAATTACTATTTTGGATAACTATTTGTAGAAAAATAAATATTTAATTATTCAATGTAAAAATTTGTAGTTACCACCATTGATAAAAATGGTGAGTAGGTCCAATTCCCTTACCAATTTTTAAACTATCTGCATGCTCAATAGCCCCTTGTAGGTAGTTTTTAGCATGTTTTATTGCATCTTCTAAATGATGTTTCGGTAATAAGGCTGCAATTGCCGCAGAGAGGGTACAACCTGTACCATGGGTATTTCTCGTTGCGATCCTCGGTGATGTCATTCTGATGATATTGTTGTGAGTGATTAAATAATCAGGGCTTTCTTGACTTGGCAAATGTCCGCCTTTCATTAATACTGCCTGACAACCTAATTTAAGTAATTCATACCCCTGTTGTTGCATTTGCTCTTCGTTTTTTGCCTCACTACAATCAAGTAATGCAGCCGCTTCAGGTAGATTTGGGGTAATAATTGTGGCTAATGGTAATAATAGATCTCGAATAGCAGAAATGGCATCAGCTTTTAACAATGGATGTCCGCCTTTAGCAATCATTACGGTATCAAGCACAATATTGGCAATAGGATGATTGTTTAATAGCTGATGAACCGTAGTAACAATCTCTTTATTCATTAGCATGCCAATTTTAACGCTATCAATGTGGATATCTTGATATAGTGTATTAAATTGCGCTTCAATAAATTCAGAGGGAATGGCATGTACACCATCAACTCCTTGCGTACTTTGCGCAGTTAATGCGGTGATCACTGACATACCATAAGCACCAAGTGCTGAAAACGCTTTTAAGTCAGCTTGAACACCCGCACCACCACTAGGGTCACTGCCCGCTATTGTTAATGCAATTGTTGTCATGATTTGGTTTCCTATTTTGTTTGTCTTATTTTACTGATTAGATTGGATGTAGACTTGGCAATATTAGCTTGTCCACATATTGCCGACACAACCGCAATACCTTCAATGCCAGTTTGGATTACTTCGGTTAAATTATTCACGCCGATACCACCGATCGCTACGGCAGGGCATTGTTTCGCTTTAACCAGTTCTTTCAATTGAGCAATGCCAGTCGCAGCTGCGGCATCCTTTTTGGTTGCGGTTGGATAGATAGGCCCTATGCCAAGATAATCGACTAAATGCCAAGGAACATTCTCTAGTTGTGATTGATTTGAAACTGAAAGTCCTAACCATTTGTCTGTGCCAATTAAACGTCGAGTAACTTCAACCGGGAGATCGCTTTGTCCTATATGAACGCCATCGGCATCAATGGCTAAAGCAATATCAACATGGTCATTGATAAATAGTGGAACTTGGGTACGACTTAACACTTCTTTGAGCGCTTGTGCGGTGTCATACCAATTTTTACCAGAGTATTCTTGTTCTGAACGTAGTTGCACTGCAGTAACGCCATTTTCAACGGCAATTTTGGTGGTAGTGACCATGCCATCTATACCGCCACATAATAACGGCTCGAGGACTAAATAGAGAGTTAAATCAAGTTGCTTTTTCATCAAACATCCTTATTTTTAGTTTTGATTGAATCGTGAAAGATGATCAATAACAGCAATGGCGAAACTACCTAACCCTTGCTGTTTATTAGCGAGCTGTCCTGCTTTTTTCATCATAAAACAAGCTGTTGCGGTAGCGGTTAAACGATTACTAGTGGTTGCAATAAATGCTGCTACCATCGCAGATAACGAACAGCCGGTGCCGGTTACTTTAGTTAAAGCGATATCGCCACCGACAATACTATAAATTTGTTGACCATCTGTGACATAATCTATCTCACCTGTTATTGCGACAATGGTTTGATATTTTTGTGCTAATAGTATTGCTGCATTTAATGCAGAATCGGTAGAATCAAGTCCATCAGGCCCTTTCGATGATGATTGTTGACCACTCAATGCGAGAATTTCAGAGGCATTTCCTCGAATAACACTTGGTCTAAAGGTTAACAGTTGTTTGGCAACTTCTGTACGGTATTTAAGTGCCGCACCAACCGCTACAGGATCCAGTACCCACGGTGTCTGCGTCTGTTCAGCTTTTGCTGCAGCTAACAACATACTATTTGCGCTGTGCTCATCAATGGTACCAATATTAATTAATAAACTACTGGCAATAGTTACAAAGTCTTTAACTTCTTGTTTAGCAACGACCATTGCTGGCGAAGCACCAATGGCTAATAAGACATTGGCTGTAAAATTCTGTACGACATCATTGGTAATACAATGGACTAACGGTCGTTGTTGTTTAACTTGCTCAATAAAGGGAATGGCATCATTGTTTTGAAATAACTTAATGGTAGACATATTCTTTCCTTATTTATTATTTAAGGGAAGAATGTCTCAAAACGGATAATTAAGACGAAGACTTCCCTACGCTGGTATGAGCCAGATCAGGTTCAACGGGTAAAATCTCAGTTTTTTGTAGTAACAAAAAACACCCCGAGTCAAAAAACAATTAATAAAAACAGTTTTATTATGTACTGAGTTTATATTTTATACAAGCTATTGTAATAATCTTTCGATATCGCTAATAGATCGTCTATCTGGTAAGAAAATGATTAAGTGATCACCATCTTCGATCATTAAATCGGTATTAACAATAATCACATCTTCACCACGCACCACAGCACCAATAGTTGCCCCTGAAGGCAATTTTAGACTGTTAATATTTTTACCTACTAGTTTAGAATTTTCAGCATCACCCCTGGCAACCACTTCAACAATTTCCGACTCACCTTGTCGTAGTGAGACAACTTTAACTACACCAGTTTGTCTTACATGACTTAAAAGTTCTGAAATAGTAGCATGTTGTGGTGAGATTGCGATATCAATCACACTATCGTTGATTAGTTCTAAATAAGCTTGTCGTTGAATAAGTACAATGACTTTTTTTGCCCCCATTCTTTTGGCAAGCATTGAAGACATAATATTCGCTTCATCATCACTCGTCACTGCGACAAAAAGATCGGTAAGTTCGACTTGCTCTTGGGATAATAACTCTTGATCCGATGATTCACCATGTAATACGGTAGTATTAACTAACTGCTCGGCAATTAATTCTGCTTTTTCGGCATTACGTTCAATCAATTTGACTTGATAATCGTTTTCTAATCGCTTAGCTAAAGCAACAGCAATACCGCCACCACCACTAATAATTATTCGTTTATAAGGCTTTTCTAACCGTTGTAATTCACTAGTTACCGCTTTGATATTAAGTGGAGGGGTAATAAAGTAAACCATATCCCCAGCTTCAATCAAGGTTGAACCAATCGGACGAATAAAACGATTTTTACGATAAATAGCCACCACCCGAGCTTCGACATGAGGTAAATGTTCTTTTAGCTCTGATAATTCACTACCCACCAATGCACCACCGTAGTAAGCTGTGACGGCAACTAAGCAGACTCGATTATCATAAAATGAGGCAAATTGTAGTGCGCCAGGATATTGCACTAGCTGGCTTATATGATTGGTGATTAGATTTTCTGGGGCTATAATATGGTCGATATTAATACAATCTTTATTAAAAAACGAGTATCTTTCATCATTATATTCAGGCGCCCGAATTCGTGCCACTTTTTGAGGGATATTGAACATTACATGCCCAATTTGACAAGCCATCATATTGACTTCATCAGAATTGGTAACAGCGACTAACATGTCGGCAGATTCTGCACCAGCACTTTCTAATACTTGTGGATAAGATGATTTTCCACAAATAACTTGTAAATCAAAACGTTCTTGCAATGATTGCAACTTGTCATGATCTTCATCTACAACTGTCACATCGTTCTGTTTTTCAGTAACCAGATATTCGGCAAGAGCACTACCTGTTTGACCTGCACCAAGAATGATAATTTTCATAACTAACCTATGATAATCAAAAAGGCTTCAACGGCATTTATCATTAATAAAAACGATAATGCTTTTAGTCATTAAAGCCAATTGATATTGTTTAGCGTTAATTGCAATCTAGTTTTTACGGTTAACTATACAAAACCGATTGCGTCATAAACTTTTTTCAACGTTGGCTCTGCTTTTGCACGAGCTTTTTGTGCACCTTCTTGCATAATTGTCAGAAGATAATTTTCGTCATCACGATACTGATGATATTTCGCTTGTAAACCAGTTAACATATCGATAACTTGATTTGCTACCTCAGTTTTTAGATGGCCGTACATTTTACCTTCGAATTCTTTCTCAAGTTCAGCAATAGGTTTACCTGTAATACCGGTTAAGATATCTAACAGATTTGATACACCCATTTTATTTTGTAAATCATAACGTACGACTGGTGGTTCATCAGAATCGGTCATTGCCCGTTTAATTTTCTTCTCTACATCTTTTGGATTTTCAAGTAAACCAATAACATTATTGCGATTTTCGTCTGATTTAGACATTTTTTTGCTAGGATCTTGTAACGACATAACCCGTGCGCCAACTTTAGCAATAAATGGTTCAGGAACAGTGAATATATCGCCATAAAGCGCATTAAAACGCATTGCAATATCTCGAGAAAGTTCAAGATGTTGTTTTTGGTCATCACCAACGGGAACTAAATTAGCTTGATATAACAAAATATCGGCAGCCATTAACACTGGATAATCAAAAAGCCCAGCATTTATATTTTCTGAATGACGAGAGGATTTATCTTTAAATTGTGTCATACGACTAAGTTCACCAAAATAGGTATAACAGTTTAATGCCCAACCTAATTCAGCATGTGCAGGTACATGGGATTGCACAAAAATAGTACTTTTTTGTGGATCAATACCACAGGCTAGATAAAGTGCTAATGTATCAAGTGTTGCTTTACGTAACTTATTAGGATCTTGGCGTACCGTGATCGCATGTTGATTGACGATACAATAAACGCAATCATATTCATTTTGTAAAGACACCCAATTCTTTAAAGCACCTAAATAGTTGCCTAATGTTAGTTCTCCTGATGGCTGAGCGCCACTAAATACAATTGGTTTACTCATAATTTATTCCTAATTTAAACTTATTATTTTTTTGCATCAGTTTTTGGCTGAGGTAATAGGGTTAATATATCTTGAAAATCATCAAATAAAAAATCGGGTTCACTTGTTGCAATTGATTCGCCATAATTATAACCATAACTTAATGCAACAGTAGGGCAATTAGCATTTTTGGCTGCAGTAATATCATTTTTCGAATCACCAACAAATAATAACTGATCGTTGTATAATCCAAATGTCGCCATGACTTGATAAAGCGGAGCAGGGTGTGGTTTTAATTTAATTACATCACCACCGCCGAGTACTAATGAAAAATACTTCTTGATACCTAATGAGCTTAGTAATCCCGGTAAAAATTGTGCCGGTTTATTAGTTACAAGTGCTAAAGGGTAATGATTTTCATAAAGAGTTTTTAAGGTCTGTTTTACATGAGGAAACAGTGTTGTTTGTTCATCCATAACCTTATCATAATGTTGACTAAATATTTGTTTAGCTTCAGCAAAATATTCTTTTGACGGATTGATATCAATGGCTTTGAAAACGCGTTCAAGCATTACATCAATACCATTACCTACCCAGTTTTTAACTTGTTCATTGGTAACTGTTGGTAAATTTAAATCTGCCAACATTTTCTGGGTTGCTAAAGCAAGTCCAGGTACGCTATCTACTAATGTTCCATCTAAATCAAAAGCGATAGCTTGAATATCATCTAATTTAGCCATGTTTTACTCCTGCTAACTCTTTACGCATTGCATCAATTACCGTTTTATAATCAGGTTGACCAAATATCGCTGAACCAGCAACAAACATATCGGCTCCTGCTTTGGCAATTTCAGCGATATTATTTACTTTTACTCCGCCATCAATTTCTAGGCGAATATTTCTACCAGAATCAATAATGCGTTGTTTAACTTGCTGCAATTTTTTAAGAGTTGCTGGGATGAATGATTGACCACCAAAACCCGGGTTAACACCCATTAATAAAATAATATCAACTTTATCCATCACATAGTCTAAATGGTCAAGTGGTGTTGCTGGGTTAAGTACAATCCCTGCCGTACAACCATGATCTTTAATTAACTGCAAAGAACGATCAAGGTGAATTGTGGCTTCAGGGTGAAATGAGATATTGGTGGCGCCAGCTTTGGCAAATGAAGTAATTAGCTCTTCAACAGGGGAAACCATCAAATGGACATCAATTGGAGCGGTAATACCGTAATCGCGAAGCGCCTTACAAAACATACTACCCATTGTTAAATTGGGAACAAAATGATTATCCATTACATCGAAATGGACAACATCCGCTCCTGCATCTAATACTTTTTGGGTATCTTCACCAAGACGAGCAAAATCGGCGGATAGTATTGACGGTGCAATAATAAATTCATTCATAACATACCTCTACTCATAAACACCTTATACTTAAAAATAGCTTAGGATTTTTGGTATAAGGCCAATATTTCATCAATTTTTTTGCGTCCTTCGCCAGCGCAGCTAATTGAACGGCGCATTTCTGTTCGGTAAAGATAGCGGGCTTTACTATACAATGTTCTGGTATAATCGGTATCATGATTTGACACCAATACTGGAATATCTTTTTTATAAGCGATTTTTTCTGCTAATTGTGACAATCGCATATGTTCTTCATAGCCAAAATTATTGGAATAATAAGACGTGAAACCAGCTGATTCATTTGGTGAAAGATAAGGAGGATCACAATAAATGACTGAATTACGCTTCGCCAATTTCATTGCTTCATGATAAGGCGTACAAATGAACTCAGCTTTTTGTGCTTTTTGTGCAAAAAAATTAAGCTCTTTCTCTGGAAAATAGATCGTCTTATAACGGCCAAATGGCACATTAAAAAGACCACTACTATTATAACGACACAAACCGTTATAACAGTGGCGATTCAAATAAACAAACAAAAGTGCTCGTAAATATTGATCTTTACTGTAATTGAAAACATCGCGAAGTTGATAAAAAGCTTCAGCTTGGTTATTCTGATGATTAAATAATAATCTCAGATCATCAATAAAATGATCTGGATTAGATTGTAATAACTTAAATAATGCAATTAAGTCATGATTTATATCAGCTAAAATATAACTTTTGAATTTTGTGTTTAAAAAAACTGAGCCTGCGCCTACAAAGGGCTCAATAAGTTGGTCTCCATCTGGTAGATACTGTTTAATTGTGTCCACAAGCTCATATTTTCCTCCAGCCCATTTTAAAAAGGCTCGTCGCTTCTTCAACGGAAACTCCTATTTTGCTGATTTTTCTTTATTAATAGTTGCGCCAGATTTAACCCAAGGTTTATCCTTTAGTAATGCATTTGGTAAAGACTTAATTGCTTTTCTAGCTTCATCAGCCGAATCATATGTACCTTCAATTAAAATAAACCATTTAACACCATTTCGATTAGTTTGATAAATTTCATAGTTAGTTAAATTATGTTTTTTTGCAAATTTTTTTAAACCTTCAACTGATGTTGATGCACTAAGTTGAACAGAAAATTGATTATTTTTTATTTTATTAACTTTAGTTGAATTATTAATAACCTTAGCATTATTATTTGATTTAATATCAGGTTTATTTGGTTTAGATTCAACATCATTTGGTGAGCTAGGTCTATTATTCATATTATTATGGGATGAATTATTGCCCTGCTGAGAAGTGTTATAGCCAACTTCTGACTCATGTTTACTATCTGGTAATCCTTGTGTATTTTGTTCACTATAATTATTACCAGCTAGTTCGTTACTATTTTGTTGTCCATTAACATCTGTTATTGGTGCAGGTTCTGCAGGCGTAGGCATTGTATTAGATGCTTGAGCTTGTGTAGTATTATTTGCAAAGTCATTTGGTTGTTCAGTTATGGCTGGTTTAGATTCTTCCGTTGTTGAAACTCCACTAACTTCAGGTGGAGTTAATAGTGTTGGCGTTTTTGGCTTTGATGAACGAAATATCAAGCTACTAAGTAATAAAACAATGATAGCAAGAATTCCCCCCATAATAATCAGTTTTTTCTTCGAGTAATGACTAAAAATATTCGAAATGAAAAATGAGGTCTTAGGCTCGTTATTTGATTGTTCCGGAACATAACGATCATCTCTATCTACACGCATACTAACTCCTTAACTTATCAACAGCATTGTTGCTTCATGACCAGCCATGGTTAAAAATCAATGATTTAAATTTGTTCTATCTTCTCAATGATATATCCAGCTACCCCTTTAGCACTTTGTTCATCGGTTTTAATTGTGATGTCAGCTATTTCTTCATAAAGAGGATCTCTTTCTTGTGCGAGTTCTTCATAAAGTTCTCTAGGGGTATTGCCACCTTGTAATAAAGGTCGACGTTTATCCTTCTGTGTTCTTGCCATTTGCTTTTCAATTGTTGTTTCTAAATAAACCACAATACCCCGCGCGGATAATCGGTTACGTGTTTCTTTAGATAATACTGATCCCCCACCAGTTGCAAGTACGACACCTTGTTTTTCAGTCAATTCGTTAATAACTTTTTCTTCTCTGGCTCGGAATCCGTCTTCACCTTCTAAGTCAAAAATCCATGCAATATCAGCACCAGTGCGTTTTTCAATTTCTTGGTCAGAGTCAAAAAATTCCATGCCTAATTGCTGTGCAATTTGTCGGCCTATAGTGCTTTTTCCTGCCCCCATTGGGCCAATTAGAAAGATATTTCGCTTTTCTGCCATTGTAGTTTCATCATCTATTAATTTTGGTTAAAATTTACAACACAATATCAATTTATCATGATTTATATAATCATTTTGATTTTGAATTGTGTAACTTTTCTGGATCTCCGTCTAACGACAAAAATTTAGGTCGATAATTATCTCAATAGATAGCCCCTTTTTGCAACAGGTATTTATTAATCTATTAACTAATACCTGCTTGATGAAGATCATGGATATTAAGTGCACCGACTAATTCACCTTGATTATTGACTACTGGCGCAGCTGTAATATTATGATCATTAAAAGTTTTTAAGGCTTCGACCGCTTTCCAATTTTCTGGTATTTGATATCCTGGACTGGTCATTACTTCGATAATATTGTCTTGTAGTGTACCATGTTTTAATAGTAAACGACGCAAATCCCCATCAGTAAAAACGCCAACAATTTTATTATCATCTTGGCATATTGCCACTAATCCTACACCTGTTCGACTTAATTCTAACATCGCATCGAGTACCGTTGCTGATTGTGAAACTTTAGGAATTAAATCGCCTTTTCGCATAATATCTTTTACGTGATTTAACAATTTAGCTCCTAGACTACCAGCAGGATGTGAACGAGCAAAATCTTCTTCTTTAAAACCACGAGCTCGCATAACTGCAATAGCCAATGCATCACCCATTAATAATGTATTAGTTGAACTTGATGTTGGTGCTAGTCCCATTGGGCAAGCTTCTTTTTCAATTGAAATGTCTAACACTGCCTGTGCTGCTGTCGCAAGTGGCGAATCAAGTCCTCCAGTAATAGCGATAACCGGAATATTCATAGCTGCAAGGATTGGTAAAATAAATTGAAACTCCTTTGCCCGACCAGAATAAGAGATCAAAATTACTACATCGTTTTCGGTTACCATGCCTAAGTCACCGTGTAGCGCTTCTGAGGGATGCATAAAAAAAGCTGGACTACCTGTACTAGCTAATGAAGCGGCGATTTTTTTTCCAATATGTCCTGATTTACCAATGCCTGACACGACAACTTTTCCCTTGGTGGACAATATGAACTGACAAGCCTTAATAAAGTCTTTACCAAGCCGTGTTGGTAACTTTTGTGCTTCGTGAAGTTCAAGTTCCAGAAGTTCTCGACCATATTGTAACAATTTATCCATGTTTACTTGCCTATTGAATTAAATTTTCACAAAAATTAAATTTATAATCAATTTTATGATTATATTTAATCAGATTATGTTAGATAGTCTAACAATTAACTATTGAATATTCAAAAAGCTTTTAGAATTAAAAAACAAAAAGTAAAACTCTTATCAAACATGAAAATTTTGTGATCAAAAACTATATTTTTGGAATTTATAATTTTAACCTTCAGTTGTATATGATTTACTATATAAGAAAATTTTAAAAATTATATTTACAAGCTAAATTTAACTATAAGGAATAATATGGATAACTTAAAGATTCAAAAATTCGGAGAAATTAATTTTTCTGATTCTTTCTTCGATACACTTAAAAAAGATTATTCACATGGTTTTGTAGATTGGTGGCATAAAAAAGTTCAATTACAAGATAAAGCTTTTGTTTTATATAATGATAACTTTTCCACTATTGATGGCTTTATGTATTTAAAATTAGAGAATAATATTGATGATGTAGATCCACCATTAACTTATGGTTGTTATTTAAAAGTTGGTACATTTAAATTCAATCCTGCAGGTACCTTACGTGGAGAGCGGTTTATAAAAAAAATATTTGATGTTGCAATCGCAAAAAATGTGCAAGGTATATATGTTACAGTTTTTGATAAACATGATTATTTAATTAAACTTTTTAAGAGGTATGGATTTTTCTCATATGGAATTAAAAAAAGTAGTAATGGAAGGGAGATTGTCTTATTAAAGAAGAGATCATTTACAAATGATTTAGAAAAAGATTATCCTTACATTAACACACAGACAAATAAATATTTACTGGCAATATACCCTCAATTTCATACTCAACTTTTTCCGGATTCAATTTTAAAAACAGAATCAAGTTCAATCATTCATGATGTTTCTCATACAAATAGCATTCATAAAGTGTATATTTCAAAAATACAGATGCTTGGTAATTTGAAAAAAGGGGATATTATTGTAATTTATAGAACGGCAGTTAAGGGACAAAAAGCATATTTTTCTGCTGTTGCTACATCAATTTGTGTTATTGAAGAAGTTAGACAAATTTCTTCATTTGCTAATAAGCAAGAATATCTTGAATACTGTACTAAATATAGTGTATTTACAACAGATGAATTAAATAAATTTTTTGATGAAAATCATTATAGAACTTATTTTCCTTGTTATGTAATAAAGTTTACATATAATATTGCCCTATCACATCGACCAAATAGAGCGGCACTTATAAACGAAGTAGGCTTGAATGGTGAAGAAAGATGGAGTTGCTTAAAACTGAATGAAAAACAATTTGATAACATCTTGAAATTAGGTGAAATTAATGAAAGTCTTATTATCAATTAAACCAGAATTTGCAGAAAAAATTTTATCTGGTGAAAAGCGATTTGAATTTAGAAAAAATATGTTCAAAAAAAAATCTGTTAAGACTATAGTAATTTACGCAACAATGCCTATTGGAAAAGTTGTAGGAGAGTTTGATATAGATCACGTAATATCAGATAAACCGAGTTTAATATGGGAAAAAACTAAAAAATATGCAGGAGTTAGTAAAAGATTTTATGATGAGTATTTCGATGAAAGACCTCTAGCTTTTGCTATTGCTGTTGGTAAAGTTACTATGTATGAAGAGCCTAAACCTTTGAATTATCTAGGGAATAATATAGTTGCTCCTCAGTCTTATCGATATTTATAATTTAAAAATGATAATTAAAGATTTAAAATTTTATGATGTTATTTTACTTATGAGTTTTTAATTAGATAATTTTTTAGAATTTAAATATTCAACTGATGTAGGAAATAGTTTTATAAGTAAGTATTAGAATAATTAGACTAGTTTGCAAATAGAGGATATGTATTCCTTATTTGTTTTGATATTATTCCAATTTTGGAAGGATTACAGTTGATTAATATTTCTGAAATTTACTAAATAAAAAATTGTGGAATATTTTTTTGACGTCCTAAAATCCCAACGCTACTTTAACCCCTAGTAAGATCAATATTACACCTAATAATTTATCAATAATAAATTGAAGTTTGAAATAACGTCGCTGGACGATTTGGGTTTGAAAGATAAATACTACCAATGGCCACCAAAGTAAGGCTTCAAGCCAAATAATAAATGCGACGAGCAATTTATCCATTAAAGTTGAGTCTGCATTGAGTAGTTGGGTAAATATAGCCAGAAAAAACAGTGTCGCTTTCGGATTTAGTAAGTTACATAATAGCCCTTGCATAAATGCCGTTTTTGCGGTGACATTAATCTGCTGAGCTTGTTTGCTCACATAAGTGGTAGCACTACTTTTAGCTAATAACGCTTTAATACCTATCCATAGCAGATAAGTGGCGCCTGCATAACGCAAAGCATTATACAGCCACGGGGTGGCGGTGATTAATACCGCAATACCTGCCACACAATAGCTCATATGAATGGCAATCGCGCTTATCACCCCTAAACAGGTCATTAATGCCATTTTTCGGTTATAACTTAAGCTGTTTTTTAAGACGAGAAAAAAATCTGGTCCTGGGGATATCATGCCTAAACAGCTAATGGTAATAACTAAAATTAAAGAATCAATTGTCATTTATACACTACTTTTGAGCTGCATTATTTAAGGTTGCAATGTTTGCTTTATGTTGTTCTATAAATTGTTTTTTATCAAGGTTTTCACCGCTTAAGTAATCGGTTAAAAATTTTGCATTGGTTCTAATTTGTGCACCATTTAGAATCAATCTCGGTAAATCAATTTGATAAATATTTTGATTAGGTGATTTTTGTAAATCATCAACATTTGCATTGGTTAACAAATAGAGTTTGCGCTCTTTTTCTGATAACTTTTTCACCGTTTCGGTACCAGCCCCCATCATTAAATGGTCAGGGAAGATGTAAAACACAGTATTGTCCAATATACCTTGCTGTTTTAGGTGGTTAATAAATTCCCCTAAATTATAATCGAGCGAAGCGGCCACAAAAGACATATTATCTTGTTTTGGGCTGATTACTGATGTCATGCGCTCATCATTAAAACCGTTTGGAGCATGAGTTGAGACAGTTGAGATAAATAGCGCAAAGGGTTTATCGGCATTTTGCAACTCTTGTATTTGCTGTTTAGCAATGTCTAATATATCTTTATCATACAATCCAAATGGTGCATTTGGATATTTGCCTACATAATTTTTTTCTGAAACGACTTGCATGCCTATTACTTCGGCGGTGTGGCCAATTCCTGCAAATTCTGGACCAGCCATAACATAGCGAGTTTGATAACCGGCTTGTTTTAGCACATCACCTAAGGTAACTAATTGAGTGGTATTTGCACCTTTTAATGGTGAAGTTGAGTGTTCTCCGATTAAAAATGGCACACCAGTCATATAGGTATACATAGAAGCTGTTGTCCATGTACTACCTGCACTCATTGGCATATTAGCAAAGAAAGTATATTGTTGCTTGAGTTGTCTTAAATTTGGCGTGATATCAGCAAAATCTAAAAATCCTTGTTCGAAGGATTCTAACGACAACACAATTATATTTTTGCCTTTTTGGCTATCAAGTTGTGATTTTTCAACATAATCATTCATATTTAAGTTTTGTAACGCTTGGGCAAAAGTTGCTTTTGGGGCGCAAGTAACTTGATAGATTTCATAAGCACGACTAATAGGGCCGTTATGATAACTAATTGAGGCAATGGCAATGACGACTAATAGTAATCGCCAGTGTAATTTATATTTATGGCGAAACCAGTTGGCTAATTTACTGAGGATAAACACTAACCCCAAAAATACCACAATCACCAATAGCGCTTGCAGTTTAAAGATGAATAATCCTTCAATAATATCATTCACGTTCAGATTGACGTAAAACTGATAATCAATAAATCCACCACTAAAATAAATTGAGGTAAGCTCCATCACAATAATAACTGTCATTAAAATGATGGTGAATAGTTGCCATTTTTTTTGTTTAAAAAACGAAGCTAAACTAATGGTTAATATAAAAAGTGGTAAAACAACTAAAGTCGATAATGGCATAACAATCAATACTCATTTTTACTTTAAAATTTAAAAATTGTCCCAGTATATACTTAATAAACAGAAAAATAAAAATCAGAATTGATTGGTTAATACATTAACCAGTCTTTCGCAGTCAATGTACGTTTCTACTTTATCAACTATCTTACTTAAGTTATTTCACCTTAGTGATAATAATTATTGTTTGTTGTTGATAATTGGAAGCATTAGCAATAAGATAGCTAACAAATATTTGCAACTGTTTTAAGGTCTACGCCATGTTGTGCTGGTTACGCAATGTTACAATTGTTTTATCAATGTCTTTATTTTGTTTGTCAATAAGTTATGCCGATATCACTTTACCTACGCCACAAATGAAAGATGGCATGGGGTTATTTGATAGCCTTAAAAAACGAGCTTCAACCTCAGGCGGAGGGTTTCCAACCGGGATGGTCTCAGATGATGAACTATCAAGCGTGCTTTGGTCGGCAACGGGATTAAATCGAGGTAAAAATGGTTGGACGGTGCCAATGGCTAGTGGTAAACAACCTTATGTTCGTCTTTATGTAGCTAGCGATAAAGGTGCCTTTTTATATGAATGGGAAGGACACTATCTTCGTGAGATAACTAAGCAAGATATTCGTGCTGACATTGGTATGCAAAATTTTACTAAGCGAGCACCATATATTCTTATTTTTGTAGCTGATGGTGCAAGTCTCAATGATTTTGATGCACAAAAAGCCAATGATTTTAGTCAAATTGCCGTTGGTGCTATGAGTCAAAACGTCTATTTGTCTGCTGCAGCATTAAAACTCAGCACTCGTTACATCCATTCAATAAAGCCTGACATTATTAGTCAATCGTTACAATTGCCAGAAAGCAGTAAACCTATAGGGATAATGTTGTTAGCAAAATAAGGAGTAAGCAGTGAAAAAGTATTTAACTTTAATGTTACTACTGATTGCTAGTTTAGCGATTTTTAGTACCCCTTCTTACGCAACTGAAAAGAAGTATGCAAGCTGGAATGCGATTGTGGATGAAATGGATATCATTTTAAATGATGCTTATAACATCTATTTCATGAAAGATAGCGAAGCTGCTAAAGATCGAGTAAACAATGCTTATTTTGGATTTTATGAAAAACATGGCGTTGAACGTGCGGTAATGTCTTATATTTCCGGTAAACGTGGCACTGATACCGAATACCAATTTGCTAAAATTAAACGATTAATGAGTCAAGGCGCGCCTAATAAAGTTGTGCGAACTGAGATTGATGTTATTCTGAAAATGCTCCACGAAGATGCTAATGAGTTAGATGGTAAAAAAGAGAGTGGCTGGAGTGTCTTCTTTGCCTCATTTATTATTATTTTCCGTGAAGGATTAGAAGCAATACTGGTGATTGCGGCAATTTCTGCATATTTAGTTCGTTCAGATAATAAGCCAATGCTTAAAGTCGTCTATCTAAGCAGTTTATTTGCGGTGTTTGCCAGCGTGTTGGCTGCTATCGCCTTGCATACTATTGTCGGTTTAAGTGGTGCCAATCAAGAAATTATGGAAGGTGCTGCCATGTTACTCGCAACAGTGGTGCTGTTCTTTATAAGTAACTGGATGCTATCTAAGTCGGAATCGAAAGCATGGAAAAATTATGTTGAAGGTAAGGTGCAAAGTGCGGTATCAACAGGAAGCAGTTTTGCTTTAGGGTTTGCTGCCTTTTTAGCTGTATTTCGTGAAGGAGCGGAAACGATCATATTTTATCAAGCTATGTTAGCTGATGCTAAAGATCACATGGATATGGTTTGGTATGGACTAGGTGTTGGTACCATCGTATTGACTTTGGTATTTATTGTTATCCGCTTTGGCAGTGTTAAATTACCGCTTAAACCATTTTTTATTTGTACCAGTGCATTAATGTATCTTATGGCGATAGCCTTTGCCGGTGGTGGTGTGAAAGAGCTACAAGAAGCGGATATTATTTCGGTCACCCCAGTAGATTTTGTCCATTCAGTAGAGGTATTAGGCATCTATCCAACGGTTGAAACATTGGTGCCACAGTTAGTCATGCTAGTTGTCGTGATGCTCTCTATTATGTATTACAAAAAATATCATAAAAATTAAATAATATTATTATTCTTGGTGTAATTTAAACTTGAATAGTAATGAAAACATTGGCAGTAATTTGTAATTGATTAGTCATTAGTTTATTGATTAATTATTAAAGGGTAAAACAAGTTGTTAAAAAAATTAAGGAGTTTTCAATGAAAAAACTAATTATTTCTGCTGGTATTTCGTCAATACTTGCACTTTCTTCAATGGCAAATGCTGCTGCGCCAGCACCAGGTGAAGAAAAAGGTTTTGAAGAGTTTCCAATCGGTGAAGAAGTCACTGTTGGTCCATTACATATTGGTGCGGTTTACTTCCAACCTGTAGATATGGAACCTGCTGGTATGGGTGGTTTACCTGCTTCTAAATCAGATATGCATATCGAAGCCGATATTTCTGCTGCCGAAGGTAATAAATTAGGTTTTGGTGTAGGTGATTTTGTCCCTTACTTAACTGTAAAATATAAAATTCAAAAACAAGGTAGTGACAAAACTATCGAAGGTAATTTTATGCCGATGAATGCATCAGACGGCCCACACTATGGTAACAATATTAAGTTAGATGGTGCTGGTAAATATAAAGTTACATTCACAATCGAAAACCCTGAAAAACAAGGTTATTTATTGCATGTAGATAAAGAAACTGGTGTTGAAGGTCGTTTCTGGTCTAAACCAATCGAGGTTTCTTGGGACTTTGACTACATCCCTCGTGCATGGTAATGATTATTTTTAATTGAGTTAACTCAATAAATAATTAGCTAAACTATTGGCGAGTATAACAACTCGCCAATATACGTTGTAATCTTTAGGCAATCGTTATGCTCCAATATCTTATCAGTATTACCGATAATACTTTTGTACCTGTGATCATATTGGCACTTGTTAGTGCAGTGTTTGTTCAGTCAAACCTATATAGTGGTAAAAAATATCTTTTCATTGGTTTTTTATTGGGAATGCTGGCGGCAATCATTTATGCAATCTTAAAGCGTAATACCGGTATTGCTGTTCGAGAGTACTATGACCTTAGTGTGATTATTCCTTGGTGCATCATTGTCATTCCATTGCTTATCTGCTGGTCGCTCAGAAATTCGTTTCAACAACCTGTTATTAAGATTCTATTGGCTGTATTAACAGTTGTTGCTATAGGGCTGATTACAGCTCAATGCTTACCGAATATTTTACTCTACCCATTTGGATTTGATGTTGGCATGGAGTCAATATTCAATAATGATTATCTGTTTAAATGGGTTGGTTATGGCTTTGCTCTATTAGTTTGTGGTTTAATTGGCTGGTTGATTTATCGCCTTTGCGCTAGGTTATCAACTCGATTGGTGGTGGTGATTGCGACATTTGCCATTATTATCTTTACCATTCAAAACGGCATTAATCTACTACAAATATTAATTGTCAGACGATTTATTTCACCGCAACAGTGGATGATGGATTTGGTGATTTTTATTTTAGCGCATGTCAACTTGTTTACTTTTATCTTTATGGTGTTGGTATTACTACTCACTGTTTTATTATATGCCAAAGCAAAAACCACCTCGCTGGTTGGTAATAATCCAGCCCAAATACGCAAACTTAAAGCAAGCTTACGCCGTGATCGTCGTACATCATTATTGTTAATGGCGGGAGTGGCTATTACTGCCTATACCGTCACTCGTGCTCGTTATATATTTGAAAAAGGGGTCGAACTCACCCCTGCTGAACCTGTTACGCCAAATGCTGATGGTTTAATTGTTATTCCATTAGAACAAGTTAATGACGGCAATTTGCATCGTTATGGTTATAAAACAACCGATGGCACATTAGTAAGATTTATTGTGATTAAGAAAAGCGAAAATGCCTATGGGGTTGGTTTTGATGCTTGTGATATTTGTGGGGCAAGTGGTTATTATCAACGAGGAAATCAAGTTGTCTGTATTTTATGTGATGTCGTGATGAATATTGCGACTATTGGTTTTTCTGGTGGTTGTAATCCCGTTCCACTTAAATATGAAATTTTAGATGGCAATATGATTATTCGACCTACGCATCTTGAAGCTGAAAAAAGTCGTTTTAAGTAAATGGTTTTAAAAGGAAGAAAATATGTTTCGTAGAATGTTACTTAGCGTGTTAGTTCGTCAAAAAAAGAAGCTATTTTTAATTGCCTTAACCGTTGCTTTAGGTGTGTCGCTGGCGACTGCCATGTTGAATGTAATGTTTGATGTCGGTGATAAAGTTAATCAAGAATTAAAGGCCTACGGTGCTAACTTAAATATCGTTCCCAAAGGGGCTGCATTGGTTAATGAGTTATATCAACTGGATAATGCTGATACCCGAGCTGCTATTCAATATATCAAGCAAGATGATTTAGTAAAGATTAAGATGATCTTCTGGGCATATAATATTGTTGATTTTGCACCTTATCTTACTACACAAGTAACAGTTAATGATAAACCAGTTACCCTCGTTGGAACTTGGTTTAATAAACATCTGACTATTCCAACTGGTGATGAGGTTGACACTGGCATGTTAGCCATGAAGTCATGGTGGTCAATTGAAGGCAACACTATGAAGGATGATAATTTGCAAGGAGTCATGGTGGGTGAGACTATTGCCACGCAATTGAATCTGAAACTAGGCGATAGCCTTGAGCTAATTTCACCATTAACAAATAAAAAAGTTACTTTAACTGTAAATAATATCTTCCATAGCGGAGGAATCGAAGATGCAGAGCTTTATGTGTCACTTCCTGTCGCGCAAAATCTGGCTAATAAAGATGGTTTGGTTGAACGGGTAGAGGTGAGTGCATTAACCACGCCCGAAAATGATTTAGCCCGTAAAGCAGCACAAGATCCAAATAGCTTATCTCGCACCGAATGGGATACATGGTACTGTACCGCTTATATCAGTTCGATAGCCTATCAATTGGAGGAGTTAATGCCCGATGTTAGGGTTAAAGCAATTATGCAAGTCGCTGAATCAGAAGGATCAATCTTACAAAAAACGCAGTTATTAATGCTATTGTTAACTGTTTTATCCTTAATCTGCTCGGCGCTAGCAATATCCAATTTAGTTACTGCCAATGTGATTGAGCGTAGTACTGAAATTGGTTTATTAAAAGCGTTAGGGGCAACAAATATTTCGGTAGCGATGTTAATCCTTACTGAAATTTTGATTATTGCTTTACTCGGGGGGATGGTAGGTTATTTTGTCGGTCTTGGTTTTGCACAAATTATTGGCCAAACGGTATTTGGTTCGTTTGTTGAACCTAAGATGATAATTATTCCACTGGTGTTAATTATGGTAAGCATGATTACATTATTAGGTAGCTTACCGGCATTACGTATTATGATGTTTTTACGCCCAACCGATGTATTGCATGGTCGGTAAGTGAGGCTAAATGATGATGAATAAAAATCAACGCTTTATTTTAAAAACGCTGCTTAGTTCGTTAATTCGCCGTCGTTCCCGGATTGCTATTGCTCTACTCGGTGTAGCGATAGGAGCAACCGTTTTACTTGGTATGGTTACACTTTGTTATGATATCCCAAGACAAATGGGACAAGAGTTTCGCTCTTATGGTGCCAATCTGCTGTTGATGCCGGCTAATAATCAACCTACCATGCCAATGACCGAAGTAAAAAAAGCCGTTAGCTTACTACCGCAAGATAAGGTATTAGGGGTTACCCCATTTCGTTATGACTCTATCCGCAGTAATCAACAGCCTTATACCATTGTCGGCACCCAGTTTGATCAAGTTATCAATACTAGCCCTTATTGGAAAATAGAAGGTGAAGTGCCGAAAAATCCAAATGAAATTATGATCGGTACCGATATTGCCCATTTTGCTAAGCTTAGCATTGGTAGTACCATACCAATTTCAGGAAAATCTAAACAAAATTCGCGTTTCGATGAAGAATTAACTATTACCGGCATCGTCAAAACCGGTCGAGCTGAGGATAACTTTATCTTTATTGAACTCAATGATCTTGAAACGTTACTCGAAGAAAACAATCAAGCCGAAGTGGTCGAAATAAGTATTACGGCAACGCAAGATGAGTTACAGCGCTATATTCAAACCATTAAAGATAATTCCAGCACGGTCGAACCCCATCTTATAAAATGGGTAACACAATCGGAAGCATCGGTGCTTGGTAAACTGTCATCTTTACTCTATTTGGTCACAATGGTGGTGTTAATTTTGACAATGATCTGTGTTGCCACCACTATGATGACGGTCGTTATGGAGCGTCGTAAAGAGATTGGTCTGAAAAAAGCTATTGGTGCAACTAACAAAAGTATTGCCAAAGAATTTTTAGCCGAAGGATTAATTTTAGGTATTGTCGGTGGTGTGATTGGAGTAATTTGTGGTCTGATCTTTGCTCAAATAATCAGTGCTAATGTATTTGGGCGATCAATTGTTATTGAATTTTATTTAATACCAACAACGATTATTATTTCGGCTGTGGTAACCATTATTGCGTGTTTGATTCCAGTAAAACGTGCACTTGAAGTTGAACCAGCATTAGTTTTACGTGGCGAATAGGATAGTAAAGTATGAATATGCTCGAAGTGAATAATGTTTCTAAAATCTATGGCTCATTACATGCCTTGTCTGAAGTTAACTTAACCGTTGAAGAGGGTAAATGGTTATCTATTATGGGACCATCAGGCAGTGGTAAAACAACCTTAATGAATATTATTGGTTGTATGGATAAACCGTCATTAGGCTCTGTGATTTTAGATGGACAAGATATCACCCAGTTGTCATTACCACAGCTGACGGAAATTCGCCGTGATAAGATTGGTCTAATCTTTCAACAATTCCATCTTGTTTCCTATTTAACTGCATTAGAAAACGTAATGGTGGCGCAATATTATCACAGTATGGTAGATGAAAAAGAAGCCTTACAAGCATTAGAACGAGTTGGACTTGCGGCACGGGCCAAACATCTACCGCGCCAATTATCTGGTGGTGAACAGCAAAGGGTCTGTATTGCTAGAGCATTAATTAATTATCCAAAACTGATTTTAGCTGATGAGCCAACTGGTAACTTAGATGAAAGTAATGAAGCAATGGTTATGAACTTACTACATCAACTTCACGAAGAAGGAAGTACAATCATCGTTGTTACGCATTCGCCTGAAGTATCAAAACATGCGCAGACTACGGTGGTTCTTGAACATGGTAAGGTAGCAAGTATTATCAATAATTAATGATTAAAGGGTCTATATTTATGAAAAATCGCATTGTTTCATCTGTATTGTTTATATTCATCGGGGCGCTACTTATTTTATTTCCGCTTTATATTTTACCTGTCTGCCCGTTACCTGATGCGCAAGCTATACCTGCTACAACGATGGCAGGGGATGGGCATATGCATTCAACTCCAGGTAAAATCATGAAATGCTTTTGGACTGCAAGGGCAGAAATTGGTATTGGTAGTTTAGTGATTGCCATTGGTGCGTTAGTACTATTTAGTCGCTCACTATTTGTCCGTATTGGATTGAGTATGGCGTTAGCTTGCACTGCAGTTTTAGCGGCAGCTATTCCAACTATTTTAATCGGTGTCTGTGGCAATGAGATGATGCGTTGTAATATGGGTGCCAAACCTGCACTGATTTTATTAGCTATCGTTTTAGTAATTGCAGCAATTAGCAATGTGCTCTATTTGAATAAACAAGTGAATAAACAAATAAGATAAACAGTATTAAGTAAGTATCAACAATCAACATTAGTCAACATCAGCCTTAATACAACAAGATATAGAAAACGAGAACTAAAACATGCAAGAAAAACCGATTACTATAGCAAATTTAGCATGGCGAAACATTCAAAGACGACCATTTCGGAGTTGTTGTTTGATTATCATTATTATGCTGTTTTCCGCTACGCTATTTGGCGGTAGCGTGTTAATGAAAAATCTGAGTTTAGGTATTTCTGGTATGGCTAATCGTTTAGGCGCGGATATTCTTGTTGTACCTTACGGTTATGAAAAAAATCTTGAAGTTGCATTGTTACGTGGTGAACCAAGCAGTTTTTATCTAAAAGCAGATTTGATTGATAAAATTAAAGTAATCAAAGGGGTTAAAGCTGTCTCCCCCCAACTATTTATCGCTTCATTGAATGCTGGTTGCTGTACATCTAAAGTACAACTAATTGGTTTTGATCAGCAAAGTGATTTTGTGATCAAACCTTGGTTGCAAACGCAGTTAAACCAACCATTGAACAATAATCAGGTTGTTGTTGGTAGCAAAATTACGGCCAATGTCGGTGATGAAATTAAGTTTTTTAATCATCCATTTAAAGTCGCAGCCAAAATGGATAGTACCGGAATGGGCTTTGATACCTCTGTATTTATGACAATCCCGACAGCACAGTTACTGATGAAAGAAGCGAACCTAATTGAAGGCGATACTGAACACTTTGCTAACTATGTATCATCAATTTTTGTTAAAGTCGATCCTGATTATCAGCCTAAAGATGTTGTTAATCAGATGATGCCGAAATATGCTATTGACTACAATATTGATTTTGTGATGACCAAAGGCATGTTAAGTAATATTTCCAAGTGGCTAAATGGTTTTTCAACTATTGTCTATAGTTTATCGGCAATTTTCTGGGTACTGGCAATTATTGTCATCTTTGTGATATTTTCATCATCACTTAATGAACGTAAACGTGAAATAAGTCTATTACGTATTTTAGGCGCTTCTCGTAGTGATTTGGTCAAAATGTTACTGCGAGAATCACTTATTATTAGTGCCTTAGGTGGCATTGCAGGTATTGTGATCGCTGGTGTATTAATTTATGCCTTTAGCTTATTGATTTGCCAGTCGATAGGTTTGCCATGTATGAACATTTCCATTACTGACGGATTAATTTATGCATTAATGGTATTTATGTTGACGTTGATTATTGGTCCACTGTCTAGTATTTATTCGGCATTGTCGTTGACTAAATTTGATACTTATCAAACACTAAGAGAGGGTGAATAATGTTATTGGATGTCAAAAACCTTCGCAAAGATTATCAACGTGGTTCGCAACATTTCTCAGCGGTAAATAATGTTAGTTTTTCAATGGCACAAACCGATTTTATCAGTATTATGGGCAAATCAGGCAGTGGTAAAACGACGTTACTTAATATGATTGCTGGGTTATTGACCCCGACTCAAGGTAAAATTACCATTAATGGTACCAACTTATTTGAACTTGATGATAAGCAGGTATCAGCATTTCGTAATCAAAATATTGGCTACATTCCACAAGGTAGTAGTTTATTACCCAATTTGACCGCACTGGAAAATATTCGATTACCATTTTATTTAACTAAACGGGAAAACCAATCTAGTTTAAATTATGCGCTGGATCTGCTTGAAAAGGCTAAAATCTGCTACTTAAAAGATACTTATCCTGCGAATATGTCGGGAGGAGAAATGCGTCGAATTGCTATTTTACGTGCGCTGATTTGTCGACCACAATTAGTGATTGCCGATGAACCTACCAGCGATCTTGATGAAGAAAGCTCTGCACAAATTATGGCGTTATTAACCGAGATTCACCAACAAGGTACAGGACTATTAATTGTTACTCATGATAATGATGTAGCAAATTATAGCCAAAGAACGTTAAAAATGTCTTCGGGTAGATTAATTGATTAATTAAATTACCTTTATAGCTTTATTATTAATTATAAGAGTAGTGGATTACAGCCCATATCGATCATAATTTTATTTAACTTTATCAGCGGTAATCCAACTAATGAATTAATATCATCACCTTCAAGCTTATCAAAAAGGGTGATACCTAATTCATCACATTTAAAACTACCAGCACATTGTAGTGGCATCTCTTTAGCGATATAAGCATCAATTTCTGCATCAGTTAACTGGCGAAAAGTAACCTTAAACGGTTCACAAATTGTTTGCGATTGGCCAGTACTAGTATGAATGACGGTCATTCCGGTATAAAAGTAAAACGCTTTGCCACTGCTATTTCTCAATTGTTGTTGGGCATTTTCAATGGTATGTGGTTTGCAAACAATCTGATCATCCAATACACCTACTTGGTCAGAACCAATAATCAAACTATCAGGATAATTAGCCACTAACGACTGTGCTTTGGCATTAGCTAAACGCACCACCAATTGCTGTGCACTTTCATTTAGCAAAGGCGTTTCATCACAAACGGGTGGTACACACTCAAACGGAATGGCTAATTTTTCCAATACTTTTTTACGTGATAGCGATGTCGATGCTAAGATAATTCTCATTGCAACTATTCTCTTAAGATTCATGGGGAAAGATGAGCATTAAAACCGATATGACCGCAATAATCAACTGTCAGTTGTGTTATAAAGCTATCCAGTAACGATGGTCAGTTTGATTTTGGGTTTATTGTCTCAATGGCTTATCAATCAGTTGTTTTCGATAAATTTTATTAACTACTAAATCAGTTAAACTGCAAGAAATTGCAACAAATCTTTGTTCATTGAATTTTAGACGTTTTATTGTTTGGTGGCTATTTCAATACCGAGGTTACGTCCAAGTAAAGAGGGTTTGCGCGAACCCTCTTTACCAACTCCCGCGGCGACCATGCAAGTGGTCACGTTGTGACTTCCTTCCGCCTTCGTTCGCTGTTAACACACCGGCTGTGATTTGTTCCAGACAAAGCACAGCCTTGTCAAACTTCCCTGTTTGCCATGCTAATCTCACTTTGTTGTCAGCACTTTGCTAATGTCGTTAAATGAGAAGCACTAAACTGATTTATCAAAATAAACTTTAATTATTGGCCCTAGCTAATGAGATAACTAGTTTTAGTGATTTAACGGATGGATTTTAGTCTTAAAAAACCCCTCTCCTCAAATTTTTTTATTCGGTGAGTTTCGGACGTTTTGTTGTTTGATGGCTATTTCAATACCGAGATTACGTCTGAGTAAAGAGGGTTTGCGCGAACCCTCTTTACCAACTCGCGCGGCGACCACGCAAGTGGTCACGTTGTGACTTCCTTCCGCCATCGTTCGCTGTTAACGCACTGGCTGTATTTGTTCCATACAAAGCGCAGCCTTGTCAAACTTCCCTGTTTGTCATGCTAATCTCACTTTGTTGTCAGCACTTTGCTAATGTCGTTAAATAAGATTCACCAGACTTTTCAGCAAGAAATAAACTTTTATATTTAAAGCTAATTAATTTTAGTTTTATGACCAATTTCGGAGAGATGATGGGATGTTTTAAGCTTTAAAAACCCCGTTCCTCATCTGAAAACGACGTTTATTGCTTATTGGTTGATGTTGAGCTAATAAGTAAAGACTAAATAACAATATCGTTTGTTTTACCGTTACTTTGAGGTCATGATGATAAATAATGTTTGCTATAGTTGATCTCTGTCATGATTTTGCAAAAAAATTATTTCAATCTTTTATATTCACGTTAGGATAGTTATGTAACAACTGGATTTCATTTAAAATTAGTATCATACTGAACCAATACCATTGGCCTTCACCAATAAAATGGTAAAGCCAAGTTTAAATATTGTGAGGAGGCGTTATGTACAAAAAAATATTAGTTCCGATTGATGTGCTTGAAGATGAATTAACTCAAAAAGTGATCCCTCATGTTGAGTGTCTAGCAAAATTATCTAATGCACAAGTTATCTTCTTTCATACCTTACCAGTTGCATCGGCTATTGTGAATGCTTACTCATTTGGTTTTGATGAGTTTAAAGATCAAGCTACTGTACAAACAGAACAGTGGTTACATCGTTTGATTGATACAATTAATCTACCACAGGAAAATTTATCTTTTTCAATCGCTTTTGGTAATCCAAGAGATGAGATCTTACATCTAGCCGAAGAAATTGAACCAGATCTTATTATTTTAGGTTCAAGACGCCCTAATATCTCAACACACTTGCTGGGTTCAAATGCCTCAGGAGTGGTACGAGGTGCGAAAACATCAGTGTTAGTTGTACGTTAGTTGTACATAAAGTTGAATCAATGGTGATAGATAAGAATTATGATCTTTAGGAATATTTTTTATAGTTTTTTAATCTTATTTAGTTTTTCTGTAAATGCTGACGTATTTAATCGTCAGGATATTTCGACGATTACTATTCATAATATTCTTGGTTATGATTTTCAAAAATCCTTAATTCTTAAAATAACCGCTGATTCAATTTTTATCCCTCATGGATTTTGTAATGATAAAGAATGTCCTATAGATGGTCAGGATATAGAGTATCTAGGACATCATGATATTTTTAAATTTGTTCCTGAGGAATATTTAATAAGATCAAACTATATTAATCCAATGTCATATGATGGTATGGGTACAACTAAATTAGAAATTTGTATTGTAGATGGTCGTTGTCATTCATGGAATTATGGAGAGTTTGATGATAAAGAGATGATACTTTTTTATGATAAATTGAAACAAATACGAACTGGTAAAAGTGAATATCAATTTCATCCGAAAACTATCCCGCCATTGACTAAAGTAATTTTTGATAAAAAAAACCTGACATCAATTAATCTATATCAATTAATTGCTTACCCTTTTAATGAAGTGCTGTTATATACAATTACAGCTGATTCAATAACTGAATATCCTTTCACAAAATGTTATCTAATCAATAGTGAACTTGAATGTGATGTAAAAAGTAAAAGTATTCAGTACCGAGATAAATATAATATTTTTAAGGCTTTTCCAACTTTATTTTTATCAGGCTCTAATTTTGTTGATCTTAGGGAATATGGTGGAGGAGATAATAATTTCTTTGCATTGTTCAAAATAGAAGGTTGTTTTACTGATGGTCATTGCAATATATGGGAATTTTATGATGTGAATCGCAATATTGATGATTTTTTTTATCGCTATCATGATGATATTACTAATCGTTATAATGATGATGAAACAAAAGAATTTCTAAGCAAAATAATGCAACTTTATTACGATACACTAAAAAGTAATACTAAAAATTAATAGTAAGAAAATAAAAGGGGGAATAGAAATAATAATGAAAACAAAGATATTTTTGGGTTGGTTATTTATTTTTTCCAGTTTTATTGTTAACGCCAAAATATTCGATACTTATAACGCAAGAATGATTATCTATGATTCAACACCGGAAGCACCGGTTGGAAGAATGCGCTTTGAAATAACTGAAAACTATATTGTTAAATATGCAACATTAACTTGTATTCGAAACGATAATGTTAGTCGCTGCATAGCTAATGAGCCTGACAGTAAATACACTGGTTATCATAATCTTTTTCAATTAATTCCTGAAAGATATTTAAGAAGTGATGAATATTATAATATGCAAGAATATGATGGGCCTGGTTATAAGATTTATATTAATGCTAGTTTAGATAGTATGGTAAACAATTTATTTAGCTCTAATACGCCAGATCGTAAAGATAAAGATGTCGCAGAATTTTTGGATAAAATCGATCAACTTTTAACAGGTAAAACTGAATATCAATTTGAACCTATCATGATGGATAAATAAAATAATTTAAGTATTTTTTTGCCCCTTTTTAGTATGCCAGTAAAATTGGTTGTACCTATCCGTAATAATATTACTATAATGAAGTTTGATAGAGATGGTATTACTGAAATTGTTTTGAAAAATTGTCAAAGTCAGATAATGAAAAAATATTTTGGTTTAATTATCAGGGATAATAAACAGAGCGGGCTTCATATCTGTATACATTATCTGAAAAAATCATTTAAAGTTTATATCAGGATTAAGTCTGATATTCTTTTATCAGAAACAGCTTTAGATAATATTTAAAAATTTTGTTTTGTTTGAACAATTTGTTAATTCATATATTAAGTTTTATAATAATTATTTAATCGATAAAATTATTGCAAATCAAATAATCAATATAGTTTCAATATATACTCTTTTTTTAGATTAGCTAGAAAGGATAGATACTGATGAAAATTAAAAATATCGATCATTTTGTCATTACTAGTCATGATCTCACTAAAAGCATTGCATTTTATCAAGATATTTTAGAATTGAAACATGTCGAACGCAACGGACGCCATGCCTTTGTTTTTGGTAATCAAAAAATCAATATTCATGCCCAAAAAGGCGAGTTTCAACCAGCGGCATTACACCCAGAATATGGAAGCCAAGATTTCTGTTTAATTGTTGAAGACGATATTGAAAGCGTAAAAAAAGAAATTATAAAAAAAGGTTATCCGATTGTAGAAGGGATTGTTGAACGACATGGTGCTAAAGGCAATATCAAAAGCCTATATCTAAGAGACCCGGATGGAAACCTTGTCGAATTAGCCAATTATTGCGATTAAGGTTAATACTTATCGACTAAACTTAAATAATTGGCTTTCTAAGAATAAAAATTTGAGGAAAGGGGTTTTTGAAATCTAAAATAACCAATCACTAACCCTTTTTTTTGACTTAAAATAAAATTTTCAAAAAAATCAATATGTTGAAGGGTAGCTCAAAAAAAGGTTTTTATTGGTAAAAATAGACTTTGCCTTTTTGCCAACAACATTTATAGTATATCGGGTTCTAGTTCACTGCCGTGTAGGTAGATTAAAATTAGCCAAAATTATAACGCCCGAAATCCATCAAACTAGAAAAGTTTAGTAAAGGAGTTTTTTAAGGTGAATAAACTTATCACATGCTATAATCGTTTTCACTCATAATTAAACTCTACACCTATTATGAATAATAATTCAATTGACAACAAACTAAATGAAAAAATGGTGCTTATTTTCAAAGCACTCTCTGATCCAGTTAGAATTGAAATAATTAAATATTTAAAAAACATAAGAACGGAGGTCATTTGTGGTGAAATAGGCCAAGCGGTTGGTATCAGTAAACCTTCGGGAACTTATCATTTTAAGTTATTACAACAAGCTGAATTAATTAATGTAAGAAAAAGTGCTAGAGAAAAATATATAGAACTGAATAAATCAACATTTGATAAATATGTTACAGGTTTTTTTGATAGTCTTTAAAATATTTAAATGTTGATTTAACCTTATATTTAATGCTAGAGGGTTATTAACTATTGTAATTTATTCCTTGTTGATAATTTGAGTGAAAAAACTATCCCTAATAACGATATTACTCCTGTGGTGATAATTACCGCATCGAATCCTTGGGCAAAAGCTAGCGAATTAGTTATTCCGCCATAAATATTGAATATAATTACTGATATTGTTGTACCTATGGCACCGCCAAATAAGCGAAATATATTATATATTCCAGATGCTTTTCCTAAATATATTGGCTCAACAGCACTTAATACTGATTTTTGCAGAGCTGGTCCAGCCATTGAAAGCCCCATACCGGCGATCATTAAAGGTATTGCCATAGCTATATATGAATTAGTTAAATTAACTAAAAAAATAATTAGCAAATAACCGATTCCCTGTAAAAACAATCCTAGTGTTGCAATAGTCTTTTCACCAAATTTATCTACAGCGTTGCCTGCAAATGGTGCTATTACTACTAATGTTGCTGTCCAGGGTAATAATTGTAACCCAGCCATCAGTGGATTAGTTTTTTCAAATACTAAGAAATATTGAGGTAAAAAGAATAATACGCCAAACATAGATGCATATAATAAAAAAGTTGCGATATTACCGTTAGTGAATACTTTTGAATGAAATAATATCAACGGAATCATAGGGGTAGTAGTCATTTTTTGTCTAATGATAAATAAAATACCAAGTACTAGACAAGATAAGCCGGTAATAGTCGTTATAATGTGCGAGGTTTGTGTCGTTATTTCTGATAATGACCATATTATTCCCGCTGAAGAGATGGTGATAAGTAGAAAATCAGTAAAGTTCAATTTATCTTCTTTGCCTTTGCTTTCAGGTAATAATCTATGGGCAAAATAGATTGTTATTATACCTATAGGTAAATTAATCCAAAATATCCATTGCCAAGATAAAGTAGCGACAATAAACCCACCTAAAACAGGCCCAACAATAAGCGCTAAACCACCAATACCACTCCATATTCCCAATGCTTTTCCACGTATATTTGTGGGTAATGAATGGGTTAAAATAGCCATTGACATTGGCGTCATAACACAAGCACCAACAGCTTGTATCATTCTAGAAATGATTAATTCAATAATATTATTCGATAAAGCACAAAATATGGAAGCGATAGTGAAAATAGCGATACCAATAAGATAGACTTTTTTTCTGCCTATTTTTTCGCCTAGTGAAACACCAACAAGTAATAATGCCGCTATGGTTATATTATAAATATTCAACAACCACTGTAATAAATTAACTGATATTTGAAAATTATTCCGTATTGCAGTAGTGGCTGTGGTGACTATCATTGAATCTATCATTGACATGAAAAATCCTAATGAAGTTAAAATAATAATAGCTGATGAATTGACCTTTTTTTCTTGCATTTTATTAACCTTTTGCTTTGCTATACTTAGCTAAAACAGGACTTTCAATGTATATGTTTAATGTATTGGCCTATGTGTAAACTAGCTTTTTTGATTTATAGTTTTATAGTTCATTAGTTATTTAACTATTTTATCATATTAATTAAAACAAACAGAATAATCAATAGTAGATTGCAAAGATCAATTTGATTTAAGTAATAATATAAGTGGTAAGAAGTTACCGCCTTGCGGCGGTATTTTATTTATTATTGATGTTTAACAATAAAACAGCAGTGGATCTGTTTATTGCGTTTAAAATCGAGCGATAAAGTTTTATCGGTGATATCTTGAAATGTTAGCCCTAGTTTTTGCATACCATCGGCATCCATTTTAAACCCACGTTTATTGTTCGAAAATACTATTATACCATTTGGTCTGAGCAAACGTTTTAAATCATTCATTAATTTTAGATGATCACGCTGAACATCAAAGGTATCGTTCATTCGTTTAGAATTAGAAAATGTCGGCGGGTCGATAAAAATCAGATCAAATTGTTCATCTGCTTGAGATAAATAAAGTAAGCAGTCTGCTTGTATTAATCTATGGTTTTTACCGGTTAAGCCATTTTGCTTTAAATTGCGATCAGCCCACTCTAAATAGGTACGAGACATATCAACAGTTGTTGTTGATTTAGCTTTACCAAGACCAGCATAAACTGTAGCACTACCTGTATAAGCAAATAGATTTAAAAAGTCTTTTCCGGTACTCATTTGGCCAATCATTTTTCTGGCTAAGCGGTGATCCAAAAATAATCCAGTATCTAAATAATCCACTACGTTAACCCAAAACTGAGTTTGTTTATTGTTAATTGGATATTCATGGACTAAAAAATAATCCTGTTTTTGTCCGAGTTTTTGATATTGTTGTTTACCTTTCTGTTTTTCGCGAGTTTTTAGTACCAACTGATCAGCGGTTAGTTCTAGTACAGACATGGTCGCATTGATAATATCAAAAAGTCTTTGTCGAGTTTTTTGTGGATCGATATTTTTGGGTGCAGCATATTCTTGTACTACAATTTTGTCTTTGTAACGATCAATAGCCACGTTATATTCAGGTAAATCTGCATCATAAAGACGATAGCATTCAAGTTGTTCTTGGCTCGCCCATTTTTCAAATCTTTGGCAATTTTTACGTAAACGATTGGCAAAATCGGCTGCGGGTAAATTTTGCTTAATGAGTGGCTGATCCGATTGGCGATCAGCAATTGAGTAATTCTTTTGTACGCAATCTAAAGGCCCATTTTTGGCTTTAAATTGTTTATCAGCCCGCATTTGTAAACAATCTAATAGTTGTGGTGTACCACTAAATAACGATAATCGCCAACCACCAAACTGTTGTTTAATTTGTCGACCTAAGGCTGAGTGCAAAGCAACTAAAGCCGGTTCGCTTTCTAACCGCTCGCCATAAGGTGGATTACTAATGATCATGCCATGTAAATTACGATCAAGTGGATTGGTTAATTGGGTTACGTCCTGCAAAGTAAAAGTAATTAAATCACCTACACCAGCATAGATAGCATTTTGTTTGGCGCGTTCTAATACCATAGGATTATTGTCATAACCGATAAAAGTGGTTTTCGTTTTTTGGACATTATGTTTAGCTTTAAAGAGTAAATCATTCCAAAGCGTCGGGTTGAATCCTTGCCAAGCAAAAAATCCCCATTGTTTACGTAACAGTCCAGGTGGAATATTAGAGGCCATCATCGCAGCTTCAATTAGTAAAGTTCCTGAACCACACATTGGATCGATAAGAGGTTCATCTGTTTGCCAGCCTGAACGGAGAATAATTGCTGCAGCTAAGTTCTCTTTTAACGGTGCTTGGCCTGTTTGCTGACGATAACCACGTTGATGTAGACTTTCACCACTTAAATCTAACGATAAGCTAACTCGATTTTTGTTTAGATAAGCATGTAAACGAATATCTGGATTTTGTTTGGCAACATTTGGGCGCTCATTAGTTTGACGCATAAAATGATCAACAATTGCATCTTTGATCTTTAATGCTCCATATTGGCTATTGCGAATAAAGTCATTTACGCCAACAAAGTTGATGATAAATGAGTTATCGACCGCAAAAATATCGCACCATTTGATATTCATCACACATGAATAGAGATCTAAGTCACTATAGATATCAAACTCGGCAATGGGTAATAGAATCCGAGAAGCCAAACGAGACCATAATAATGATTGGTACATGGTTGATTGATCAGCGTCAAAGTAGACACCCCCTTGCGACACTTTACAACTTACCGCGCCAATATTTTCTAACTCTTTTTTTAATAACTCTTCAAGCCCGCGAGAGGTGCTGGCAAATAGCGTTTTCATGCATAATCCACTTAATAATAAAATTGCAGGCATTATACCGACTAATTGCAATAGTGGGAAATGATTGACTTAAACAATAGTTAATCAAATCTAATATAATTAGAATAAAAAGTTGATAGGGATTTTTGGTAAATGTAAAACATCCTCTAATTTTTTTGCTTTCATGAGAATTATTATCAAAAAATAGATCTTATTATTTTGCTTAATTTTTTAATTCTTTTCTCAACAAATCATAATTATTTCAATTTAATTGTTTACATATCTTAACAAAAAGTCCTTAGGCTAAGTTTGTCAAATTAAGATAAGTTCTTTATAATTTATAATTTTTACTGCTATACTTTTATTATTCTAAATAAAACGGAAAAATATATTACAAAGGATTGATAAATATGTTAAAATACATATGTTTAGAAGCCAGCCAGCCAGCCAGCCAGCCAGCCAGCCAGCCAGCCAGCCAGCCAGCCAGCCAGCCATTACTGTCTTTACTGATAGCTTCATTAGCTTTTATTGTTGGCCAAAGTCATGCTTTAACTGCCTATACCACAGAAGCTATTCATGGTTCTCAACCTTATTTAACATTTGATAATGGCACTACCAAAGCTAATGATGCAAACACATTACTTGCTGTAAAATTATCAGACGGAACAGTAATTACTGCCTCACAAGATAATTCCAGCGAGAAAAAACCAATAGAATTGCCAGTAAAAATAGATTCTTTTAAAAGTATTCAAACTTATGTTCCGCTTTTGTCAACCGGTAATAGTCAATATCCTAATATTGATATAAATAGCTTAATTGCTTCGCCTTATAATTATTGGGGGGATGATGATGGTGATGACAAAGTTACCGCAACGGGCACTTTGAATATAAAATGGGAAGATTCATTTAAAACTGATATTACTAAAAAAGTTGGTCTTAATCCTAATAGTCAATTAAATCCTTGTCGTAGTCCTTATAAATTAACGATTTCGGTAACTGGAGGTCAATTATCTACTTTATATGGATTACCTAATAGCAGCGAATTTGTTGGTGGTAGTCATATCTATTATTTTACTCCTCATAGCGAAAGTATTTATGCCTGCTATGCTCAACCTAATTTAGTTTTTGATAAAAGTACTTATTTATGGTCTCAATATGATATTGATGTTGAAGGACCCGATTGGGTAACAAGTAAAGGTTTTGAAATTCAAAATTTATATCAACCTGAGTTGAACTTTCCAACTACAGGATCAAATGGTTTATATTTTTATTTATTGTTAGTTGGTATTACTCCCGATGAAGTGATAGCAGCTAATGGTTCGAGCATTACTTCAGAAAATGGTAGTGATGTTAGTGTATTGTTAAGTTTAACTACACCAACAACTTCAATTTGGCAGGGGGAATTTAATTCAGTAGGTGAAAAAAGTGTACTTTTGAAAGTCAAATTAAAAGGTCCTGATAGATTAAGTAGTAATAAAAGCTTTAAACCTGCTATTTTTAAAATTTATGCAGATAAATCAAAAACAAAACTATTATATAGTTTCAAATTACAACGTTGGTATATTGTGCAACCAAATGTGAAAATAAATTCATATACACAAGCAAAGACATTTTGTGATCAATTAGGTAGTGGCTATCGTGTGCCAGATGTAAATGATTTTACCAATGCTAATAATGAGAAGTATGATTGGTTAGGGGGAATTGTTGGCCGACTTGGTAATATAGCTGCTTATCGTCGACAAATTAGTTATCGTGATAGTAGTAATAAATGGATTGGTGGGTTATTTAATGAGTGGGGATGTATAAGTAATTCGTATAACAATGATCCTTCAGGAGCATTTAAATGTAGTGGTTATTCTGGAATTGACTGGGATACTTTTTATGGTTATTACACTAATAGTAAATATCAAGGAACTAACGATGGTTATAAAGGAAGTTATTATGTCGTAGCAGGTAACGTTGGTGTTGTAGAACCGGAAATCGTCAATAAGATAAGGCGTTCTGATCGTGCTGTATGTGTGACACCATAAAAATTAATAGTATTCTGCTATTGAAACAAAATTTATTTTAAAGGAAATAGACAAAAATTTTGTCTTAGGGCGTAGGCGACCTAAGACAAAATTTTCTGATTAAAAAACGAACAAACTTAATGCTGATAACTCCTAACTAGGTGTAATGCTTGTCAAATAGCGTTTTCATGCATAATCCACTTAATAATAAAATTGCAGGCATTATACCGACTAATTGCAATAGTGGGAAATGCTCGCCTTAAATAGCACTTAATCAAATAAAATTTAATCAGTACAAAAAAAGTTGAGAAACTGGGTTTTTGAAATTCTATAATAGATATTAACTGTATGTATCCATTGAAACCTATTTAGCTTAATAATAATTTACATAAAATCAGAGTACAAATGAAATAATTTAAATTATTATGTCCAAAGATAAAGGAATATCCATAATTTGTAGTTAACGCTATTGAATGGCACTTAGTATTATA
>NZ_NAST01000026.1 GCF_002142215.1 Gilliamella sp. N-G2
GACCACCATATTTTTTAGAAAGTACAGTAGTAATAGCTGCAGTTAAAGTTGTTTTACCGTGGTCAACGTGGCCGATTGTACCAACGTTAACGTGGGGTTTTGTACGTTCAAATTTTTCTTTAGACATCTTAATGTTCCTTTATTAAATCACTTCCCTATTTATTATTAGGGAAGTGTTACTTTATTTATATAAATAATTATTTCGCTTTACGAGCTTCAATAATTGCAGTTGCAATATTGGTTGGCGCTTCATTGTACTTCAAGAACTCCATTGAGTAAGAAGCACGACCTTGGGTTTGTGAACGAAGGTCAGTTGCATAACCAAACATTTCTGAAAGTGGAACTTGTGCTTTAACTGTTTTACCAGTTGCAGTATCTTCCATTCCTTCGATCATACCACGACGACGGTTTAAGTCACCGATTACGTCACCCATATAATCTTCAGGAGTTTCGACTTCTACTTTCATGATCGGTTCTAAAAGCACAGGTTTAGCTTTCATGAAGCCATCTTTAAATGCCATTGAACCGGCAATTTTAAATGCCATTTCTGATGAGTCAACATCATGGTAAGAACCATCATAGATAGTGACTTCAACATCAACAATTGGGTAGCCAGCAAGAACACCGTTTTTCATTTGTTCCTGACAACCTTTATCAACTGCTGGGATGTATTCTTTAGGAACCACACCACCAACAATTTCATTGTTGAATTTGTAGCCTTCGCCACCAGCTTCTAATGGTTTAATTCTTAACCATACATGACCATATTGACCACGACCACCAGACTGACGAACAAATTTACCTTCTTGTTCAACTTCATTGCGAATGGTTTCACGGTAAGCAACTTGTGGTTTACCAACATTTGCTTCCACTTTAAATTCACGTTTCATACGGTCAACGATGATTTCTAAGTGAAGCTCACCCATACCAGAAATAATTGTTTGACCTGATTCTTCATCGGTGTGAACACGGAATGAAGGATCTTCTTGTGCTAGTCGACCTAAAGCAAGTCCCATTTTTTCTTGGTCAGCTTTAGTTTTTGGTTCAACAGCAACAGAAATTACCGGCTCTGGGAACTCCATTCTTTCTAGAATAATTGGTGCGCTCTCAGCACATAATGTATCACCAGTTGTTACATCTTTAAGACCGATTGCCGCAGCAATGTCACCAGCGCGAACTTCTTTAATTTCTTCACGTTTGTTAGCGTGCATTTGAACGATACGACCAAAACGTTCTTTTCTATCTTTAACAGAGTTAAGAACAGTATCGCCAGAGTTAACCACACCAGAGTAAACACGGAAGAATGTTAAGTTACCAACAAATGGGTCAGTTGCAATTTTAAATGCTAGTGATGAGAATGGTTCGTCATCACTTGAGTGACGCTCAGCTGCTTCACCATTAGGTAATTCACCTTTGATTGCAGGAACATCTGTTGGTGCTGGTAAGTATTCAATTACCGCATCAAGCATGAATTGAACACCTTTATTTTTAAAGGCACTACCACAAGTTACTAAGATGATTTCGTTAGCAAGTACGCGTTCACGTAACGCTGCTTTGACTTCTTCTTCGCTTAACTCTTCACCACCAAGGTATTTTTCCATTAACTCTTCATTTGCTTCAGCTGCAGCTTCCATTAGGTTTGCACGCCATTCTTCGACTTGCTCAACCATATCAGCTGGAACATCTTCATAAGTGAAAGTAACGCCTTGATCAGCATCATTCCAATTAATTGCTTTACGTTTAAGTAAATCAACTACACCAGTAAAGCCTTCTTCCGCACCGATAGGTAGTACTAATGGAACTGGTACTGCCGCTAAACGTGTTTTGATTTGATCAACAACACGTAAGAAGTTTGCACCCATACGGTCCATTTTGTTTACGAAAGCAATACGTGGAACTTTATATTTGTTTGCTTGACGCCATACTGTTTCTGATTGAGGTTGAACACCACCAACCGCACAGTAAACCATTACAGCACCATCTAAAACACGCATAGAACGTTCAACTTCGATTGTGAAGTCAACGTGTCCCGGGGTGTCGATGATATTGATTCGGTGTGGTTCATATTGTTGACCCATACCAGACCAGAAAGCTGTAGTCGCTGCAGACGTGATAGTAATACCACGTTCTTGTTCTTGTTCCATCCAGTCCATGGTAGCTGCGCCATCATGAACCTCACCAATTTTGTGACTTACGCCAGTGTAAAACAAAATACGTTCAGTAGTCGTAGTTTTACCTGCGTCAATATGTGCACTGATACCGATATTACGGTAGCGTGCTATAGGGGTTGTACGAGCCATATTAATCCTCTATTTAGAATCGTTTGCTTATAAAATATCTTTTCAGGTTGACTGATAGTAGATATGCGCTATCAGTCTAATTTCAAGCGGCTTATAAAAGCGCTCAAATTACCAACGATAATGTGCAAACGCTCTATTAGCTTCAGCCATACGATGAACATCTTCGCGTTTTTTCACAGCGGTACCTTTGTTTTCAAAAGCATCCATAAGTTCATTCGCTAGGCGTAATGCCATTGATTTATCGCCACGTTTACGTGCAGCATCTACAATCCAACGCATTGCAAGTGCATTACGACGGACAGGACGCACTTCAACAGGAACTTGGTATGTAGAACCTCCAACGCGACGAGACTTAACTTCTACAGTTGGTCTTACGTTATCTAATGCAACTTCGAAAGCTGCTAAGTGGTCTTTTCCACTACGCTCAGCTAATTTATCAAGAGCTGAATATACGATTGATTCTGCGATAGATTTTTTACCATCTATCATTAAAATATTTACAAATTTCGCCAGCAAATCTGAACCGAATTTCGGATCAGGTAAAATTTTTCTTTGACCGACAACATGACGACGTGGCATTGGAATACTCCGTTTATATGTTACAAATTTTCAGGTTTACCCAAAACTCAAATGAGTTATATGGAATTTATATAGTTTGGCCTTACTTAACGGAGTTCCATTAAGCTTTAGGTCGTTTCACACCGTATTTAGAACGGCTTTGTTTGCGATCTTTAACACCTGCGCAGTCTAATGCACCACGAACAGTGTGATAACGAACACCAGGTAAATCTTTAACACGACCACCGCGGATTAAAATCACGCTATGTTCTTGTAAGTTATGACCTTCACCACCGATGTAAGAAGTTACTTCAAAACCGTTGGTTAAACGTACACGGCATACTTTACGTAATGCTGAGTTTGGTTTTTTAGGTGTAGTGGTGTAAACACGTGTACATACACCTCGTTTTTGCGGGCATGCTTCAAGTGCAGGAACGTTACTTTTCGCTTCCTTTAGTGCTCTTGGTTTGCGTACCAGCTGATTAATTGTTGCCATTAATAAGCTCCTGATTAATTAAAATAAATTTAAAAATTGCTTTTTAGATACGTAATTAATAACTGTAGCCCAAAGCCTATTTATATAAGTTTTGGGTCGCAAGATTCTAGACCTCAATAGCTATAATGTCAAGTTTTTGCTTAGTTTAAAGAGGGGTCTAATATCAAGAATTAGTTATTTTTTTATGTGTTATTACTAGTAAATTAATAATAATGTTTTACAATTGGGTTACCTCATCGGCACTAACCGATGAGGGGAAAAATTAATGATGATCAATAAAGATGAATTTTAAAGCAAATAATAGTGCAAAAACTAGTACACAAAGGTTTAATTCTTTAAATTTACCAGTAAATGTTTTCAATATTACATAAGAGATAAAGCCAAGTGCGACCCCTTCAGTAATAGCAAAAGCAAATGGCATCATTAATGCGGTAATAAATGCAGGTGTTGCATCCGTTAAATCAGACCAGTTAACTTTCATTAAACTTGATACCATTAAGATACCAACAAAAATTAGTGCACCTGATGTGGCATAAGGTGGTACTAAATGTGCTAAAGGTGATAAGAAAGTCATCATTAAAAATAATAGGCCAACCACCACTGCAGTTAAGCCAGTACGTCCACCAACTGAAATGCCTGCTGAACTTTCAATGTAAGTTAATACAGATGAAGTACCAAACAACCCACCTAGTGAAGAACTGAAACTATCAATTAATAAAGCTTGACGCATTTTAGGAAAACGACCTTTTTCGTCAGAAAGTCCTGCTTTATCGGTTAAAGCTAAAATAGTACCCGATGAATCAAACAAGCTGACAATCATTACTGAAAAGATTACCCCGAGGATACCAATATTCAGTGAACCAGCAAGGTCAACATGGCCAACAACGCTGCCAACACTCGGTGGAACTGCTGCAATTCCTTGATAACTAATATTTGGATCAAGCCATAGCGCTAGTAGGGTTACGACAAGAATAGAAACTAACACGGCGGCATGAAAATTGCGGGTAGCAAGGATAACGATAATAAAAAATCCAAGCGAACCTAATAAGACTTTAAGTGACAAAATATTGCCTAAGGTTAGTAATGTAGCTGGCGATGCGACCACAATACCCATATTTTGGAATCCCATAAAAGCAATAAATAAGCCAATACCAGCACTAATACCGGCGCGTAAACACTGTGGAATATGTTCGATTAACCAATGGCGGACTTTAAATAGTGATAATGCAAAAAAGACCAATGAGCCCCAAAATATCGCTCCCATCCCAACTTGCCAAGAATAGCCCATTGCACCGCATATTCCATAAGCAAAAAAGACATTTAGCCCCATGGCAGGTGCTAAAGCAATCGGTAGATTGGCAAATAATCCCATCATAATTGTCGCAAAAGCGGTGACAACACAAGTTAGGACAAACACTGCTGATTTATCCATTCCTGTTGCAGATAAGATTGAAGGATTAACAAAGATAATATAAACCATGGTTAAAAAAGTGGTGCAACCGGCGATAAGCTCGGTACCAGGGGTGGTTTTTTTCTCTTTTAATTGAAAGATTTTTTCGAATAGTGAATTCATAAATTAAAGCCCAATTTAGGTTGATAGTGATCCATTTTGATATAATTTTATATCTTTATTTTTACCGAAGTGAATTTACGGTAAAAATAAAAAAGATATAAAGTGATTACTTCATATCTTTAAAAAACGTAAAAACACTGCGCTATTATTGCCAGTAATTTATTTTGGTCAAGCGTTATTCTAAATAACAAATAGCATTTTATTAGTGATCAATCATGCTTATAACTTAGCGTTAACATAATTTTCAGCCATTTAATGGCACACTGGATAACATGCTGATCATCAATGGATTAGTTAGCCAAAACATCTAATTTATTTTTAGTAATTTTTACTTTTAAAATCCGATGACTTTCAATCTCGGCGACTTCAAAAAGATAGTCACCAATCTGTATAGTTTCACCAACATTAAGTAGATGTTGGGCTTTTTCCATCAATAATCCCGCAAGGGTATGATATTCTCGCTTATCATCAATCGGAATCGGTACAAATCTTACTAATTCTTCTACTGGGATGTAGCCATTTGCAATCCAACTATCATCATCTAAACATTGGATGTCATGTTTAGCATCGATCTCTTCTTCTTCAGTTGGAAAGTCACCAGCAATGGTTTCAATAACATCGGTCACTGACACCACACCTTGCATTGATCCAAATTCATCAACCACAAAAGCAAAGTGAGTTTTGGCTTTTTTGAATTGCTCCAGTGCTACAAGTAAAGATACTGTTTCAGGAAAAATTAATGGTTGTTTGATTAATGAATTAATATCAAATGGTTGTTTATTTTGTAAAATATCTTTTAACAGATCATTAACTTGAATGATACCTAATGGTTCATCAATTGAAGCATTATCAGTCACTACTAAACGTGAATGAGGATTGTCAAAAATTTCTTTTAATATTACTTCTCGATCATCATTGATATTGACCATATCAACATCTAATCGAGATGTCATGATACTGCTTACTGAACGTTGAGCTAAACCTAATACTCGCTCAACCATGTTTAATTCTTGATGATTAAATACTGAGTTTTTTTTATTATTATCAGATACCACATCAATGGTATGGCTATCGGGATCTTCTTCAGCATCGCCTTTAAGTAAATGTAAAATAGCTTCGGCGGTACGTTCGCGTAGAGGTTTTTTGTTTAATGCTTTTCGACGGTTAAATATGGCTAGTTGATTAAAGAATTCAATCATAATTGAGAAGCCGATAGCTGCATATAAATAGCCTTTTGGAATGACAAAACCGAAACCTTCGGCAACCAAACTAAAGCCAATCATCAATAAAAAGCTTAAACATAAAATAACAATCGTTGGATGAGAGTTAACAAAATAGGCTAATGGTTTACTTGCCACCATCATAATCGCAATGGCGATACAAACTGCGATAATCATAACGGGTATATGGTCAACCATTCCCACTGCAGTAATGACTGAATCAAGTGAGAATACGGCATCAAGTACCACGATTTGCGCAACAACAGTCCAAAAATGTGAGGTTTTTTTCGGTTTGCCATCCTCGTGTGATGCACCTTCTAAACGCTCATTGAGTTCCATTGTCGCTTTAAACAGCAAAAATATTCCGCCAAGCAACATAATTAATTGCCGAGCATTGAAACTAATACCTGATATAGAAAATAGTGGGGTGGTGAGAGTAACTAACCAGCCAGTAAACATTAATAACAATATTCGGGTTATTAATGCAAAAGCAAGGCCTGTAATGCGTGCTTTATCTCGTTGTTGAGGCGGAAGTTTCTCGGCAAGAATGGCAATAAAAACAATGTTATCAATGCCAAGGACGATTTCAAGTACAACTAGAGTGGATAAACCAATCCAGATTGTAGGATCCATGATCCATTCCATATGTCAGGTGATTACCTCTAATGATCACAGCACATGCTGCTTAGTAATTCTGTCTGTAATTAGCAAAATAATCAATAAAATATTTAAATTTTTGACTATTTTATGGAAAATTGTTGATTAAAAGCCTTTATTAGGCGTAAAAATTAACTTCGCCAGAATGTTGGCGTGAATAAAACTAATAAAGTAAATATTTCTAGTCGACCAAATAACATGTCAACGACCATGACCCATTTCACCATATCACTGACATGAGCAAAATTATCACTGACACTACCAAGGCCAACGCCTAAATTATTTAGCGATGAAGCAACGATATAAAATGAGTCAGTTGCGTCAATTCCTGTTGCCATAATAATAAACAAACTCACTAAAAATACTAATGCATAGGCAGAAAAGAATCCCCATACCGCTTCAATGATACGTTCTGGTACAACACGATTATTGAGTTTTAAGGTATAAATTGCATTAGGGTGAATAAGTCGTTTTAACTCTCGTGAACCTTGCATAAATAGTAGCAGTACCCGAACAACTTTTAATCCACCACCAGTAGAACCAGCACAGCCACCAATAAACGAAGCACATAATAAAAAGATGGGTAATGACGATGGCCAAGTATTAATATCGTCAACGGTAAAGCCTACTGTTGCTGAAACAGACACGACTTGTAGAATAATTTTGTCGATACTGAGATGGCGTTGTGGTTGATAAATATAGATCACTAAAGCGCAGAGAATAATTAAGATAAGCAGAATAAAGATAAAGGTTCTAAATTCTTGATCACGCCAATACACTTTCACTGAGATACCATTTAACGCAGCAAAATGTAGGGCAAAATTACATCCTGACAAAATGAGGAACAAGGTAACAATATAGTTAATTGTTGCACTATTAAAATAAGCTAAATTGTTATCGTGGGTCGAGAAACCACCCATAGATATCGTTGAAAAACTATGGGAAATTGCATCAAATATATCCATTCCTGCAAACCATAAACTTATTGCGCATAAGGTGGTAAGTAAAATATAAATCGACCAAAGGGTCTTTGCTGTTTCGGCAATACGTGGTCGCATTTTACTATCTTTTTGCGGACCAGGAATTTCAGCACGATAGAGCTGCATACCCCCGACCCCTAATAGTGGTAAAATTGCGACTGCAAGTACGATGATACCCATACCACCTAACCATTGCAGCATTTGACGATAGAAAAGTATTGCTTTGGGTAAATGCTCCAAATTTACAATAGTGGTGGCACCAGTGGTCGTTAATCCAGAAAAAGACTCAAAAAAAGCGGTGGTTAAATTAAGATTGATATGATTATCAAACAGGAAAGGGAATGAGCCAATAGTGCCTAAAACGACCCAAAATAATACAACAATGAAAAAGCCTTCTCGAGTACTTAATTCATGGCGTTGATGACGATTAGGAAACCACAATAACACACCTAAAATTAATGCTGCAAAAAATGAACGAACAAAAATAGCACCGGCACCGTCACGATATATTAACGCCACAAGTGCAGGTATTAACATAAATAGTGACAATAGTGATATTAATAAACCGATAATTCTTATAATCGAGCGCCAATGCATCATATATAGTAATCTCTATTTAAATCCACGTGATGATTTTATAAGATCGTAAGCAGCTTGAATTTCTTGTGCTCGCTTTTTGGCTGCTTCTAACATCTCTTTTGGTAAGCCTTTGGATACCAATTTGTCCGGATGATGTTCATTCATTAATTTACGATAGGCTCTTTTAATTTCAGAAATTTCAGCAGATGAATTTATTCCTAATATTTTATAAGCATTTGCTAAGTCCGATTGTCTAGTACTGCTTTGGTAATCACTATAATTATGATTTTGTTGATATTGATGTTGACTGTTTTGTTGATTGTACTGATATTCTTGACGGAAATGAAAGCTTCCCATCATCATTTGAATATATATTGCCATTTGTGGCCTTGGAATACGAAACTCATCGGCAACAATGAAAAGAATCTCCGACTCTTTGTCATCTAAATGACCATCAACTAAAGCAGCTTGTATTAATTGTTCGCAAAAGATATTTAAGACGTTACGTCGATAACGATATTGGTGATATAACTCACTTAATCGCGATCGAAGTGGGTAATCACTCGCTTTACCACGATTGAATGATTCTTGCGCTAATTGACGACTTGTCGCATCAAGTTCAAGTCGATCCATAACTTGCCGAGCAAGATTAATATCATCGCGAGTAACCACCCCTTTAGCTTTACTTAAATGCCCTAATACTTCAAAAACAACCGTTAAGTATAAGTTTGGATTAGATTGTGTCCTTTTCTCAGTCAATTTATTGCCAAATGCTTGATATAGCATTGGGCCAATAAATAATCCCAGTATAAATCCCCATCCGGATTTTAATACTGAACTCAGTATTAAACCGGTAATAATGGACCAGATAAAAGACATATTATTCGTTTACCTCAATTCGATCTATTTTTTGTAATCCACGTGGTAATGATGTGCCTTTACGAGCACGCTCCGCTCTAAATTTTTGTAAATCAACTGGATAAAGTGTAAGTTTGCGTTTACCAACATATAGAGTTATAGATGTTTCTGGTGTTATCAACATCATATAAGCTAGGCTATCATCGCTACCAGAGAGTGAAATAATTTTATTGCCTTTACCTTTAGATAATTCTGGTAAATCTTTTACTGGGAATATCAGCATTCTTCCGTCTTTAGTAATTGATAACAGCAATCTTTCCTCTGATAAAATCTCTATTGGTGCTAATACATCTGCATCTTTAGATAAATTAATCACTGCTTTACCATTACGGTTGCGCGCAATTAAATCATTAAATTGACAGATAAAACCATATCCAGCACTCGATGCAAGTAAGAATTTTTGTTGTTCATTGCCTGACATCAATACATGTTCAATGGTTGCTCCAGCTGGTAATGCCAGTTTACCAGTAAGAGGTTCGCCTTGTCCTCTAGCTGATGGTAATGTACTTGGCTCAATAGCGTAACTGCGACCAGTTGAATCGATAAATACCACAGGTTGATTACTTTTACCTTTTGCTGCGGCTTTAAAACTATCACCTGCTTTATAACTTAATCCTACAGGATCGATATCATGGCCTTTAGCAGCTCTGACCCACCCCATTTCTGATAATACGATTGTAACTGGTTCAGAAGGGATTAACTCTTGTTCAGTAATTGCTTTGGCTTCACTGCGCTCGACAATTGGTGAACGACGTTCATCACCATATTTTTCAGCATCAGCTTGTAGCTCTTTTTTGATTAAATTACTTAACTTTCTTGGTGAAGCTAATAATGCTTGCAGTTGATCTCGCTCTTTAGCCAGTTCGGCTTGTTCACCTTTGATACGAATTTCTTCTAGTTTAGCTAAATGGCGGAGTTTTAATTCTAAGATAGCTTCAGCTTGTGTTTCGCTTAAGGCAAATCTTTGAATTAGTTCTGCTTTTGGGTCATCTTCATGACGAATGATTTCAATCACTTCATCAATATTTAGAAAGGCAATTAATAAACCATCTAAAATATGTAGTCTTTTTAGTATTTTATCTAAGCGATAATTTAAGCGACGGGTTACGGTAATGCGTCGATATTCTAACCATTCAGTTAGGATTTCAACCAATCCTTTAACAGATGGACGATTATCTAGTCCAATCATGTTCATATTAACACGATAACTTTTTTCTAGATCAGTAGTGGCAAATAGATGATTCATTACTTGCTCTAGATCTACACGATTAGAACGTGGCACAATAACCAGACGAGTCGGATTTTCGTGATCGGATTCGTCACGTAAGTCTTCAATTAACGGTAGTTTTTTAGCGCGCATTTGGCTAGCAATTTGCTCTAAAATTTTAGCACCAGAAACTTGATGTGGCAGATCAGTAATAACAATGTCGCCATCTTCTTTTTTCCAAACTGCTCGCATACGTATTGAGCCACGGCCAGTTTTATAAATTTTGGCGATATCTTCCGGAGAGGTGATAATCTCAGCTTCTGTTGGGAAGTCAGGGCCTTTTATATGATCCATCACTTCGCTAAGTGTTGCTTTTGGATTATCAGCTAACATAATAGCTGCATTCGCCACTTCACGAATGTTATGTGGTGGAATATCGGTTGCCATACCTACCGCAATACCGGTAGTACCGTTTAATAAGATATTCGGCAATTGAGCTGGTAACATTTTTGGCTCTTGTAATGTACCATCAAAATTTGGCGTATAGTCAACGGTGCCTTGTCCTAACTCACCTAACAATAATTCAGCATATTTTGAGAGACGTGATTCAGTATAACGCATTGCAGCAAATGATTTTGGATCATCGGGTGCCCCCCAGTTTCCTTGCCCATCAACTAATGGATATCGATAAGAAAACGGTTGCGCCATTAATACCATTGCTTCATAACAGGCACTATCACCATGAGGATGGTATTTACCTAAAACGTCACCGACAGTACGGGCTGATTTTTTGAATTTAGCTTGCGAATTTAGCCCTAATTCTGACATTGCATAAACAATGCGACGTTGTACTGGTTTTAAGCCATCGCCAATAAACGGCAATGCGCGATCCATAATGACATACATTGAGTAGTTTAAATAGGCGCTTTCGGTAAATGTTCGTAGCGACTGAACTTCTACTCCGTCATGAGTTATTTCACTCATTATTGTTCCTCTAAATTATTCTGTATATTAGACATCAAGTTCAACTTGGTCACCTTTTTCTTGTAACCATTCTCGGCGATCTTCGGCGCGCTTTTTCGCCAGTAACATATCCATTAATGCCATTGTTTCTTCGGCATTATCTAGTGATAACTGAACTAATCTACGGGTGTTAGGATCCATTGTGGTTTCGCGAAGTTGTAATGGATTCATTTCACCCAACCCTTTGAAACGTTGAACATTTGGCTTACCTTTTTTACGTTTAAGCTGATCTAAAATCCCTTCTTTTTCTTCTTCATCAAGGGCGTAATGAACTTCTTTGCCTAAATCGATACGATACAGTGGTGGCATGGCGACAAAAATATGTCCATGTTCAACCATGGCTCGAAAGTGACGAACAAATAGTGCGCACAGTAACGTGGCAATATGCAATCCATCTGAGTCAGCATCGGCTAAAACACAGATTTTACCGTAGCGTAATTGACTTAAATCATCACTATCAGGATCAATACCAATAGCTACTGAAATATCATGAATCTCTTGCGATCCTAATACTTCGTCAGATGAGACTTCCCAAGTATTTAATATTTTACCTTTCAACGGCATAATTGCTTGATATTCACGATCACGAGCTTGTTTAGCCGACCCGCCGGCAGAATCACCTTCGACTAAAAATAGTTCGGTGCGACTTAAATCTTGTGATGCACAGTCAGCCAGTTTACCCGGTAAAGCTGGACCACTGGTTAGTTTTTTACGGATAACTTTTTTGGATGCTCTTAAGCGTTTTTGAGCACTCGAAATTACCATCTCAGCAAGTAATTCGGCAATTTGTACATTTTGATTCAACCACAGGCTAAATGCATCTTTAACAATAGCAGAAACAAAAGCTGCACTTTGTCTTGATGATAAACGTTCTTTGGTCTGACCAGCAAATTGCGGTTCTTGCATTTTTACTGATAACACATAGGCACAGCGTTCCCAAATATCATCGGCGGTCAATTTTAAACCACGTGGTAATAAATTACGAAACTCACAAAATTCACGCATGGCATCAAGTAATCCTTGACGCAAACCATTGACATGAGTACCACCTTGCACAGTAGGAATTAAGTTAACGTAACTTTCAGTTAACAATTCACCACCTTCTGGTAACCAAAGTAATGCCCATTCAACCGCTTCTGTTTCACCCGTATGGCTACCAGTAAATGGTTGTTCCGGTAATAGTGTGTAACCACTAACTGACTCTATCAGATAATCTTTTAAACCGTCTTGATAACACCAGCGTTGCTCAGAGCTGTTAATTTTGTCTTTAAAAATAATTTCTAGTCCCGGGCAAAGTACAGCTTTCGCTTTAAGCAAATGAGTTAAGCGAGGTACTGAGAAGCGAGGTGAATCAAAATATTTTTCATCAGGCCAAAAACGTACTTTTGTACCAGTATTTCGTCTGCCACAGGTGCCAATTACATGTAAATCTTCGACTTTATCACCATTTTCAAAGGCGATTTGGTAAACTTGTCCATCACGGTTTACAGTGACTTCTACGCGTTTGGATAAGGCATTGACAACAGAGATACCCACCCCATGTAAACCACCAGAAAATTGATAATTTTTGTTGGAGAACTTACCTCCAGCATGTAAGCGACAAAGTAATAGTTCAATAGCCGGTACGCCTTCTTCAGGATGGATATCAACAGGCATACCTCGACCATCATCAATAACCTCAAGTGAATTGTCTTCATAAAGGGTAACTTTCACTTGGCGAGCATGACCAGCAATAGCCTCGTCGACACTATTATCAATCACCTCTTGCCCTAAATGATTGGGGCGAGCTGTGTCAGTATACATTCCAGGACGATGACGAACAGGATCGAGCCCTTTTAAGACCTCAATATCAACTGCATTATAAGTGGATTGTGACATAACTTTTCTGTTTATTCGATTAAATGGGCTTATTATACCAATCTTTCCTTAAGATGCATGAAATTAAATTTATAATAAAAAGCAAAGCCATTTTTTTATTGATAATAATTCTTATTTCATTAATTTATTTTAAGTTAATTTCGATTTTAGTCTTTTTTCTGTTTTATAATCTTAACTGTAGTATTATGATAATGACATGCCAAATATAAATAAGCGAATAGGATGAGCAAGTCAGATAATCAGATAACTCGGCGCGATTTTTTACAAAAATCATTAGCTATCGGTGGTGTGGCCGCATTAACCAATGATTTACAATTACCTTTTGCTTATGCCGCGCCAGAGGCAGATCTTGCAAAGACCTCGGTACCTAATCCAACGAATCAAGAAAAGATTTTTTATAGTGCATGTTTAGTTAACTGTGGTAGTCGTTGCCCGTTAAAAGTACATGTTAAAAACGATATTATTACTAAAATATCTGCTGAAGATGGGATTAATGATGCGGTCTTTGGTCAACATCAAATCCGTCCTTGTCTGAGAGGACGAGCTGTGCGTTGGCGTACCTATGATCCGGAACGGCTAAAATATCCAATGCTAAGAATCGGTAAACGAGGTGAAGGCAAATTCAAACGCATCTCGTGGGACGAAGCTATCGATCTATTAGCAGAAAAACTCAAATACACTATTAATCGCTATGGCAATGAAGCTATTTATTACCAATATGGTACAGGTACGACAGGGGCAAATATCTCAGGCCGTAATGCCTGTAAGCGATTTTTAAGTTGTATCGGTGGCCACCTTAATTATCATGGTGATTATTCAAGTGGACAGATCACCGCTATTCAACCTTTTATATATGGTAATGCTAAAGAGTCGTTGCTAGACCAGATCAAACATTCTGATCTAGTTGTGATGTTTGGACATAATGTTGCTGAAACTAGAATGTCGGGTGGTGGGCAGGTTGCTGAGTTATATACTGCATTAGCACAAAGTAAAGCAAGGGTAATTATTATTGATCCACGCCGTAGTGAAAGTGTGGTGGGTTTTAATGCTGAGTGGCTGCCGATTATTCCTGGTACTGACGCTGCGTTAGTCGCTGCAATCATTTATGCCTTGCTTGAAGAAGATCGTGTTGATGAGGCGATGCTTAACCAATATTGTGTGGGTTGGAATGCTGATACATTACCTGATAGTGCTCCGCCTTTTAGCGATTACAAATCTTATATTTTGGGACTAGGGCATGACAGAACCGCAAAAACGCCAGAATGGGCAGCTAAAAAAACCGGTATTCCAGCCAAACAAATTCGGCAGTTGGCATTAGATATTGTTAATGCTAAAGCAGCATGGATTTCACAAGGTTGGGGGCCACAGCGCTGGCAAAATGGTGAGCATACTACAAGGGCGATTATGATCCTACCAGTTATCACTGGTCAGTTTGGTAAGCGTGGTACTAACATTGGTACTTGGGGGGGGAGCGTAACTTATCCTGTGCCTGGCTTGAATATGGTTAACCCAGTTAAAACCAGTATTCCTTTCTTTTTATGGACGAAAGCAATTGATGAACCGCTTAGCATGACTGCGAAAAATGCTTATATAAAAGGTAAAGATAAATTAGATGTGGGTATTAAATTTATCTGGAGCTATGCTAGCAATGTTATTGGTAATCAACACTCCGATCTCAATCGGACTCACCAAATTTTACAAGACGAATCGAAATGTGAATTTATTTTAGTTTGGGATACCCATATGACTGCTTCAGCAAAATATGCGGATCTACTGTTACCGGATGTCTCATCTGTAGAGAGTAATGATTTAATCAATAATTCATATGCATCAGGTGCTTATCATTATTTTATTCGTTTGCAACGAGCAATAAAACCACTTTGGGAAAATCGTCCTGCTTATGAAGTTTTGACTGAATTGTCAGCGAAAATGGCAGTTAAAGATAAATTTACTGAAGGTCGGAGCCAAGATGATTGGATTGCTTATAGTTATGAAAAAATGCGTAAGCTCAATCCTAATTTACCGACTTTTGCCGAAACAGATGGAATGGGAATTGTTGATCGTAAATTAGCTGATAGCGATGCACAGATCGGATTAAAAGCTTTTCGTGATGATCCAATAAAAAATCCATTAAATACGCCGTCAGGTAAAATCGAAATTTATTCAGAAGCATTAGCAAAAATTGCCAATGAATGGGAGTTTGATGACGATGATAAACTTTATCCTATACCGGCATATTTACCGGCAATAGAGGGCAGTGAAGACCTGCAAACACAAGCGAAATATCCTCTACAACTAATCGGTTTTCATATCAAAGGGCATTGTCATTCAAGTTATAGTAATCTTCCGCAACTACGAGAAGCGGTAGCTAGTAGTCTCTGGATTAATCCAATGGATGCAGAAAAAAGACAGATAAAGCATGGTCAATTGGTTGAAGTTTATAATGACCGAGGTCGACTTTACATTCCAGCTAAAGTGACACCACGGATACTGCCGGGAATTATCGCTCTTCCGCAAGGATTATGGGCCAAGACTAATGCTGCTGGCATTGATATTGGCGGTTGCATTAATCGTTTAACCTCCTTACGACCATCTGTGCTTGCTAAATCTAATCCTCAGCATACCAATTTGGTTGAAATTAAACCATTAGCAGCTATGCCGTCGGCATCTTAATTGGAAGGAGATGGTTCAAATGCAATATGGTTTTTATATTAATTCTACCAAATGTACTGGTTGCAAAACTTGCCAAGTAAGTTGTAAAGATGAAAAAGATAATGCACTTGGTATCCATTTTCGCCGTGTTTATGAATATGGCGGTGGTACATGGAAGCAAGTAGATGGATGTTGGCAAAATGATACATTTACCTATTATTTGTCGATCTCTTGTAATCATTGTCAAGAGCCAACCTGTGTACAAGGTTGCCCAACAGGTGCTATGCATAAACGCCAAGAAGATGGGTTAGTGGTAGTAAATCAAGATGTCTGTATTGGTTGTCGTTATTGTGAAATGCGTTGCCCTTACGGAGCACCACAATATGATCATCAAAAAAAGGTCATGTCTAAATGTGATGGTTGTTATGAACGTGTAGCGCAAGGTTTAAAACCTGTATGTGTTGAGTCTTGTCCTCAACGTGCTTTAGATTTTGATGACATTAATACCTTGCGTCAACGTTATGGTGATGAGTGCGATATTGCTCCGTTACCTAGTTCTGATTTAACCAAACCAAGTATTGTGATAAAGCCACATGCGCAAGCTAAAGCATCGGGTGACTCGCTTGGTAAAGTGCTTAATCCAGAGGAGGTCTAGTATGCATGAACTTCCATTGGTATTTTTTACGATATTTGGGCAATTATCTGCAGGAATGATCCTACTTAGTAGTTTGTTTTATCTTGTTTATCGTTCAAAAACCAAATTAGTTATCACTCAAAAAATTAATGCAGTAGCGTTAATTTTCATGGCGATAGGTATGGCGATTGCATCATTTCACTTAGGCCAACCATTACGAGCATTCAATGTGATTTTTGGTATTGGCCGTTCACCAATGAGTAATGAAATTTTTACCTTTGGCTTATTATTTGCTATGACATTTGCTTTTGTCTTGCTTAACTATTTTGTCTTGTATCCAAATAGTACCAAATTACAAATCATCAAACCTCTGTGCCAAAAAATTAACCGTATACCACATTTAAACTATTTATTGGCTATGATCTTGGTTATTTTAAGCCTATTTTTTGTTTGGACCATTGTATTAACCTATATGTTAGCAACAATAAAAACGTGGAATAGTTGTTATACAGCGATACAAATGTATACTGCGATGTTGGTATTGGGGGGAGTTGCCGTTACTTGGTTAGGACTATATCGAATAGGTTATTGTGCTTTTTTTATTGGTAGTTTACTGATTCTGCTATTAAAAATGCCTTACTTAAAGCTAATGAGTGAAATTGCTCCAGACTTAACCTCTAATCAATATTGCTGGATAATAGTCCAGTGCGCATTATTAATTGTTTCTATCACATTGGTTTTATTTGCTATTTTAAGAAAGCAACATCAGACAATGATTTATCTATTGGCTTTTATTGGCGTATTTATCGCAGAAATTTGCGGACGTATAACTTTTTATAATTTGTGGATGATAACCGTTTAATTGTGCGGTAATTGATGGTAATGGCATAATTAATTGGCTGATCATTATAGGATTGAATAATTTGGATAATCTGACTTCTATCACATTGGCGAAATTATTAGGCGCCTTTTTTTATTATCCGCCTACCAGTAAACAAGTCGCTGGTTTAATTGATGGATTATTACAGCTAGATCAGTTAGCAAAGTGGCCAAACCAACAATTAGTAACTGAACAATGCCAAATCTTGAGTACTCAGATACAGCATCCAGAAATAGAATATCAATTTTCACTATTATTTGAAGGGCAAGGCATTATGTCGGCGCCACCTTGGGGTTCAGTCTATTTAGATCAAGAAAAACTACTAATGGGTGAATCACAAGAACGCTATCGTGAATTTTTACAGCAGCAAGGGTTGATTCTTGATACGGGTATGAATGAGCCAGAAGATCAGTTTGGATTGATGTTAATGGCATATGCGATACTACTAGAAAAGCAGCAATTTGCTGCTGCACAGCAGTTAATGACCGAATACCTTTTAAGTTGGGCACCAATGTATTTGGATTGCTTAAAACAAAATCAAGTCAGTCTATTCTATCAAGCATTAGCGATTATTGCAGAACAATATTTGCAAATGATATAACTCTGGCTATATAGCAAATAAAGCGCTCACTTATTTATTTAAGCCAAAATATGCATTGATAGCTGTTGTTTGCAGCTTTTTAAGGAACAGGTATAATCCGCCTATTATGATTCAGGACAATGACAACCTATGTTAGCTTATTTACAACTGATGCGATTAGACAAGCCAATTGGTTCCTTACTACTACTTTGGCCAACATTGTGGGCGATTTGGCTTGCTACATCTACGCCATCTATTCATGTTGTTGTTGTGTTTGTTGTTGGCGTGATCGTGATGCGTTCTGCTGGCTGCGTGGTTAATGATTACGCTGATCGGCATTTTGATGGTAAAGTCGAACGCACTAAGAATCGTCCTCTCGCTCGTGGCGCATTAAGCGAAAAAAATGCCTTATACACTTTATTCGTATTACTGCTTATTGCGCTTGGTTTATTGCTTACTTTGGATAAATTAACTTGGTTAATGGCTGGTTTTGCATTAATCACAGCAATGATTTATCCATTTATGAAACGTTACACACATTTACCCCAAGTGACTTTAGGCATTGCCTTTAGCTGGGGAATTCCGATGGCCTACGCGGCAACAATAGCTCAATTTCCGATAACTTGTTGGTTACTGTGTCTAGCTAATGTATGTTGGACAATAGCTTATGATACCGAATATGCTATGGTTGATCGCGATGACGATCTTAAAATAGGTATCAAGTCCACAGCTATCCTATTTGGTAACTATGACAAGTTTATTATTGGATTACTGCAAATCATAACCTTAGTTTGCCTTGCATTGATCGGTATAAACAATCATTTTCAGCAATTTTATTATATTGGTTTAATCATCGCCTTATTGCTATTTATCTATCAACAATGGTTAATCAAAGACCGTGATAGAAGAAATTGTTTTAAAGCGTTTATGAATAATAATTATATAGGATTGTTTATATTTATCGCGATCTTGATTAGTTAAAAACAGATTTACCATCATTATTTAACTTTCATCGCGGATATTAATCGCTTTAAACGATATATCTTAAATTGTAAACGCGTTACTTATTAAAAAGTAAAATGGTGGTATAGACTCCTCAATATTTTTTACAAAAAGACCTTTTAACGTAATTCTATTACCAAGTAGCAGTATTATTTAGAAGGAGTATATTATTTATTGGTAATAAAGTTGTTTCTTGATGATATATAAAAACATAATTTATTGATAATTATTAATAAAATAAAAATGATATTTTCTTTACTATTCTTAACAAAGTTTAAACTAAAAAAAGTAGGCAAAAATTTTTTAAATGATATACTTTAAAAAACAGACAGATTCAGTCTGTTTTATAGGCAAATAAACGTAAAAATCAATAAAAAACAAAAAAATACTTGATATGAGTGGTTGTTATGCGTTATAATTTTGGACACCAGACACCAGACACCAGCGCTGGCAGCAAAAATTAGTAATATTTTTTAAATATCGCTTAAGATATATTCAAATTCATCGCTTTATTCTCAAGTGGTCATTAGATTGCCAAAAATTATCAAGCATATCTACTGTATGGGTTGCATGTTTTGATTTATGTATATTTTCATTATTGCAGTCCCAATTAAAATCATCCTTATTTTATTCTTTTAATGTTGTAATAAGATGTTTTAGTAAATTATTACCCATATTGTTAATACTATTATTACTTTACTCTCCTAATTCAATCAGTTTATCTGCATTTACCGCAAACATTGTCGAAGGTAATGCTCCTGAGGTAATCAATACTAATACAGCGGCTAATAAGCATGGATTTACGGTAAATGGTGTATTTTATAGTGAATCGAGCGGAAATATTAACAGTGATGAAATTAAGGAATTTGCGGGTGATTTAAAGTTGAGTGATTTTGAGATAAGAAATTTTACTAATAATTTATTAAGTGAAGATCTTAATTTTATAGATATCGATGGTGATTATGCTGATCCTTTAAATTCTTTTACTGTAACTACGACAAAACATGTATGGTCAGATGCAAATGGTAGCGTATTGACAGATGAAGATAAAATTATAGGTTGTGGTAGTGGCTTTCCAATGCCATTAAAATTGAAAATTTATATAAGTGCACAGACTATTTCTCAATATGGTGTTCCTAATAAAAGTGACTATGTACCGATAACTAAAGTTTATCAAATAGCCCCAAAAGCAGTTTTATGCTACGCCAAACCATATTCCATTGAAAAAAATGGCAACTATCAATGGATAGGGCATATTCCAACAAGTAGTTCAAAGGAGTGGGATGCTGTATTGAATGATAAATTATATGCAACGCCAAGCCCTCTAACCGGTGGGGGGTATTCAGCTGATTATGTTCCAAATTGGGGGTTTAAGGTAGAACCAAGTGAATCTAATGGAAAAAAATTCCCAACAACAGGGTTTCCTGGTGCTAAATTTCAATTAATTGTCTCTGGAGCACAGAGTGATTATATTTTCAGTTTACCAATTAATTCTGGTAACCAAGTCAGTATTGATCAACAAGGATATGTGATATTAAAAGGAAAACCTACCGGAAATGTGACGATACGAGCGACACTTAAACGAAACCCATCTATTCAGTTGGATTACTCTTTCAATCCAACTAATCCATGGGTAGTTCCTTATGACTCAATGGTTAGTTATGAATCAGCCGTACAAAAATGTGGTGGTGTTGATAAATTGTTAACACGAGCTGAATTAAGTAATTCACCTCAAGCTTTTGACTATGAAAAAAATAGAGATATAGTTATTTCTAATGCTTATACTCGGAAAATTGGTCCATTATTTGCTGAATGGGGATGGACAACAAAATCATCCTATCCGGAATCGAAATGGCAAGAATATTCTCCACCACCTAATTTTGTAGGGCGTTATTGGACATCAGAAAAAAGAGCTAATGGTACATGGTTAGTTGTTCATAATCATGATGGATTTGTAGGACATTATCCTGCTAAGGCTGCTGATATAATTGAAGGCAACCCTCTTTGTAGAGAATAGTCATTGCATAATATTGTGATAAAGACTACTCAATATTTTTTACAAGATTATTCTCAATTTTTTAAATTATTTCATTTAATTTACTAGCTTCGTCTTAAATATAAATGTTTTTGAGGCCAAGGTAGGTGTTTGCCTACCTTTTTTGTTTAATAGATTACTTGTAGCAAAACAGAAAATATTATTTGTAGCATAATGGTATAGACTCCTTAATATTTTTTACATCTATACCAGCTAATTTATAGATTTTGTTCTGCTAATGTGGCTTGCACTATTCGCATAGCATCAAAGGTTTCTTTGACATCATGAACACGGATAATTTGAGCTCCTTTCATTGCAGCAATAACTGCACAAGAAACACTACCTAATACACGTTCTTTAGGGGGAACATTTAGTACTTGCCCGACCATCGATTTTCTTGACATGCCAACCAAAATAGGCAAATTGAAGTGATGGAATTTTTCCAGTGTAGCCAATAGACGATAGTTATGGGCTAACGTTTTGCCAAACCCGAAGCCTGGATCAAGGATGATTTTTTCCCGAGCAATGCCAGCAGTTACACATCGTTGGATATGTTCAGCAAAAAATGAATCGACTTCTTGATAGATATCTTGTTGGTAGTGAGGTGCATTTTGCATAGTTTTCGGATCACCTTGCATATGCATAATACATACTGGTAATTCAGTTTTTTGTGCTGCTTGTAATGCTCCTGGTAAAGTTAATGCCCGAATATCATTAATTAAATGTGCACCAGCATTAGCAGCTTCTGTGATCACCTCTGGTTTTGATGTATCAACTGAAATCCAAACGTCAAAATAGCGAGCAATTTTTTCCACTAGCGGTATAACCCGATCAAGTTCTTCACTGGTTGAAACATCAGCCGCACCAGGTCGAGTTGATTCTCCACCAACATCAATAAAGGTTGCACCAGCTTGAATCATATTATCAACTCGCCGCATCGCATCATCAAGATTGTTGTAATTACCGCCGTCAGAAAAAGAATCTGGCGTCATATTAACAATTCCCATTACTTGAGGAAAAGAGAGATCCATTACGTGATTTTGAAAACGAATTTCCATGATTTTAGGCCTTATTTTATTAATATTTTTAATGCTAATTGCACTGTTTCAATGCTGAAGTATGATTGTTAGTACTGGTTTATTATTTTACAAAATTAATTGCTGTTGGATGATAAAAAACGCGCCGAAGCGCGTTTTAGATTTAGTCGTAATTAATTTTCTGATTGAGGTGGTATGTCTGTTCCCTCATTTGGTATCTCTTTTGCTGCTTGTTCATCACTTTCAGTCCAATCTTCTGGAGCAGTAATTGGTCTACGAGCAATCAAATCAGCAACTTGTTTTGCGCCAATGGTTTCGTATTTCATTAATGCATCTTTCATTGCATGAAGTACGTCCATATTTTCAGTTAAAATTTTACGTGCTCGTTCAAAGTTACGATCGATAATTTTTTTAACTTCTTCATCAATAATTCGCGCAGTTTCATCAGAGATATCTTTTGGTCGTCCATAAGATGAATTATCATCCATTTCATAGAATAACGGACCTAAACGATCAGAAAAGCCCCATTGGGTAACCATTGCTCTGGCATATTGAGTGGCAACTTTAATATCGTTTGATGCTCCTGTTGAAACTTTATCAACACCATAAATCAGTTCTTCGGCAAGACGTCCACCATATAGTGTGGCAATATCACCTTCTAGTTTTTCTCGGCTTTCACTAACCCGATCACCTTCAGGTAAGAAGAACGTTACCCCTAATGCTCGGCCACGGGGGATGATAGTTACTTTATGGATTGGATCATGATCAGGCATTAAATAACCGATAATGGCGTGTCCAGCCTCATGATAAGCGGTTGAGATAAGTTGCTCTTGTGTCATGGTTAACGAACGTCGCTCTGTACCCATATTGATCTTATCTTTAGCTTCTTCAAATTCGTCCATAGTGACCAAACGTTTGTTACGACGAGCTGCAAATAGTGCTGCCTCATTGACTAGGTTTGCCAATTCTGCACCAGAATAACCTGGGGTACCACGAGCAAGCACCGATAAATTAACATCAGAACCAAGTGGCACTTTTTGCACATGAACTGCTAGAATTTGTTCACGACCTTTCATATCCGGTAAGCCAATTTGTACTTGGCGGTCAAAACGACCTGGACGAAGTAAGGCTGGATCTAGAATATCAACACGATTGGTTGCAGCAATAATGATAATGCCACTATTAGCTTCGAAACCATCCATTTCAACTAACATTTGGTTAAGAGTTTGTTCGCGTTCGTCATGACCACCCATTGAGCCGGCACCACGTTTACGTCCAACAGCATCGATTTCATCAATAAAGATAATACATGGTGAATGTTTACGTGCTTGTTCAAATAGATCACGGACACGTGAAGCACCGACCCCAACAAACATTTCAACAAAGTCTGAACCAGAAATACTAAAGAAAGGTACATTTGCTTCACCAGCGATGGCTTTAGCTAGTAATGTTTTACCGGTACCTGGCGGTCCAACCATTAAAATACCTTTTGGAATACGACCACCAAGTTTTTGATATTTTCCAGGATCTCTTAAAAAATCGACAACTTCGGTAACTTCTTGTTTCGCTTCTTCACTACCTGCAACATCGCTAAATTTAGTCTTAACTTGGTCAGGTGTTAACATTTTAGCTTTACTTTTACCTACCGACATTGGCCCACCTTTACCACCGCCTTGCATCTGGCGCATGATAAAGAACCAGAAACCAAGTAGTAAAATAATCGGGAACCAAGAGATTAAAATGTTAACTAATAGGCTTGGTTTTTCGTCTGGGCTACCATAGACCGCAATATCATTTAATACCAAATTATCAACTAATTTTTCATCAAAATAAGGTATATAAGTAACATAATTATTACTACCCTTAGTAGTAGCAACAATTTCGCGACCATTTATATGCACTTCTTTAAGTTTGCCACCCGTTACATCCGCATTAAATTTGGTGTAATCGACTTGAGGGCCGCTATTGGATATTGAGCTGAATTGACCGAAGACAGCAATCAATACGACGGCGATAACACCCCAGATCAGTAAATTCTTTACCATGTCGTTCAAAAGAAAAACCTCTCATAAAATTAATAGTTACGACTAAAATTAACCAAGTATGGTACTACAAAATTGTACGGCTGGCTACTTCATCCCCATTGCAACAATATATACTTCTCGAGATCTTGCTCGTGAAGCTTCAGGTTTACGAATTTTGACTGTTTTAAACAGTGATCTTACTGTTTTTAGATACTCTTCAAAACCTTCACCTTGGAATACTTTAACGATAAAACTACCATTTGGAGCAAGAACGTCTTTACACATATCTAATGCCAGTTCAACTAAATACATAGCTCTTGGTATATCAACGGCAGGTTGCCCACTCATATTTGGTGCCATGTCAGACATAACAACTTGTACTTTTTCTTCACCAACTCGCTCAAGTAGGGCATTTAATACCGCTTCATCACGAAAATCACCTTGCAGAAAGTCAACGCCAACGATGGGATCCATCTGTAATAAATCACAGGCAATAATTCGTCCTTTATTTCCAATGAGTGATGCAACATATTGTGACCATCCTCCTGGCGCAGCGCCTAAATCCACCACAGTAATTCCCGGTTTGAATAATTTGTCACTTTTTTGTATTTCTTCTAATTTGAACCATGCTCTGGATCTCAGGCCTTTCTTTTGTGCTTGTTGCACAAAACGATCGTTAAAATGTTCATTAAGCCAACGAGTAGAGCTTGCTGAGCGTTTTTTGTTACTCACAGAGAATAAATCCTTAATGTAATGAGGTCACTTCAATTGATTACAAATATATATAAGGGTAGAATAGCAAAATTACAACTTAATGTGATAAAAAATTAATGAATTTATCGAATAAACAAAAACAGTATTTAAAAAGTGAAGCTCATCATTTAAAACCAATAGTGATGATTGGGGCTAATGGATTTACCGAAGGTGTGCTAGCAGAAATTGAAAATGCCTTAAATTTCCATGAGTTAATAAAAGTTAAAGTATCCACTGAAGATCGTGAAACTAAAAAGTTAATTTGTGAAGCAATCATCCGCGAAACCAAAGCTTTAGCTGTTCAACAGGTGGGTTCTATTTTTACGATATACAGACCGAGTGAAGATAAAAAAATTACACTACCAAAATAAAAAATAGGGCTAATCGCCCTATTTTTTTGCAACAGTTTAATTAAATATATTCAACTTTAACAATATCGAATTCAACATCACCACCTGGTGTTTTAATTTGTACTGTATCACCATCTTCCTTGCCAATAAGTCCACGAGCAATCGGTGAATTAACTGAAATTAGATTCTGTTTATAATCCGCTTCATCGTCGCCAACAATTCGGTAGGTTGTTTCTTCATCGGTATCAATATTCACTACGGTAACTGTGGCACCAAATATAATGCGACCGGTATTTTTAACTTTAGTGATATCGATAATTTGTGCTTGAGATAATTTACCTTCGATTTCTTGAATACGACCTTCACAGAATCCTTGCTGTTCTCTCGCTGCATGATATTCAGCGTTTTCTTTCAAATCGCCGTGTGCCCTAGCTTCAGCAATAGCGGCAGTAATTTGAGGTCTTTTTACATTTTTAAGTTCTTCAAGTTCTGCACGTAATAATTCGGCTCCCTTTACTGTCATTGGGATCTGTTTCATCTCGTTTTTTCCTATTTATATAGTAAATAAAAAGAATAACAAATGTTCATCTTAATCAAAAGAGAGATAAATTATTAATTTGGTTTGTTATTCTAATGTTGCAATTGGCTTTAGTTATATATTAACTTCAAAACTGGTTTAACAACAAATCATTTATAGCAAAATCAAGTGCTATTTTAATCAAAATCGGGTATCGTAATACAATTCAACCCTTTATTCTAACTATTTAGCTTATTTATGAGACGATTACGATTTAGTTTAATCATCCTTTTTTCGATTTTCTGGTTGTTAATTGTACTTGGCTATTTTTTGTTACAGACCAATTGGGGAGCCAAAATAGTAAGCCAACAATTATCAAAGCTAAGTGCCTATTCTATTACAATTGGCAAAATAAATCATTCCTTTGCTAATTTTTATGAGTTAAGTGTTGATAATTTATTGATAAAAAAAGATCAGCAAGAGGTTGCTAATATTGGCAAATTAATCATTGGATTCGATAAGCAAAATTTGTGGCAATTCCATCATTTTAATTATATTAATGTTATTGATGGCACGCTAGATGGTTCTCAAATCAGCCAATCGATGTTTACGGCCAATATGTTACGGTTTTATAACACAACCTTAAATTTTTCATTGAATAATGCTCAAGCCCCATTGTTATTACAACAAATTAATGGTGGTATAAAACCGTTTGATTTGCCAAGTAAACAACCATATCAATTCGATTTTACTGCCCAGCAAGTATTATTTAAGCAAATGGCTGTAAATAGTGTGTTACTGCAAGGATATTATCGTGATGGTATCACTTCAATTACTAATTTAGGTGGTAATATTGATAATGGTTTTTTTGTTAGTAAATTAAAAATGCTAGCAGATGGTAGTTTGGATATAGCACAATTAAAATTAAACAATATACATTTTAATGTCAATAATGAGACTGATTTAAACAGATATTTATCTGAACTGCCAAAGTTCAAATTACAAGAATTTTCAATCTTTGATAGTAATATTCAATTGCCTAATTTAACCATTGAAAAGGGTAATATAGACATCACCAATATTGATTATGATAATCAATGGCAGCTAAAACAAAGTAATTTCATTATTAGTGCTGATAATGTTGTCTGGTTTGATGAAAAACTTTCATCATTATTACTGCAATTATCTTGCAAGGATGATGAAGTAGACATTTTAAAAGCGGTTGCCGGGTGGAATGACGGTAATATCCATTTAACTGGTAACTGGAAAAACAATTCATTACATCTGAAAAAATTATTACTAGCAGGTATTAATTATCAGTTACCCGATAACTTAAAACAACGATTATTACCTAATATATTTAACCAAGTCGATATTGATCAGTTAATTGTTTTGCCAAGTACATTAACCAGCACTAAATCAGATTATCCATTTAATCTTACTAGTTTTTATGTTTCTGGAACCAACATTAGGTTAGTGGAAGATAAAAAGTTTGGCATATATTCAGGCTCGTTATTTTTTAAAGCTAATGATGCAACAATTAATAAAATTGCGATTAAATATCCTAATTTGTCGGTGAGTTTTGATAGTCAGCATCGAGCATTATTAAGTTTTAGCGCATTAATTAATAGTGGTCAGCTTGATGCAACTGCAACTATAAATCCTTTGCAAACCGAGTTTGAATCATTACATATTATTGCTAAAGGGATTACTAGTGAACTGTTAAATCGATGGAAGTTAGTTCAAACTTCGCCTGAATCATCAAGTTATCGTGTTGATTTACATGGTGAAATTTCACCATTTAGCCTATCTGGTGCATTTTTTACTAACGATAATGAGTATTCAATTCATTCACAACATTGATTTTAATAAAATTATCCTTATATCTGTTTTGAGATTTATTTAGTTTTAAATGAGGAAACGATGTATCTAGTAAGATTAGATAAATGGTTATGGGCGGCTCGGTTTTATAAAACTCGTTCCATCGCTCGTGACATGATTGATGGTGGCAAAGTCCACTATAATGGTCAACGAGCAAAACCAAGCAAAATTGTTGAAGTTGGAGCTATATTAACCCTTAGACAGGGCAATGAACAAAAAACAATTCGTGTCTTAGCTATTAGTGATCAACGTAGGCCGGCTAGAGAAGCAGAATATCTTTACCAAGAGACTTTTGAAAGCATCACTAAACGAGAAAATATTGCTGAGGCTAGAAAACTTAATGCATTAACTATGCCGCATCCTGATCGAAGACCAGATAAAAAAGAGCGGCGAACATTAATTAAATTTAAATATGATAGACAACAAGGCGACAAGAATTAATATGGATACTTTAAATCGGTTTTTATTTGATAATCATTCGGTTCGTGGTGAAATTACTCGACTTGAAAATACCTACCAAGCAATTTTAGAAAACCATACTTATCCTATAGCTGTACAAAATTTATTAGGTGAATTGTTAGTAGCAACCAGTTTATTAACCGCGACTTTAAAATTTGATGGTGATATAGCGGTACAATTACAAGGTGATGGTCCGCTGACATTAGCGGTAGTAAATGGTAACAATGAACAGCAACTACGTGGTGTTGCACGAGTTAATAGTGAAATTGCAGATGATGCTACACTTAAAGAGATGGTTGGTAACGGCTATATTGTCATTACCATAACACCTAAAAAAGGAGAGCGTTATCAAGGTATTGTTGGTCTTGAAAAAGACACTTTAATTGGTTGTATAGAAAATTACTTTATGCAATCTGAACAACTTCCTACCCGTTTATTTGTCAAAACAGGGGTTTATAATAACAAACCTATGGCAGCAGGTATTTTATTACAAGTATTACCGGCAAATGAAGATATTGAACAATCATTCGAACATCTCTGTGCATTGACGGAGACTATCACTAGTGATGAATTATTTCAATTGCCAACTGATGAGATATTATATCGTCTTTATAATCAAGAAGAAGTTCGTTTATTTGAGACGCATGATATTGTGTTTAAGTGTGGTTGTTCACGACAACGTTGCGAAGATAGCTTAATGACATTACCAGCTAACGAAGTTGATGATATTCTCAATGAAGATGATGGTAAGATTGATATTCATTGTGATTATTGCGGTAAACATTATCTATTCGATGCTATTGATATAGCAGAGTTAAGAAGCAAGAAAATTAATAATTATCATTGAGCTATAAAATAGCCACTAAAATTATTAAATTTGAGTGGCAAAGTGAAATATAGGGAATTAAACCCGTAGTTAATTTATCAAAATAATTTCAACTCACCAAATTAATATTATCGGTTTCGCGGAACTTTTTTGTAAATTATCTTTACAAATAGATCGATTAATATTCTGCATATGCGACATCAATAATTTATTTTTATAAAAGTATCTGTATGATTAACTAATTATCTGAATATTTTCCACAATGGCATCATGTCCTAATACTTTCCAAGTTATATTGAAATGATATAGAGTAATCGCGTAGCTTTGCTCATGAAGACTTTTTTGTTTATAAGCTGGCCTTGGATCCTGAGAAATAACTTGTTCGATTAGTTCGCTTAGTTGTGGATAATTCTGTAGTTGGCTTTGTAAAAATATGTCAGCTTCAGATGAAAATGTTACCTTAAGTTTTAGTGTTGGAAGCTGCTGCGCATAACCAGCTATTGCCTCTGGATGACTATCGCAATAAGGTAAGTAGGGTTTTATATCAATTATCGGTGTACCATTTACTAGATCCAAACTGCCTAATTTTAATATCACCTGCTTTTTTTCAATAATAATATCTAGTAATTCAACGACTGAGAGCCCAATATTATTGGGTCTAAATGGTGATCTTGTCGCAAATACACCTAAACTTTTATTGCCACCTAAACGAGGAGGACGGACAGTTAATTTTTGTTTATTAGCATCAATATGATGAAAATGAAATAATAACCATATATGTGAAAACTGTTCTAATCCCTTAATACTCATAGGATCATTAAATCCATCTAGCAAATGTAGTTCACCTTCAGCTGCTGTTACAAGATTCGGTTGGCGTGGTACAGCAAATTTTTCAGTATAGGGTGAGTGAATGATGCCAATTGGTTCAAATTGAAATGTCATTATTGAATTATTGTGTAATTGTTTTAAAAGTACTCCCATCGACAATAGTCGACGGGAGTAAGTTAATCATAGTTTGCGAATGGACTATTACCAACCACGAATTGCGCCACCTTTGAAAATTTCATCGGCTTTTTTAGCTACAGCATCAGTTTGGTATGCTTTAACAAAGTTTTTCACGTTTTCATTATCTTTGTCAACCTCACGCGAAACGATGATGTTTACATAAGGTGATTCTTTATCCTCAACAAATACACCGTCTTTACTTGGTGTTAAATTTGCTTGTCCAGCAAATGCATTATTAATAATAGCAAGATCGATTTGTGCATCATCAAGTGAACGAGGAAGCATTGGAGCTTCAAGTTCTACAATTTTATACTCATATGGGTTACTAGTGATATCAAGTACAGTTGGTAATAAGCCTTTTTCTTTATCAACAGTAATTAAACCTTCATGTTGTAATAAAAGTAATGCTCGACCTAAATTGGTAGGATCATTAGGGATAGCAATTGTTGATTTAGCTGGAATAAAGAATGTTTCGCCACGAGGTGAAGTCACTTTTACTCCTTCGCCTGTTTCATTGTTATTATCAATCGGTTTTAATTTGTGTGAGTAACTTGCAATAGGATAAACAAATGAATTACCAACAACAGTTAATTTATAACCTCTTTCTTTGATTTGTTCATCTAAATATGGTTTATGTTGAAAAGCGTTAACATCAATTAATCCATCGTTTAATGCTTGATTAGGAGTAACGTAATCATTGAAAATGACGAGTTCAACATCCAAATTATAAAGATTTTTTGCTTGTTGTTTAGCTACTTCTGCTACTTCTTGTTCAGGGCCAGAAATTACGCCAACTTTAATAGTGCTTACTTTGGTTGGTTCAGTAGGTTTGTTATCAGTTGCAGATGATTGTTTATCATCACAACCGGTTAAGAAAAATGCACTTACCAATGTGGTAATTAATGCTAATTTTTTTATAGACATAACTTTCTCCAAAATTAATAATGGGTAACGCGTTTAACAATAGTATTGCCAATAAATTGAATTATAAAGACGATAATAATTAAAATAACTAAAACTGTGTTCATTATAGCAGGCTTATAACCATTGTAACCATATTGAATAGCAAGTTGGCCTAATCCTCCTGCCCCTACTGCCCCGGCCATTGCAATATATCCAGTTAGTGTAATGAGTGTAATGGTCATACTATTAACAATGACAGGTAATGCCTCAGGTAATAGAACTTTATAGACTATTTGTAATGGTGTCGCGCCCATAGAACGAGAGGCTTCAATTAATCCTTTGGGTACATCAAGTAAAGCATTTTCAATCATTCTTGCAATTAATGGTGATACACCTATACTTAGGGGAACTATGGCAGCTTGTTTTCCTATAAACGTTCCCATTAAAATTGTTGTGAAAGGAATAATCCATACAATTAATATAATAAAAGGTATTGAACGGAAAACGTTGGTTACAAATGAAATGACATTATTTGCTATATAAGAATCTAATATTTGTCCTTTTCGGGTAGTATAAAGTAAAATACCAATAGGTAATCCGATAATGGTGCCCCAAAAACCAGATAAGATAACCATATAAATGGTTTCATCAGTAGCTTGAGCCATTTTGAATAGCATTGCTTCATTAAAGCCATTAAATGATGAACAAAAAGTAACAAAATCTGCCCAGAAACTATGTTTAGCTAAATAACGAAATAGTGATTCAAATGGTTCAAATGATGGAAGAAAATCAGACATAACCTAGCACCTCAACTTTAGTATTATTCTTTTCTAAAAACGCAATTGCCGATGCAGTACTTTTTTGTTTGCCTTTCATTTCTGTCAACATTAAACCAAATTTAACACCGCCAGCATAGTCCATTTGAGCGCTAATAATATTACTATCCACTTCAAATTCTTTCGCTATTTGCGATAGTAATGGTAAATCAACCGAAACTCCTGTGAACTCCATGCGAACCAGCGGATTAAGTCCTTCTTTATGTTCTGGTATCAGTCTGGCTAAATAGTCATCTGGAATTGTAAGGTGCAATGTCGATTGAATAAATTGTCTTGCAATATCCGTTTTTGCATGTGAAAACATCTCGCCAACTGAAGATTGTTCAACTAACTCACCATTACTAATTACTGCTACTTGGTCACAAATCTGTTTAACTACATCCATCTCGTGAGTGATTAATAAAATGGTTAAGCCTAGTTTCTGGTTGATATCTTTTAATAATTCTAAAATAGAACGAGTTGTCTCTGGGTCAAGAGCACTCGTTGCTTCATCACATAATAATACTTTTGGATCACTGGCTAGTGCTCTAGCAATAGCTACACGTTGTTTTTGTCCACCAGATAAATTAGCTGGATAAACATTTGCTTTTTCACTTAAACCAACAAGATCAATAAGTTCATTTACTTTTTGTTTAATGATTGCTTTAGGTGTTTTATTTAGTTCAAGAGGAAAAGCAATATTATCAAATACCGTTCTAGAAGAAAGTAAATTGAAATGTTGAAAAATCATGCTAATTTTTCGACGAACTTCAATTAATTTTCGATTAGATAAATGAGTGATATCTTGGTTATCAAAAAATATTTTTCCACTTGTTGGTTTTTCTAACAAGTTAACGCAACGTATTAATGTACTTTTACCTGCGCCGGATTTGCCAATCACACCATAAATTTTACCTTCTGGAACATGTAGTGAAATGTCCTTTAAGGCATGAATAATGTTTTTATTTTGCTCAAATGTCTTTGAGATATGTTCTAATTTTATCATGAGATATAACAACAAAAATTTGAATAGATAAATATTAAGACGTCTAGACATCTAAGTCAATCAATAATATCCTATATAAAGTAAGATAGACACGCCTATAAAAGGAAGATAATTAAACATGAAACCAGCTATATTTTTAGATCGAGATGGTACCATTAATATAGATTATAATTATGTGCACACGATTGATAAGTTTCACTTTATTGATGGTGTGATTGAAGCAATGCAAGAGCTCAAAAAGATGGGTTTTTTACTTGTTATCACCACTAACCAATCAGGTATTGCGAGAAATATATTTACTGATGAACAATTCAATACGTTAACCGAATGGATGGATTGGTCACTACAAGACCGTGGTGTGGATTTAGATGGTGTCTATTATTGTCCTCATGATCCACTAGTTGATGATTGTGAATGTCGAAAACCAAGTCCCGGGATGATTCAAACCGCCGCTAAAGAACTCAATATCGATATTGCAAATTCTTATATGGTTGGTGATAGGGTTTCTGACTTGTTATCAGGAAAACGAGCTGGGGTTAAAAAAACAGTATTAGTTAAAACCGGTGATGAAATAACTGAAGAGGCGTTAGCACAAGCAGATTGGTTAATTGATAGTTTAGCTGATTTACCGAAAAAGATTAAAGCAGGATTATAATAGAACCACAGCATTTAATTTAAACGCTGTATATTTTTAATAATGATGAATGATGTGAATGTTAATTTGCAAATAGGGCATTAATTAATAATACAACTATATTCGCTATTCTATTTATGATGAGAGAATAATGAAAACAATAGAAAGTAAGGCTATATAGCTGGGTGTTCAAAAGGAAATGGTTATGGATATCGTTATTTAGGCGATAGTTATTTTAAATTTTGCCATTTGATTTTTCTTTTATTAAAGAATTTAACTAACAAAATAAAAATTAAAAAGGTGAAATTGCTACAAAATGTATCATTTCAGTTTGTTTTTAGCTCGTCTTGTGTAAAAAAAAGCCAAACAAAAATAAATTTGCAATAATCACTTGCGAAAAAAAAAGAAGTGCCTATAATGCGCATCCACTGACACGGTGTCAGCGACAGGCAGATAAAGGTCGTGTTAGTGAGCAAGGTCAAAAATTTTAAAAAAAGATCTTGACGAATAAAAAGGTGTAGCGTAGTATACGCAGCCCTTGAGACAGCAAACTGAAACAAGAAATTGTGAAGTAAATTAAAA
>NZ_NAST01000027.1 GCF_002142215.1 Gilliamella sp. N-G2
TTATTATAGAGCAATTTATCGGGGGATAAAGACCATCTATAAAAATAATCCTTATTTAATTTATTTATACTCAGTTTATGATAATAATTTTAATTTATATAATCATTTATAAATTTATTTAAATTCAATAAGATAATTAATAAAAATACATCTTTTATAAATAAATTTGAAAAATGATTAATTTAATAACTTGTCATATCTGATATTTATTAATAAGCTTTAGGATTATTTGAATATTATTTATTGGATATGAAAGCTTTAATTTCAATTGATTATACCAATGATTTCATTGCTGATGATGGAGCATTAACGACTGGCGCTGTGGGTCAACAAATTGAGTCAGAAATGATAAATATAACTCAATCATTTATTAAAAATAATGAGTTTATCGTTTTTGCTATTGATGCTCATAATCCCTTAGATAAATACCATCCGGAAAATTCACTATTTCCCCCTCACAATCTTGTTGGGACTGTTGGCCAACAATTATTTGGTAAATTACAGCAACTTTACCAACAACATCAATATTCAGACAATATCTACTGGATCAATAAACGTCACTACTCTGCATTTTGTGGTACGGATCTTGACCTCCGTTTACGTGAAAGACATATCACAGAAATCCATCTGATTGGTGTTTGTACTGATATTTGTATTTTACATACGGCTGTAGATGCCTATAACTTAGGTTATAAATTAGTTATTCATCAAAATGCTGTTGCAAGCTTTGATCCCATTGGCCATCAATGGGCTTTAAAGCATTTTCAAAATACCTTAGGAGCAACCGTAGTATAAGAAGTGCAGTGTAAAAATAGATAAAAAAATGAAGAAGGAGCAAGAATGGAAGTTTTACGAGACTATAAATTGCATTTAATTGCCTTTTTAGTAGTAATTATTTGTGAGCTTATCGGCAGACAAACTATATGGATTATTGCAGTTTATCCAATGCTATATGCAATGATTTTTGGTGGCATTATTAGCTTCCCAAAACTAAAAATATTAACAAACAAAAATATGCAAAATGCAAGTCTGGTGATGATGGTCACATTAATTCTACTTGTGGCAAAACTTGGTGTAGCTGTAGGCCCGAAAATTGATATGATTTTAGAAGATGCCAAGCTAGCCCTAATTTTTCAAGAATTAGGTCATTTTGCCGGAACCATTTTACTGGGCCTACCATTAGCAATGATATTAGGTATGAAGCGAGAAGCTGTTGGGGCTACTTATTCGGTAGCTCGCGAACCTAATATCGCCATAGTTGCAGATAAATATGGTTTAGACTCACCCGAAGGTCGAGGGGTTATGGCTATGTATGTCTGTGGTACGCTTTATGGTGCGATTTGGATGAGTATTCTTGCCAGTTTAATAGCACAATTGAACATTCTACACCCATATGCGCTAGCAATGGGAGCAGGCGTAGGTAGTGGAAGTATGATGGCAGCCTCACTTGCACCAATAAGTGATTTATACCCTGACTTATCAGAAAACATTAATGCTTATGCTACCACAGCGAATTTAATGTCGGGAATGGTGGGCATGTATATTTACACACTATTTTCTTTGCCTTTCGCTTCTTTTATGTATAACACTTTAGACCGTTTCCGACGCAAGAAATAAGGATGTCATAATGAAGATTTTTGAGACGATTTTTGTATTTATTTTAGTCGCCATTATTATGGCAGCTGGTAACACCGTGGGATATAAAATTGATTTGATTTCATCGCTTGAAGCAGTAGCGATGCTAGTTATTATTTCTATTATAGGGCTGTTAATAAGTAAGTTACCCGGATTTAATAAATTACCGGTAATTTTATGGGTATCTGTAGTTGCAGCTATCATGTCAGCACCAATATTCCCATACCATCAAGAAATTGTTGCAATTACTGATCAAGTGTCATTACTTGCTGTTTGTACACCTATACTTGCTTATGCGGGATTGGCTATCGGTAAAGATCTTGCACTATTTAAAAATATCTCTTGGCGCATTATTCCCGTATCTTTAGCTGTTTTTTCTGGTACATTTATTTTTGCTGCTATAATTGCTCAAGTTACACTACACTGGGAAGGCGTTATCTAAATTTAGATAAGGATTTTATTTATGACAAAAGAAGAACTAAAGAAAAAAGTTTGCGATGCAATTGCAAATCGAAAAGAAGATATCAAGTCAATTGCCGAAGCAATTTGGTCAGAACCAGAGCTTGGTTACAAAGAACATAAAACCGCTAAAAAAGTAGAAGATGCTTTTGAGAAATTAGGTGTTCCTTTTAAAAATAAATTAGCCTTAACCGGGGTAAAAGGTCGTCTTAAAGGCGGTAAAGGTAGCAAATATAGTATAGCGGTTATTGGTGAGCTAGATGCTATCATCTGTGCCGACCATCCAGCTGCTGATGAAACATCAGGTGCGGCTCACTGCTGTGGACATAATGCCCAAATAGCCAACATGATGGCGGTTACTATGGGATTAATTGACTCAGGTGCAATGCAATTTTTAGCGGGTGATGTAGTACCATTTGCCGTTCCTGCAGAAGAATATGTTGAAATTACTTATCGAAATCGATTAATAGAAGAAGGTAAGATTAAATATATTGGTGGTAAACCAGAATTAATTTCACGTGGTGATTTTGATGATGTTGATATGGCATTACAAATACATTTAACCAGTGTACCTACTGAACGCCGAGATGGTTTTATTGAGATCTCAACTACAAGCAATGGCTTTATTGGTAAACTAATTAAATATAAAGGTGAAGCATCCCATGCTGCCGCAGCTCCTCATGCTGGTGTAAATGCATTAAATGCAGCTATGATGGGAATGATGGGTGTACATGCTATCCGTGAAACATTTCAAGAAAAAGATTATATTCGTTTTCATCCAATTATTACCCAAGGTGGTGATTTAGTAAATGTTGTACCAAGCGATGTAAGAATGGAAAGTTATGTGCGAGCAGGTAATGTACCAGCCATGATTGATGCTAATGAAAGAATTAATCAAGCACTAAAGGCAGGAGCAATGGCTGTTGGTGCCACTTGTGAAATTAAAGATCTTCCAGGTTATCTGCCGTTAAATAATAATCCAACACTCAATGATTTTCTAAAACAAAATGCTGAAAATTTAATTGGTGAAGAAAATGTTTCAATTGCACCTCATATGACAGGAAGTACCGACACAGGTGATCTATCGCATATTATGCCAGTAAGTCACCCTTGGATTGGTTCGGTTAGAGGCGTGTTACATGGTAAAGATTACACAGTATTTGATGAAGATATGGCTTATATCCGCCCTGCACAAATGATGGCCTGTACCATTATTGATTTACTTTATGATGATGCTGAATCAGCTCAAAAACTAATGGCAGACTACAAGCCACTTATGACAAAAGAAGAATATTTAACATTCCTATCTGGTTTTGATAAATAAAGTTAAAAACTTGGCACAATCATGTGCCAAGTTTTTGTTATACTATACAAATCATTATCAACAATAACTATCACTTCATATGTTAACGCTTTCTGATCAAGAATTGCTACGCTACGACCGACAAATCACTTTGCATGGATTCGATATCGACAAGCAGCAAATTTTAAAAAATAGTACAACATTAATTATAGGATTAGGCGGGTTAGGTTGTGCTGCTGCCGTCTATTTAGCTGCATCAGGCATCGGTAAACTAACATTGATTGATTTTGACACAATATCAGCGTCGAATTTAAATAGACAAATTTTATATACTCAACAATCAATAAATCAGTATAAAGTTGAAGTCGCAAAACAAGCATTATGTAATATTAATGCCGATATGATTATTGAAACAATTAATCAGAAACTGAGTGATAATGAGCTAATTTCCCTAATCAAACAACATGATATCGTTATTGATTGCACCGATAATTTAACTAGCCGTGAACAAATTAATCGCTGTTGTTTTATCGAAAAGAAACCATTAGTTTCTGGTGCAGCAATCCGCATGGAAGGTTTACTCACTGTATTCAATTATCAAGAGAATCAACCATGCTATCAATGCTTAAGTCAATTATTTGGGCAAAACCAGCTGACGTGTATTGAAGCGGGCGTAATGGCTCCATTAGTTGGTATGTTCGGTTCAATGCAAGCTCTAGAGGCAATCAAAGTACTTACAAATTATGGAAAACCTTTAATTGGTCGAGTTCTAATGATTGATAGTATGACAATGGAATTTAACCAAGTCATATTTACTAAACAAACTAATTGTATTGTGTGTGGAAACCAACATGCTAAACAGGATTTAAAATGCAAATAAATCGCATCATTTTAGCACCAATGGAAGGGGTTCTTGATTATCATGTGCGGCAAATATTAACCGAAATCAATCAATTTGATTATTGTGTAACTGAATTTGTAAGAGTAACCCAGCATAAATTATCAAACCGAACTTTTTATCGACTATGTCCAGAACTTTATAATGAAGGAAAAACCTTATCAGGAACTCCAGTCCGAGTTCAACTATTAGGACAATCTCCTGAATGGATGGCAGAAAATGCCATTAGAGCGCTTGAACTAGGTTCTTATGGCATAGATATCAATTTTGGTTGTCCCGCTAAAACCGTTGTTGGCAGCCACGGTGGTGCTTATTTATTACAATATCCCGAACAAATATTGAAGATTGTAACGCAGGTTAGGACAGCAATTGGCTCTATCCCAACTTTATCGGTTAAAATTCGATTAGGTTGGGATGATAAATCTCACTGTTACGAAATAGCTGAAGCAATTGAACAAGCTGGTGCTAATGAAATTGTTATTCATGGAAGAACAAAAATTGATGGATATAAAGCCGAGAAAATTGATTGGCCAACCATTGGTAAAATTAAGCAAAAATTAACCATTCCTGTTATTGCTAATGGTGAAATATTTTCTGCTGAAGATGCTAAAAATTGCATAACACAAAGTCATACAAATGACATTATGCTAGGTCGAGGAATACTTAATATTCCTAATTTAGCCAATACAATTCGTTTTAATCATTCACCATTAAATTGGCATCAAGTAATGCAATTACTACTTCGTTATGCAATGACATCAATCGAAGATACTAAACCACTTTACCATTCGGCTAGGATAAAGCAGTGGTTAGCTTATTTAAGGCAATATTACCCACAAGCATCAATATTATTACCTGACATCAGGCAACTAAAATCACAAAATGATATCTGCGAATTCCTGAACAACCACTTAGCTAATTAGAGGTAATCTAATCGATTTTATTGTCTCTAATTCGTGTCTTATTAAAATGATATTGAGTAGTGATATTAAGGGTTATACAAATTAATGAACTAAGCAATAACAACAAAAACAATTTATGAATACTATTAAAAATAGCACTAAATGAATCAACATAATATTTTGATGGATTATTATCAATAAGACTAAAGACAATAAAAATCACCGATAAAATAAAAATACTTGATATTGATATGCTTTTAACAAGTTTTCCATATCGAATTTTATCAGAGAAAATCTTAAAATTCCGCTTACTTATGATAAGACCTAGCAATACAGCAAACAAATAAATAGTGGCTAAATAATTACATAATGTACCAGAAAATAAAGCTGTAAAAGCATTACTTTCCAAAATATAACCTTTCAATAATATAAAACAGCTAAAAGTAGAAAAAACAATATAATGAATTTGTGAGAGATTCTTTTCAGTTAAACGAAACTTGTTTTGACTTTTAACAAAATAACCTTTTGAGAATTCAATTAAATAATATAACAGCAAAGCTTCAAGTAAATATCGGATAATAGCAAAGGTTATGCTAAGAAATATTTGCCCGAACGGCGATAGGGTTTGCAAGTGGATGTTAGTATTTATCGAAATAAAATAAGCTATAACTGAATAAATCGACATTAAAATGATTAATGAAATGACATTAATTCTATTAACTATATTAATATGAGCTGAATACAGAAATAACGTTAAAATACCAAACGTCCATAGAATTTCAACCAAACAAACATCTAAAATAATTCGCAAAAAGAATGATGAATTCAAAAAAAGATGCCAGAATAGACCTTGTGGCAATAAAATATCTGTTTGTAAAAATAAAACCAATATAGTCAATAATATGCTTATTAAAAAATAAACTAAACTGCCTATTATCGACAATTGGAAGAAGGACCCGTTTTCCATTTCTATTTAATTTCCTAATTATCAATGTTTTTATTTATTGATAATAACTCGTTACTCAACTTTTTTGGAACTACTGGTTTTAATAACTAGCAGGTAAAAATAATTTATTCAATTCGTTTAATAAAATGCTTTATTTTAAAACCCATTAAAGCCAGTGATCCGAAATAGATGCCAATACCAACTATAACCAACAACAATAGACGACCAATTCTGGTTAACATTGAGCCAGTAGACCAATCAGGTAATAACTGAGCACCAAACCATAAAGTCAAAGACATCAATACAACAGCAATAATTACCTTGATTAAAAATCGATACCAGCCAGGTTGAGGTTGATAAAGATTCTTTTTACGTAATTGCCAAAATAATAAACCGGCATTAAAACAAGCAGCAAGGCCAATTGATAATGAAAGCCCTGCATGTTGTAATGGCCCAATAAATGCCAAATTCATTAACTGAGTTAATATCAAAGTGACAATGGCTATTTTAACAGGTGTCTTAATATCTTGTCTGGAATAAAACGCAGGAGCTAATACTTTAATTAAAATCAGCCCGAGTAAACCAATTGAATACGCAATTAAAGCACGTTGAGTCATTAATGTATCATTCAAAGTAAATTGCCCATACTCGAAGAGTGTTGAAACTAATGGCTTAGAAATTACACCTAATGCGACAGTACTTGGTAAGGCTAGTAAAAAACAAAGACGAAGGCCCCAATCTAACAATTCAGAATATTGTTGTTGGTCACCTTTAGCAAAACTTTTAGCTAAAGATGGCAATAAAATAGTACCTAGTGCCACACCGAGCACACCGGCAGGAAACTCCATAAGTCGGTCAGCATAATACATCCAAGAAACAGAACCCGAAATTAAGAATGATGCAAATATCGTATTAATGATTAACGATATTTGACCAACCGAAACACCTAAAATAGCAGGCCCCATATGTTTTAACACTCGCCAAACACCACTATCTCTAAAGCTAATCCGAGGTAAAACTAACATACCAATCTTTTTTAAATATGGTAACTGATAAAGCAGTTGTAAAACACCACCAATAACGACCGAAACAGCGAGTGCAAGTACTGGCGGATTAAAATAAGGTGTTAAAAATAATGTACAAACTATCATACTTAAATTAAGTAAAGTTGGCACAAAAGCAGGAACAGAAAAACGATTCCAGGTATTAAGTATGGCACCAACTAATGATGCGAGTGAAATAAAAAAGATATAGGGAAATGTTATTCTCAACATCACAGTAGCAAGCTCAAACTTTTCAGTTGAATCTTGCATAAATCCGGGTGCAGTTAACATTATTATAAAAGGTGCGGTTATAACACCAATTAAGGTAACAATAGCTAATACTAACGTTAGTATCCCTGCAACATAGGCCACAAAAGTACGTGATGCCTCAATACCTTGTTGATTTTTATATTCAGCTAAAATCGGTACAAACGCCTGTGAAAATGCACCTTCGGCAAAAATACGGCGAAGCAAATTTGGTAATTTGAAAGCAACAAAAAAGGCATCAGTTGCCATCCCCGCACCAAAAAAGCGGGCAATAATCGCATCACGAACAAAGCCTAAAACTCGTGAAACCATTGTCATTGAGCTGACTGTAGCTAAAGATTTTAAAAGATTCATATATAATTTATGTACAAAGTACATAACCAAAAACGATTAATTAGGCATAGTCTACAAACTATTGTTCTAAATCACCACGATTTTTTAATAAGCAATATTTTTGGGTGCTACCGTCAGAGAATACTGACGGTAAATAAACTAACGATCTTTTAGAGGAGTAAATGACATAAGTTGTCCAATGTTTTTATAGGCTGGACGTATAATTCGACGATCATCAAAATTGAGTTCTTCAATGCGATGAGCACACCAACCAACAATTCGCGACATAGCAAATAGAGGGGTATAAACTTCTTTAGGTAAACCAATCATGTCGTAAACAAACCCTGAGTAAAAATCGACATTAGCACAAACTTGTTTTTTGGTTCTGGCATTTTTACGATTCACCACTGCATGAATAGCTCGTTCTTCTAATAAATTTAAGAAGTTATACTCTTTTTCACGGCCTTTTTCTTGAGCTAATTTATATGCCATTTCTTTTAGTAACATTGCCCGTGGATCTGACACCGTATAAACAGCATGACCAATACCATAAATTAGCCCTTTTTGATCAAAGACCTCTTTATTTAAAATACGTTGAAAATAAGCATCAATTTCATTTGCATCAGTCCAATTTTTAATCTCATCAGCAAGATGTTTAAGCATTTTTCCGACTTGTAAATTTGCTCCACCATGTAATGGCCCTTTCAATGAACCAATCCCAGCGGCAATTGATGAGTAGGTATCTGTACCAGTTGAACTTGTTACCCGAACGGTAAACGTCGAGTTATTACCACCACCATGCTCAGCATGAATAATCATCGCTAAATCAAGTACTCGTACATCTAACTCTGTGTATCCTCCTGACCCTTTCATCATATAAAGAAAATTTTCCGCAATTGAAAAATCCTCATGAGGATGGCGAATATGTAAGGATTTACCTTTAGCGCTATGACTTAACATATTATAAGCATACGCAATAATAGCTGGAAATTTAGCAATCAGATCTATGGATTGACGCATTAAATTATCACGAGAAGTATCATCTGGCAGTGAATCATAAGTATACATTTCTAGAACAGTTCTAGCCAAAATGTTCATTACATCGTGCCCTTCAAGCTCCATAATTGCAATCTTGGTTTGCTTTTCTAATGCCATTGATTCACAAAGTAAACGTGAGAAATCACGTAATTCTTCTTTATCGGGCAAAGAACCAGATAAGAGTAAATAAATAGTCTCTTCGAAACCTGTACGTTGTTCTTTTTGTGCATTATGTACTAATTCTTCAATATCGATACCACGATACAATAATTTACCCGCAATGGGTTTCAATGAACCATCATCTAAGCGCTCATAACCTAGTACATCGCCAATTTTAGTTAATCCTACTAAAACCCCAGTATGATCGGCATTACGCAATCCACGTTTTACATTAAATTGTTCAAATAGTTGTGATTCAATTTTGCTCGTGTTTTTAATAGTTTCCGATAATTTATAAACCAAAAACTTTTCTTTCATTAATCACCTCCCTTTTGAACTATAATTTATCAATTACTGCTTGAGTAAATTGGGTTGTTGATAATGATTGCCCATTATGCATAAAGCGCGCTAAATCTGCAGTTGCTTTGCCTGATTGGAATAAGCTTTCCATGGCATTAGTAATTAGTTGCCCAACTTCATGCCATCCTAAATATTCAAACATCATCACGCCAGATAATAAGAGTGATGACGGATTAGCTTGATTTTGACCAGCTATATCAGGGGCAGTTCCGTGGGTTGCCTCAAAGATAGCATGTCCGGTTAAATAGTTAATATTAGCGCCCGGCGCAATACCTATTCCTCCAACCATCGCAGCCAGCTGATCGGAAACATAATCACCATTCAGGTTTAATGTTGCAACAACCGAATAATCTTCTGGTTTTAATAAGGTATTTTGTAAAAACGCATCACAAATCACATCTTTTATAATTAATCTACCGGCTGATTTAGCGGTTTGTAATGCTTGATCAGCTGCAGCATTACCCTCGGCTTTTTGAATTTTGCCATATTGATGCATGGTGAACACAGCGTCAGAAAATTCTCTTTCCGCAAGTTCATAGCCCCATTGCTTAAATCCACCTTCAGTAAACTTCATAATATTACCTTTATGAACTAGAGTAACCGACGGTAATTTATGTTGTAGTGCATAGTTAATGGCAGATCGAATTAAACGTTCCGATCCTTCAATTGAAACAGGTTTAACACCAAAAGCCGAGGTATTAGGAAAGCGTACTTTGCTCACGTGCATTTGTTCAGATAAAAAATGATAAAACTTTTCAGCTTCAGTTGTACCTTGTTGCCACTCAATCCCGGCATAAATGTCTTCAGTATTTTCACGAAAAATGGTCATACTGACCTTTTCAGGATGCTTTAATGGTGATTCTACTCCTTTAAACCAACGCACTGGGCGCAAACAGACATAAAGATCTAACTCTTGACGCAAAGCAACATTGAGTGAGCGGATCCCACCGCCAACTGGTGTCATTAATGGTCCTTTGATACCGATAAGATAATGTTTGAAGGCATCCATGGTCTCTTGCGGTAACCATGACCCATTTGCATTAAACGACTTTTCACCAGCAAGTACCTCTTTCCATTGAACACTACGTTTGCCTTGATAAGCTTTTTCAACTGCTTTATCAAAAATGGTTTGAGCAGCATGCCAAATCTCTTTACCGACGCCATCGCCTTCAATAAAAGGAATCGTTGGATGATTTGGAACGACTAATTGTCCATTTTCAATTGAAACTTGCTGATTCATATTTTCTCTTCCTCTTATCTGTTACTTAAATTCTTCTTTTAACTTATTCAATGCGCTACCCGCTTTGAACCATTCAATTTGTGCTCGATTATAAGTATGCGCTACTGCAAAAGAATCTTGACTACCATCACGATGATGAAGGGTTAATGTCAAATTTTTACCCGGTGCAAAATCGCAAAGTCCAGTAATACTAATTTGATCATCTTCACGGATCTTGGCATAGTCATCTTTGTTAACAAAGGTTAATGCAAGCATGCCTTGTTTTTTCAGATTAGTTTCATGAATACGCGCAAACGATTTAACCACAATTGCTTTAACATTTAAAAAGCGCGGCTCCATTGCGGCATGCTCCCTTGACGAACCTTCACCGTAATTTTCTTCGGCTACAACTATCGACCCCATTCCTTGTGCTTTTAATTTACGAGCCAACGCAGGAACTTCAACATAATCACCAGTTTGTGCATCCAACACACTGTTGGTTTTCTGATTAAAAGCATTAACCGCACCAATTAACATATTATTGGAAATATTATCTAAATGACCACGAAATTTTAACCATTTACCGGCCATTGAAATATGGTCAGTGGTACATTTACCGGTTGCTTTAATCAATAATGGTTGCGAAATAATATCTGTACCATCCCAAGGTGAGAAAGGTAACAGTTGTTGCAACCGTTCTGAATTAGGTGCAATACGAACTTCAACTGAACTACCATCAGACATAGGCTCAATATAACCTGCATCATCGACAGCAAATCCTTGTCTTGGTAACTCATCGCCGATGGGTTCAGGGAGTTTCACTTTTTCTCCTTTATCATTGATGAGATTATCGGTTAATGGATTAAAACTTAATTTACCAGCAATTGATAACGCTACTACAATTTCTGGCGAACAAACAAATGCATAAGTGTTTGGGCTACCATCATTACGTTTAGCGAAATTACGATTGAACGAAGTGACAATCGAATTTTTGTGTTCATCGGCAACATCATCACGACGCCATTGTCCAATACAAGGGCCACATGCATTAGCCATAATAGCTGCACCAGCTTGTTCAAAACGACTTAAAATACCATCTCGTTTTGAAGTATATTTAACTTGCTCTGAGCCAGGATTGATAATTAATTTGGCATTTACTCTCAAACCTAATTTATTGGCATTATCAATCACTGAAGCTGCGCGCATCATATCTTCATAAGAAGAGTTAGTACATGATCCAATAAGTCCAACTTCCATATTATCAGGATAATCATGTTCCTTAACAGCAGAGGCAAGCTGGGAAATAGGATAAGCTAAGTCAGGAGTAAATGGACCATTAACATAAGGCTCTAACGTCGATAAGTTAATTTCGATAACTTGGTCGTAATAATTTTCAGGTTGTTCTAATACCGCTTTATCAGGATTGAAACAATCGGTTAATATATTGGCTAAATCAACGACTTCTTGACGACCTGTCATACTAAGATAATCAGCAGATTTTTTGCTATAAGGAAAGATTGAAGTCGTTGCTCCCACTTCTGCCCCCATATTACAAATTGTTGCTTTACCGGTGGCGGATAATGACTCAGTACCTTCGCCAAAATATTCAATAATGGAATTAGTACCACCTTTAACCGTTAAGATACCTGCTAGTTTTAAAATGACATCTTTTGGTGATGCCCAACCCGATAATTTTCCAATCAATTTTACGCCAATAATTTTTGGCATTTTCAATTCCCATGGCATACCAGCCATTACATCAACGGCATCAGCACCACCAACACCAATTGCAATCATGGATAAACCACCTGCATTAGGGGTATGCGAATCGGTACCAATCATCATACCACCAGGAAAAGCATAATTTTCCAACACAACTTGGTGAATGATACCAGCATCAGGCTTCCAAAATCCGATGCCATATTTGTTCGAAACATCGCGTAAGAATTGATAAACTTCGTGGTTGTTATTTTCAGCTACAATCAGATCATCATGGGCATTTCTATAAGCTTGGATAAGGTGATCACAATGAACAGTCGAAGGCACCGCAACTCGTTTACGGCCAGAATTCATTAATTGCAATAGTGCCATCTGTGCGGTTGCATCTTGCATCGCAACACGATCGGGGGAGAAATTTACATAATCTTCCCCTCGTTTATAAGCTTTAAGTTCCTCTCCTTCTGCCAGATGGGCATAAAGGATTTTTTCCGTCAAGGTTAATGGTTTTCCAATTTTTTGGCGGATAAGATCAATTTTTTGTGTATAATCTTGATAAATATTTTTTATTAAATCTATATCGAAAACCATAATTAAGCTCCCATTGCTTACATTATAATATCCTTTAGAGCCTTACTCACAACCGGGATAATTGAATATTTATTCTTTTTTTTTGATTAAATATTCAGACAATATAACACTATTTTTGTTTTATGCAATCTTGTAGCAATACTTGTTGTTAACTTTGATTAAAAACAACAAATTTAGATACCATTATTAATAGAATTCCTATACTAGCGAAATATCAAATATTATGCACATTAAAGAAAATTCAAAATTAGCTAATCCCATAAGTAAAGATAATGTAAAACAGTTGAGGAAAAGAGTCTTTTAAGGCACTTAAACATCATCAACACATTGTTTACTTACATTATTAATCTATGTTAAATTGGTTTCCCAAATAATATTTACGCTTATTTTTTTCATGAATCAAACAAAAAATCCTTCACCATTAAAAACTGGTGGCTTTTTAAATACAATAGAACGAATTGGAAACAAAATCCCTGATGTTACAACTCTTTTCTTTTATGCTCTAATCATTTGTCTGGTTGCTTCATTATTACTTTCTTTTGTCAGTTTTAATTATATTAATCCGGTCACGCAAAAAGAGCTGGCAGTGGTGAACATGTTAGCGCCAAACCAGTTAGTAACTTTTTTTACTAAACTAGTATCAAACTTTGTAACGTTCCCACCACTTGGTATTACCATTGTTGCTACATTAGGAATTGGCATTGCAGAGAGCAGCGGCTATATTCATGTCCTGCTGAAAAAATTATTGGCAATTACCCCGAAAAAATTGGTCACTCCATCAGTTATTTTTGTCAGTATGGTTTGTCATATTGCGTCAGATTCTGCTTATGTGATTTTAATGCCAGTATCGGCAATGATGTTTTATGCTACCGGCCGTCATCCACTTGCGGGGATAGCTGCAGCATTTGCGGGTCTCGCGGGAGGCTTTAGTTCAAGTTATACGCCATCAATCATTGATCCAATAATGCAAGGTTTTACCCAAAGTGCAGCTCAAATTATCGATCCAACCTATCAAGTCAATGTACTTTGTAACTACTTTTTAAGTTTTGGCGGCACGTTTTTTGTATTGATAGCCTGCTGGTTTGTTACCGACAAAATTGTTGAACCGCGATTAAATGCAACTATGCCTTTAAACAATGATATTAAATTAGATAATATTGCCGATTCTCCCGAGATTTCGCCAATTGAAAATAAAGCGTTTAAAATTGCCTCAGCGGTATTTTTAATTATCGCTCTTGGTTTAGTATTATTATTACTACCAGAAGATTCATTATTGCGAGCACCTGATGGCAGTATGACTAGCAATAAAGCGCCAATCATGCAAATTATTGTGCCATTGTTATTTGTATTTTTTGCAATACCTGGATTAATTCATGGCGTTATCACAGGCGCATTTAAATCGTCGCGCGATATCGTCAAATCAATGGAAAATATCACTAAATCACTTATTCCATTTATTGTTTTTGCTTTCTTTTGTGCGCAATTTTTATATGTGTTTTCAAATTCACAGATTGGCACCTTAATTGCGATTGGCGGTGCTGAGTTTTTAAAAGCTTTACATTTGCCATCGGTAGTGACTATTTTTGGCGTAATCATTCTAACTAGTCTGCTTAATGTGTTAATTACTTCTGCATCGTCTAAATGGGCTATTTTAGCGCCAATTTTTGTTCCGATGCTGATGTCAGTGGGAATCTCGCCAGAATTAACCCAAGCGGCTTATCGAATCAGCTCAGCAGTGAATGTCAGCACGCCTATGTTTGCTTTCTATCCTTTGATTATTGCTTATTGTCAGCAATATTGTAAAAACACCGGCGTAGGTACCTTAAGTTCGATGATGATCCCATATACGGCGGCACTCTTAATTGCTTTGACAATAAATTTATTACTATTTTGGTTCTTGGGCCTACCTATCGGTTTTGATAGTGGTTATGTCTATCCACCAGTAAATAGTTAATCGCAGATAAGGATTTAAATAATGAATATTACCGAACAATTAGTTGACCGATTTTTACGTTATGTAAGTATTCCTAGCCAAAGCAAAGCTGGCTCGGCAATTGTCCCCTCTACCCCAGGGCAAACTGAGTTAGCTAAACAACTCAAACAAGAGTTAATTGCATTGAATATGCAAGATGTTTATCTTGATGAACATAGCATTGTGACGGCGAAATTAGCCGGTAACACACCGCATGCACCGAAAATCGGTTTTGTTGCACACCTTGATACCGTTGATGTTGCGCTATCTGAAAAGATTAATCCACAACGTGTAACTTTTACGGGGGAAGATATCTTATTAAACAGCGAAAAAGATATTTGGTTTAAGGTAGCTGAACATCCAGAATTGAAAAAATATCTGAATGAAGAGTTGATTGTAACTGATGGTACTAGTGTTCTTGGTGCTGATAACAAAGCAGCAATTGCCGTTGTCATGACCATGTTAGATCAATTGCAACAACAAAATTGTACACATGGTGATATCTATGTCGCTTTTGTCCCAGATGAAGAAGTTGGTTTAAATGGTGCCAAAAAACTTGATTTACAACGTTTTAAACCTGATTTTGCTTATACTATTGACTGTTGTGAATTGGGTGAAGTCGTTTATGAGACATTCAATGCCGGAGCGGTTACCATTGAGATTGAAGGGGTATCAGCTCATCCTATGTCGGCAAAAAATGTCTTAATCAATCCTATCCGCATCGCAAATGATATTATTAACTGTTTTGATAGCTGTGAAACACCTGAACATACTGAAGGTAAAGAAGGATATTTCTGGTTTAATGATATTATTGGCAACCAAAGCACGACTACATTAAAAATGAGTATTCGTGACTTTGATCTAATTCACTATGAAGCTCGTAAGACTTACATTCAAAAAGTGATTAGTTTTATCAGCCATAAATATCCTAGAGCAAAAATTTCATATCAAATTAGCGACACCTATAGCAATATAGCTAACTACTTAGGTGATGACCGTCGATGTATTGACTTGATTTATCAATCATTTGAATTATTGGGAATTAAACCAAATACTATCGCCATGCGTGGCGGAACAGATGGTTCGGCATTGTCAGCAAGGGGACTAACCACACCAAATTATTTTACTGGCGCCCATAACTTCCATTCTTGCTTTGAGTTTTTACCATTATCATCATTCTTAAAATCCTTTGAAGTCACAATGAAAATTATTGAATTAGCGACTAAAGTTTAAGAAGAATAAAAAAAGAGGGAATAATATTCCCTCTTTACTATCGCTAGATGTCATTTTAATTTGCTTTTTTAATTTATAAATAAGAAAACTTACTAGCACTTCCCCCAAAAGTAGTGAGCAAGTTTATAATTTATAACTTGCAGTTAATAAGAAAACTCTAGGAGTACCAGCCATACTACTGGAACGCCAATACTCTTTACCAACTAATTTGGTTAATGCTAAGGTTACATCAACCGATCGCGTTTGATACCCAATTGCAGCATTCCACGACCCATAACCTGAATGTTTAACAAGATTTTTATCGTCATTGTACATCGATCCCTTATAATTAAATTCGACTTCTGTGAACCAATTTTCATGTGGTAGATAACGTACCCCTAAATTGCCACTATGTTTGGCGGTATTTTTTTATCTTTATGAACTTTAGCTTGTTGATAACCAATACCGCTATTGATATACCAATTTTTTCTTAGTTATCCAATCACGCTTAGTTCAATTCCTTAGCCACGATAACTCCCTCTTACTTGCCAATTATAAGGATCATTGACAGAATCTAGCTGATAGCGAAAGTTATAGAGCTCAAGATCATAGAATGCGTTTGTGAAGAGAGTTTATCATTAAACCAATCACTCTTAATCCCGATTTTATATTGCCGTGAATATTGAGGTTTGTCATCATAAACCGTCTTAGATTTAGTAGCAATGGTAATCAAGCCTCGCCTTCACTAAGGTGTAAAATTTTTACTATACGATGCATAAAAGTTTTGGGATGCTATCTGTTGTCAATTCAATCCGACACGAGGACTTAAAGTGTAATCATCATATGAACGACTTTGATGGTTCAATTTATTATTTGATGCGAACTCATAATTGTCATAACGTAATCCAGTCAGTAATTTCCATTGTTAAGTAAAACTAATTAGGTCTTACCAATACAATCCTTTAGAGGTAGCTTTATGATTAATCTTAGTACTCAATTTATTATAGTGAATTTTTTTTGAATTCCAATGAGGGTGATACGGATCAACGGCTTCCGGATATTGGCTAGTTAAAGCTAATCGAGGTTCTTATTTTTCAATATTATATTCAACGCCAATTAACATATCATCGATAATACTTGATGTATCAAATTTGCCGACTAAATCAAGTGTATTACTGTAGGTTTTATTCCATGTTTCTTGCCAAGACCGACGGAATTTCAATTTTCCTTTATAGTTACAAAGATTACCATTACTTAATTTACCATCCAAATTACAATAATTACCGGCATAGAAATGGTCGAAATTTTGGTTAGCTTTACGGTACATATTGGTTAATTTAATAGACCTAGTATGATCAAATTCATATCCCATCACAGAACGTAATGAATTAAAATTACCTTTCACATAATCATCTGGGTGAGCATAGGCTGTTTTTATTGAAACACCTTTTGGTAAATCATAATAAGCTAGCACTCTATCAGAGTTTACGCCACAATTTATCATTAGTATATTGTGCTAACCAATTGAATCCTTCAAAACTATCATACAATACACTTGGTGATACCATCATATCCCGTTGTTTAATACCTTTACGAAAACCTTTATCTGATTGGTGATCAACTGTCATTCGCACCGCAAGTTTATCATTTAAAACATGGTTAACATCTATCATTTCACCATATTTATTCCAAGAACCACCATGCAAACTAAATGTCGAAGGTGGATCAAAGTTGGCTTGTTTACTGATCATATTCATGATTCCACCACCAGAACTTCGACCATAAAGTACTGAAGCAGGTCCTTTTAATACTTCAATTCGCTCTATATTAGTGATAATTTGTCTGACTTGACCACTAGCACGAATACCATCACGGTAAATATCACCTGAACTTGCCGAAAAACCTCGTATTTTTATACCTTCATCGCGCATATCAGAAGTTGCATCAATTCCCGATAATTTATTAACAATCACACCTAAGTAGTGTTGTCCATAAATTTTTTGTTGCTCAAGTTTCACAGAAGTAATGGTTTGCGAAATATCCTTAATATCAAAAGGCGTTTTAGTTGCAGTTGATGATTTTTTTATGTGTTGATCATTATTATCCCCAATAGTTGCGACAACTTTGATAGTTTCAATATTATTATCATTAGCTCTAACTTGGGCGTAAGCCATAAAAGCTGATGAACCTAATATACAAGTTAAAACGAATTGATTAACTAATTTTATTATTTTTCCTATTTTTATTGTGATATTTGATTAATTTTAAAATAACAACAAATGATAATTATTATTACAAGATTTTTCTATTTTCTTAACTGTTTAATATATTTATTTAAGTTATATCTTATTGAAAGATTAGACTTTAATTGTGATGAAATAGAATTAATACAATTAGAGAAAAGATATGGGGATATTTTGCTAAACTTATTTTTTAAAGATTAATACGTCAATAAATAATAGTTTGTTTTATTATAGTTTTTTAATTAATCAACCGACAAGTTTATTTCGACTTATTTTGTTGTATTTTTGAGTGAATGCTTAATATAAGATGAAGTGGTGGGTCGTGAGCGATTCGAACGCTCGACAAACGGATTAAAAGTCCGCTGCTCTACCGACTGAGCTAACAACCCATTTTTATATGATCACTTTCGGCTTTATTTCTTAATACTTCAAGCAATTTCGGGTTGCTATGATACTTATAATTATAAGGCAGTGCAACCCTTTTATTACTTTTTTTATTTAATAGCTGTTTATTTATACACTTTATTATAATGATGCTATTTTTTTGTTTGCTAAATCAACAGTATTTTTATCTTTAGGATATTTATTTACTACTTGTTGAAAAACAGCTTTAGCATTTTTCTTATCACCTTTATCTAGTAATATTACTCCTACTTTATAAAGACTATCAGCTGCTTTTGGTGACGAAGGAAAATCCTTTACTACTGTTGCATAATAATATGATGCATCATCTTTTTTACCTTTTTTATAGCAGAGTTGGCCAAGCCAATAATTTACATTTGCACGGTAATTTGTTTTTGGGTAGGCTTTTAGATAATTTTGAAAGGCGACAATTACGTCATCACTCTGTTTGTCATCATTGATATATTGCATTACGAAATTATAATCTACCTTATCGTCACCTGAAGTCGACCATCCTGATAAACTTGAAGATGATGATGCAGTATCAATATTCGATGCGGAATTAGAACTGTCTTCTTGAGTTTCAGTACTTGAATTTGATGAGAATCCTGTCCCATTAGTCATTTGCTGTAAAATCATCTTTTGACGTTCAATAGTTTGATTAAGTTGGTACCTTGTTTCTTCTAATTGACCACGAAGTGTATCTAGATCTGATTGTAGATCACTTATTTTCTGTTGATTCTGAATTATCAACTGCCCTTGAGCTTGTATTGTTCTATCCACATCAGAACCACCCGCAGCACAACCATATCCAGCAAATAAAAGAAATAAGGACAATGTGAGTATTTTTCTATACATATTATGTAAACTCGACGTGAATTTAGAAAACAAAAAAACGGCTGATTTAACAGCCGTCATTGATAAGATTAGTATCCAGCATAAGTAACTACAGCACGACGGTTTTTAGCATAAGCTTCTTCATTATGACCCAAAACGGCTGGCTTTTCTTTACCATATGATACAATAGTCATTTGTTCACCAGAAACACCATTACCTTGTAGATAAGATTTAACAGCTGCTGCACGACGTTCACCTAATGCAATATTATATTCTGGGGTACCACGTTCATCAGCATGACCTTCAATAACAACATTTACACTTGAATTTGCACGAATAAATGTAGCATGAGCATTTAATAATGTTGTATATTCTGATTTAACATTATATTTATCATAATCAAAATAAACAGTGTTAATCTGTTGTAATTTTTGAAGTTGTTCTAAAGCTTCTTTTGATAAAGAACCGTTGCCACCAGCGTTGCTACTACTATTTGACGAACATGCAGTAACAGCGATTAATGGAAAAGCAACCGCAGCTACTTTAAGAAATTTAGAAAATTGCATTGTATTAACTCCTTTGTGTTTAAATAGATTTTACTTATATTTTTATACTTCTAACCAACTTAAAAGTAACTATTGTTACCTACTCGAAAGATTAGATGCATATATTATAACGACCATAACTTTTACACAATTTTAATAATCATAATATTGCCTAAAAAATATCCGTTCCTTACAAATAAGGTGACCAAGAAGGAAATTTCACTTGTCCATCACTCGCAGGCAACCTTGCTTTAAAATTGCCATCCGTAGAAACCAGATTTAAAATTGTACCTAACCCTTGAGAAGAACTGTAAATAATCATGGTTCCATTTGGAGCAATACTAGGGGTTTCATCTAAGAAGGTATCAGTTAATCGTTGATATGTATTCGTTTCTACATCATATCGAGTAATATGTTGTTCTCCATTATTTGTTGAGATCAAAGCGATGAATGTACCATCTGGTGATACACGTGCATTTTGATTTTGTGTATTATCCCATGTTATACGCTGTGTTGCTCCACTGTTTATGTTAATTGAGTAAAGTTGAGGACGACCTGCTTGATCCGATGTATATACTATTGTTTGATTATCTGGCATCCATGACGGTTCAGTATCATTACTACGGCCAGAGGTAATTTGGGTGATTTTTTTAGAACTCAAATCCATCATATATAAATTCAGACTACCACCTTTTGATAAAGCAAAAGCTAATTTTCTACCATCTGGTGAAAATGCAGGAGCTCCATTGTGCTGAGGAAATGCAGCAATAGTTTCCACTGCACCTGTGTCTAATGTTTTTAATACTAATGCAGAACGTCCACTTTCGAAAGTAACATAAGCTAATTTTTTACCATCTGGAGACCATGTTGGAGACATTAAAGGCTCTTTTGATCGATGTATAGTTATTTGGTTAAATCCATCATAATCAGATACACGTAATTCATGTGTGTAAGGCCCCTTACTATTTTTAACAACATAGGCAATACGTGTTCTAAAAGCACCTTTGATACCGGTTAATGCTTCAAAAATTTCATCACTCGCGGTATGAGCGGCATAACGTAACCAACGTTGTTCAATCGAAAACTGATTTTCAGCCAAAACAGATCCTGGACGATTAACTGTATCAACTAATTGATAAGTTATAAGATATTTTCCAGAAACATCTGGTTGAATTGTTCCTACTACAACTGCAGAAATACCGATATTACTCCAAACACTAGAATTAACTTCAGAGGCGGTTGTTGGTTTTTGTGGCATTGCAGTTACATCAATAGGATTAAATTTACCACTATTACGTAAATCGGATGCGACAATATTATCTACAATTTGGGGAGGCTCTCCGCTTCCTGTCCACTTAAATGGTACGACAGCAATTGGCTTGGCCGAACTCACGCCATCAGTAATTACAATCTTAACTTCAGCTGTAGCCATCATTGTTGATAATAAAACAAAACAAGCTATCAAAAAGCGAGAAGCAAATTTGATCATCTTAAATTCCTTAATCATAGCAAAATACACTAGGTTAAAATAGACTTAACCCCATATAAAGAAAATTGAAAGTATTTTAAAATCATAATGTTAAAGTTAATTTATAACAGATAATATGCTTTACAAAATATAATTAATTTTACAGCAAGAAAGATAGCCGATATTGTATAACAAGTCCATAGCCTTTTGAGTAAAAAAGATTTTTTAATTTATCCTATTATATTCTTTTTAATTCCATAAATAAATTGTTTATTATCTAAACTATCCTGAAATAAACTAAGTTAAAAGAGATCAATGAGTATTTTTATATAATTGATAACTAAAAAGAGTTGAATTGATATTACTATCAATAATTAAAACAATTATTAGAAAAGAAAAATATAATTAATTTTATCTATTATTTTTGGCAGATTTCACAATAAAATGTATTACGTTGTCCTATTCTAATAGATTTAATAATAGATTGACATATTAAGCATCTATCACCTTCTCGGCCATATACTTGGAGGTTCTGGACAAAGTATCCCGGTTTACCATCAGATTGAACAAAATCTTTAAGTGTTGTTCCACCTTGCTCTATAGATTTTGTAAGTACCTGCTTAATTGCTGTAACTAATCGTTCACATTCAACTAATGTTAAGCTACTAACTTTTCGATTTGGATTAATTTTTGCCAAAAACAATGATTCTGAAGCATAAATATTACCAACACCGACAACAATATGATTATCCATAATCCAACTTTTGATTGGTATTTTTCGATGGTTAGCTTTTTCAAATAAATAATTAGCTGAAAAATCATCTGTTAGTGGTTCTGGTCCTAATCGCTTCAATTGAGTTAATTCTTCAATAGAGTAAGTCCATAGCCACGCTCCAAAACGTCTTGGATCTGTATATCTTAATCTCACTCCATTCACTAATACTAAATCAACATGATCATGTTTACCTGGTGGTTGATTTGTCTCTAATATCCGTAAACTACCTGACATTCCCAAATGAATGACAATCCAATCATGAGTCAATTGTAATAACAGATATTTGGCACGCCTTTTAACATCTACTATCACTTGCCCTTGAGTATTGTTAATTGTTTCATCTATGGGCCAACGAAGCTTTGGATTTCGGACAATAATCTGCTCAATAGTTTGGCCTTTTAAATAAGGTAAAATACCTCGTCGACTTGTCTCAACTTCAGGTAATTCAGGCATATAATAACCTCATTCAATTATTTAACAAATCTGTCACCCAACTTGGTGCTTGTTGATTAGATGCAGCTTGAGGACTACCCGAACATAAACTTTGAGGATTGATTGTCCATGCAGGTAAGCTACGTACACCACCTCCATTACATTGCCATTGTCCATTGCTATCAATAGGTACCATAAATATATTTTGCGGTACTGGAAGTTGTAATCTTTTTGGCGGATTATTTTGTAAGTATTCACTATATATTTTTAAAGCACCTGTTGCACCCGTTAATTTCATTGGAGAATGATCATCAAGACCGATCCAAACTACCGCAACATTTTTACCATCAATTCCAGTAAACCAGCTATCGCGAGAATCATTACTAGTCCCGGTTTTCGCGGCTAAATTAAATGATCCATATTTGGCTTTTAATGAGCGCGATGTTCCTGATTCAACTACTTGTTGCATCGCATAAGTCGTCAAATAAGCTGATTGTTGAGAAACCGCTTGAATTTGTTGTGGATAATTTTGATAAACAAGTTCGCCCTTATCGGACAATACATATCTTAAAATTTTTAGTGGTGATTGTTGACCATTATTGGAAATAGTTTGGAACATCTGTGCGGTTTCTAAAGGTGTTAATTCTAGTGCACCTAATAATCGTGATGGTAAATTCGGAATACGATCTTCTGGCACACCCAGCGCTTGTAACGTATTTTTGGTTGCATCTAAACCTAATCCCATCCCTAAATTAACGGTAGGAACATTAAGCGAAAGGGCTAACGCATCAATTAACATCACTTTATCGCGAAATTTGCGGTCAAAATTCTTTGGTTGCCAATAAGTACCATTATCCAACTTTATTGATAATGGACTGTCATCAAGCCAACTATTAAGCTGATAACGCCCCGGTTGGCCTAAAGCTGTTAAGTAAGTTGATGGTTTGGCAAGTGAACCAATTGCTCGTCTTGTTAACCACGCGCGGTTATAACCAGGATAACGAGGTTCAGCACTACCAATAATTGCACGAATTTCACCAGTTTCACGACTGACAATGACCATTGCCGTTTGTAAATCTTTATTCGTGGATTTACGTAAATTTTCAATTTCATTGGTCACGGATTGTTCAGCTGCAGCTTGAGCAACCGGATCAAAGGTGGTAAAAATTTTCATACCAGAAAGATGATCCGCTTTATCGCCTAACTGTTTTCTCAGCTCACTACGCACAACTTGCATAAATGCTGGTTGTGGAGATATTACCCCTCCTTTTGGTAAAACGGAAAGTGGACGTTGACTGAGTAAGTTGTATAACTCCTCATCAATAATCCCTTGCTGTTCAGCAAGCTTTAAGACAACATTACGGCGTTCAATCACTTGTTCTGGTTGAGTCCAAGGATTATAGTATGAAGCACCTTTTACCATCCCCACTAATACAGCTTGTTGATCTAATGTCAATTCATTAACTGGGCGTCCAAAGTAATAAAGACTCGCTAATGGAAAGCCATGGATCTCTTCACTACCAGCTTGTCCTAAATAGACCTCATTTAGATAAAGTTCTAAAATACGTTCTTTAGTATAACGAGCATCTAAAATTATAGCCATATATGCTTCACGTATTTTACGGCTTAAGCTTCTTTCATTAGTCAAAAATAGGTTTTTAACTGTTTGTTGTGTTAATGTGCTACCACCTTCGGTTCGGCCAGTGGTCAAATTGACAAAAATAGCCCGTCCAATTGAATATAAACTTACACCATGATGGTCATAAAAACGTTTATCTTCAGTTGCAATTAAGGTTTTTATTAACGAATCAGAAAATTCTTTTAACGGGACAAAAAGTCGCTGTTCACCGTTAGGTGAATGCATCATGGTTATTAATTTAGGATCTATTTTAAGTAAGCCAAAGTCACGGCCAGTATCTAAATTAGATATACGATCAATTCTGTTATCATAAAAAGTTATTTTGACTCGGAAAGATTGCTCTTCACCATCAGGAAAAGTAAATGGTCGTCGATAAATTTCAACAGCATCGTTTTGAACAATAAATTCGCCAGGACGTGTTGTTTTATGATCTTGCTGACGATATTGCGCACCTTTTAACAACGTAACAATATCACTAAGGCTATAATCACTATCAGGTTCAAGATCAACAATTTGCCCATACACAGCAGCAGGTAATTCCCAAACATTACCATCAATCCGTTCTTTAATTTGTTGATCTAAATAAATTCCATAAACAACCGTTACCGCAATAAATATAAGAAATAACTTAAATAGTAACCACCAAATACGGCGCCACCATGATTTGTTATTATTCTTCGAAGCTTTTTTATTAGTTGTCTTTTTCGTTGGTATGTTCAAACTGCACCCAATATTTATTTTAAATAAAACTACCTTATGATAGCACAACTTTTTAATGACACATTGGCCTCTGTAAGATAAGTATTATTAGTATAAAAATAGATTAAAAAACAAAATATTATTAAAAACTAAGTTGAGGTTTAATACTTTTAACTTTTTCAATAAATGTTTTCTTAGATTTACCAGTTAAACCTTCGTTAATTGGCAAACTTGCGGTTAATGGATTAACCGGTTTGTTATTGATATGTAACTCAAAATGCAAATGGGGACCTGTTGAACGCCCTGTGTTACCTGACAAGCCGATTTTATCGCCTTGCTTAACTTGTTGACCAGATTTTACTAAAATTTTATCCAGATGCATATAAGCTGTCATATATTGCCTACCATGACGAATCGCAACATAGTTACCAGCAGAACCACTATATTTCGCAATAACGACCTCACCATTACCAACGGATAAAACAGGCGTTCCCCGAGACACAGCAAAATCAACACCATTATGCGGAGTAACGATGCCTGTAACAGGATTTAAACGGCGAGGATTAAATCCTGATGATACGCGAGCTTGCTTCGCCAAAGGATAACGGAAAAAACTTTGAGACAAACTACCCGCATTAATATCATAGTATTTACCATCATCAGCCAAAATAGCATAATAATCTTTTGTTCCATTTTTAATTCGAACACCAAGAAGTTTGCTTTTAGATAATCTTTTACCATGCATTTCACGTGACAAATATACGGCAAATTTATCTCCGACTTTTAAACGGCGAAAATCCAAGCGCCATTGCAACGCTCGGGTAATAATACCGATTTCATTACCAGTTAGACCGGCTTTACGTGCATCAGCAACAAAACTCGTTTTAAGATCACCAGTAATGACAACATTTTCAGATGTACCTTCTATAGTCTCAGAACTTTCTATAAATGTATTACCTGACTTTTCAAAAATACGAACGTTATTGCTCGATATTGTCCAATTGAAAGTTAATAAATTATGGTTGTCATCAGTTGTCCAACTTACTTGCTGGCCAATTCTTAAATTGGCCAGCTGTTTAAATTTACTTGTTAACTGTAAAATGTCATTTTTATTAACATTATAACGAAATAAAATATCGTGTAATGTATCTCCACGTGAAATGGTATATTGTACGGTGTTATCTTTTTCTTCAGCAATATCGTCTAATTCATCTTTAGCTATATCATCTTCTGGAACATCGGACGATTCAGTGACGTTTTCTGATTTTGATTTATCACCAACCATATCTACTCGTCCATCACCAATAACAACTGATGATGTTGATGTGTCTGTCACTGTGGTTTGCGCTTGTGAATTTAAAGGAACATACACTGTACGATCTAAATTTAAAGGACGCCACAATATAGTTACTAAAATCACAGCAACAAGGACTCCCAATATTGAAAAATAAGGAATTTTCAAATTATTTTTTCCAATATCAGAGGATTTAATCTGCCGTACCAAAATTAACCTTAACTATCTATTATCTAAATTATTTTTCATCTAAACAATCCAACAGTTCTTGTGTCAATGCAAATAAAAAATGTGAATATGAATCTTTTGTTATAGGGATACCTGTCCCTAATGGATTTAACTCACCAATTCGAACATCCGTACCATTCACTATCTTTTTAATTATTGCAGGGCTAAACTGTGGCTCTCTAAAAACACAGACCGCTTGGTGTTCAGCTAACTCTTTTTGAATTGAATAAACTGTTTGAACACCAGGTTGTACTGCTGGATTTATGGTAAAACTTCCTAGATTTTTTAATCCGAAATATGATTCAAAATAGCCATAAGCATCATGAAACACAAAATAGCCCCTATTTTGGACGTTAATTAGTTTTTTTGCAATGTTTTGTTCCGTTTCTGATAAATTTGTAATGAATTTGTCTAGATTTAAGTCAAGTATTGCCGCTTTATTGGGGTATAAATCAAGAAGCTTATCATGAATTGATTTAGCAATGATTTTAGCAATAGTAGGAGAAAGCCAAATATGTTCATCATATTCACCATGATGCTCATCATCTGCGTGCATATCATGATGCGTATCTTCTTCATGGTTTGTGCGAAGTAAGTTTTTAATTTCACCAACATCCATTAATTCTATTTGTTTCTGGTGATCAATATTTTTTAATACAGTTGGCATAAAAGTTTCCATATCCTCACCAACCCAAATTATTAAGTCTGCATTCTTGATTTTAATTAAATCAGAAGGTTTTAATGAATAAGTGTGTGGTGAAGCACCATCAGGTAATAATATATCGGTATCTATTACACCTGATGATATTGCTTCGGTAATAAATCCAATAGGCCTTACTGAAGAAATTATTGTTGCATTAGCATTAACTATTAGCGCCCAAATAGATAAAAAAACTAATAAAAAAAAACGGATAGACTTTATAGTAGTGTTAGTTAAATTTGTCACATTATCATCCAATATTTATAAAATATGATGGAATAAACCAGAATAATTGTTATAATATAACATAACATATTGACCAGCAAGGACTAATAATATCATGACGCAATTAATGTCACTTAATAATATTTCTGTTGAAATAAATAACCAGAAAATATTATATGATATTTCATTAACGGTTAATTTAAATCAAATTATTACAGTATTAGGGCCAAACGGTGCTGGTAAATCAACGCTTGTCAAAGTTATCTTAGGTTTAATTAAACCAACTACAGGTAGCATTAAACGTACAACTGATTTAACTATCGGCTATGTTCCTCAATCCATAAATTTAAATCCAACTTTACCGATTACTGTAAAACGTTTTATGCAGTTAAATAAACAGTTAAGTCAAATAGATATTCATAAAACATTATCATTAGTTAAGGCTGAATATTTGATAGATCGATCCATGCATCAACTATCAGGTGGTGAACTGCAGCGAGTTCTTTTAGCACAAGCATTAGCTAAACGCCCAAAGTTACTCATTCTTGATGAACCGACACAAGGCGTTGATGTTAATGGACAGGTATTGTTATATGATTTAATTATTGATGCAAAACACGAGTTTAACTGTGGTGTATTAATGGTTTCACATGATCTACATCTAGTCATGGCAAAAACTGATGAGGTAATTTGTTTAAACCACCATATTTGTTGTTCAGGAACACCAGCAAGTGTTTCAAATGATCCTGAGTTTATTTCGCTTTTCGGACAACATGGCGCATCACAAATTGCTTTATATAAACACAATCACAATCATGAACATGATTTTTGCCAACATCAACATAATCAAAAAATTATATTACCTGACCAACGAGGAAAAAAATAATGATAGAGTTACTGTTACCCTCTTTACTGGCAGGATTAAGTTTAACCTGTTTAACAGGTCCTTTAGGCACATTTGTTGTTTGGCGAAGAATGTCCTATTTTGGTGATACATTATCTCACGCAGCATTATTAGGGGTAGCTTTTGGTTTTCTTTTAAATATCAATCTATTTTATGCCATTATTTTAGTAACATTGATCTTAGCTATTGGATTATTATGGCTAGAATCTCAAAAGCAACTTCCTGTTGATACCTTACTGGGTATTTTAGCTCATAGCGCTCTTTCATTAGGTTTAGTTGTAATAAGTTTAATGAATAATATACGCATTGATTTAATGGGCTATCTATTTGGTGATCTTTTATCTATAACAATGTTTGATGTTTACCAAATAATCATCTGTGTAGTAATAATTGGATTATTGCTAGTGTGGCGGTGGAATCATTTTTTATTTATTACTGTTAGTGAAGAATTAGCATTTAGTCATAGAATTAATGTACCACTAACAAAATTTATTCTAACCATATTATTAGCATTAACGATAGGTATTGCTATGAAATTTGTTGGTGCTTTGATTATTACAGCACTTTTAATCATTCCAGCAGCTACTGCAAAATATTATGCTAAAAATCCCGAATCAATGGCAATTATTGCAATATTAATTGGCATGATCTCAATCATTGGTGGAATACTATTTTCATTAATTTATGATACTCCTACAGGTCCTTCTGTTGTATTAAGCAATACTTGCTTATTTTTTATATCACTATTTATTTCTAAATTCTTTATAAGAATAAAAAATTGAAGTAGTAACAAAATTAGAAAATTTTTTGCGAACAAACACGCATTTTTAGTCATAGGTTTATACACATTCTTGAATTATCAATAAAGTGCTAAAAATCTCAAATTAATGACGATAAATTATGTCCCTCGCAATCATTTATACAAGAGCATCTATAGGAATACAAGCACCTCAAATTAATGTCGAGGTGCATATTAGTAATGTATTACCAGGTTTTGTTCTGGTTGGTCTGCCTGAAGCAACCGTTAAAGAATCTAAAGACAGGGTTAGAAGTGCCATTATTAATAGTGGTTTTACATTTCCTGCTAAAAAAATAACTGTTAATTTATCTCCGGCAGATCTGCCCAAAGAAGGGAGTCGTTTCGATTTACCCATAGCAATTGCTATTCTGGCAGCTACAGAACAAATACCTAATGACCATCTTGCTGAATATGAATTTTTAGGTGAATTGGCGTTGTCTGGTGAAATTAAGGCTGTAAAAGGGGCAATTCCTGCTGCTTTGTCATCTAAAAAAAATAATCGGACTTTAATTATCTCTTCTGAAAATCAATCAGAAATATCATTAATCCACCATAATAATACATTAATTACGCATAATTTATTAGAATTGTGTCAATATCTATTCAATGAAATTACTTTACCGTCAGTTGAATACAGAGAATATAAAGATGGTGATGAAGATAATCAACACGTCAATCTACAAGATATCATTGGTCAAGAACATGCCAAAAGAGCTTTAGAAATTGCCGCTGCCGGTGGACATAATTTATTGTTAATTGGTCCACCTGGAACTGGAAAAACAATGCTAGCCACTCGATTAACCTCATTACTACCACCATTATCAGATGACGAAGCACTTGAAAGCGCAGCAATCACTAGTCTAGTTAGTACTAATGGTTCGATTCAAAATTGGCGAATAAGGCCATTTAGAGCACCACATCACAGTGCATCAACTGCAGCTTTAGTAGGTGGTGGCTCTATTCCTCGTCCTGGAGAAATTTCATTAGCTCACAATGGAGTTCTATTTTTAGATGAATTACCCGAATTTAACCGTAAAGTATTAGATGCTCTTAGAGAACCTATTGAGTCTGGCGAAATTGTTATATCTCGGGCGAATGCCAAAATAAAATTTCCAGCTAAGTTTCAACTTATAGCAGCAATGAACCCAAGCCCCACTGGTCATTATCAAGGTACACATAATAGAACAACACCACAACAAATAATACGTTACTTAAATCGACTTTCTGGTCCATTTTTAGACCGTTTTGATATCTCGATTGAAGTACCATTATTACCTAAAGGTACACTAAGTCAGAAAGTTACTATTACCGAATCAACGGATAAAGTAAAAAAAAGAGTTATAGATGCAAGAAAGATTCAAATGATAAGAAATAAAAAGTTAAACAGTCAATTATCACCAAAAGAAATTCAAATTTATTGCTTATTAACTGATGAAGATAACGACTATTTGGAACAAGCTTTAATTAAATTAGGACTTTCGGCGCGAGCTTGGCACAGAATATTAAAAGTATCGCGTACTATCGCTGATTTAGATTGTGCAAAAAACATAGAACGAAAACATATTTCAGAAGCACTCAGTTATCGCTCTATGGATCGATTATTAATTCAAATGCACAAAAATATTGGCTAACAAATTAATCATCAGTATCGACAAAGTCATCTCCCACATCAACTTGAGGTTTTCCACCCGATAATGTGTGGAAACGTTTTGGTTTGTTGATTTTAGAAAGGTACTTTAACCATGTTTTTTCATAATCAGTAATAGGTTCCTTTTTCCCTTTACAAACTGCAACAAAAGATTTTTCTTCTGGAGTAGCTGGCTTTTTAGTTTCTGTATCAAGATCTCTAAAAGCACAACCATATTTTTCTAAGATCTGGGCCTCTTTGATAGTAAAATCACCATGCCGAGAAAATCCTCTTGGATAATTCTTGTTATCAAAAAAACGTTGTTGACTTACAAAACTTTCAGCCATGTTATATCCTCTAGATTATAAAAGTTCTTGGGCGGGAATTATAATTGACAAAGTTAATCTGTAAACAAAATTTTCTTATTTATATATATAAACTTGAACAAATGACTAAAATTAAAACAAAAACATCATTTTTGTGGCAGGGGCGGAGAGTCTCGAACTCCCAACACCCGGTTTTGGAGACCGGTGCTCTACCAATTGAACTACGCCCCTAGATAAGATGGCGGAACGGACGGGGCTCGAACCCGCGACCCCCTGCGTGACAGGCAGGTATTCTAACCAACTGAACTACCGCTCCACCGTATTTGGTATGTATATAAATTAAAAGTCTGGCGGCACCCTACTCTCACATGGGTAATACCCACACTACCATCGGCACTACGGCGTTTCACTTCTGAGTTCGGCATGGGGTCAGGTGGGACCACCGCGCTATTACCGCCAGACATAT
>NZ_NAST01000028.1 GCF_002142215.1 Gilliamella sp. N-G2
GTAAAATACTGTGGGAATGTAGCTTTCAGTTATGGGGAAAGCGGATTCATGAAATCGAACACGAACCCATAGAGCAAAACCTCAGATATCAGGGACAATATTTAGACAGAGAAACCGGCTTACATTATACAATACTTTCAGGTACTATGATCCGGATATAGGTAGATTTACTCAGCCAGACCCGATTGGGTTGCTGGGTGGGTTTAATCTGTATCAGTATGCACCTAATGGGTTGACTTGGATTGAACCGTGGGGGGGGGGCATGTATACCAAACAAAAAAGCAGGTATGAAGCGTGAACAGAGGGCGAAAGATATATTGGAAAAACGTTATGGCAAGGAAAATGTTTTAAGTGAACGTTATTTAAGAGATAATAAGGGTAAATCAGTTAAAGACCCTTTAACAGGTGAACGACGTAGAATCGATTTTGTAGTTAAAGGGCAAGATGGGAAATGGAGGCCTGTTGAGGTCACGAGTCGAACCGGTGCTTTAAATAAAGGACCACAGATAGCGAAAGAAGAAAGAATCCGTGAAGCTGGGGGAGTTTTTGTGAAAAATAAAAATACCGGTCAATTAATACAATTAGATGATGTATCAACTGTTATTGGAGTAAAGTAATGAGCAAAATTGATTTTACCTTACATAATATTCCATTATTGCTTACAAGAAATAAAAGTAAGCAATGGCAAGAGGATATTATTCAAAGTTCAACAGCCTTATTAAACTTTTTAAAAAATAATGAATTATTAATTGGTATGGAGCCTTTTGATGATGCAGGAAAATTAAAAACTGATACTGTTATTAAGATGTCAAATGTTACTCAAGGAGGTTTAGAATTATTCAAAACTACTGTAGATGAATGGTATAAATATCTCGCTAAAAGTACAGTTCCCGATAAGTATAAAAATATAAGTCGCCTAGAAAAAGGTTTAGCTAAAATTCGAAAAACTAAAAGTTAATTAAAAAAATAAAAGTCTATGGTCATGGACATATAAAAGCTGATGTTCCAATAGGATAATTGTATGTATTAGCTCAAACTCTAATGATTAGCATAATTCTTAATGTAACAACCTCGACCGGCTGGTAAGCAAAAAACACAGCAAACACGGGCAGACCGATTACCGCTATGATCACACCGGCAGAATCGAAGGCTGTCGCAACCAGAGATACTGGGAAACCCTGCAATATGATGCCGCTGCCAACCTGCTGGACAGCAAATACAGAGAGGACTACAGCAACTACAACCTGATTCGCTGTAACCAGCTCCTGCATTTCAGAGGACACCACTACAGTTACGACGAGCACGGCAGAACTGCCAGCAAACAGACCATCGGCACAACCCAGCACTACCACTACGACGCCGACCACCGCCTGAGCGAAGTACGCATTGAGCAAACGACCGCAGTCAGCGTTACGGCTACGTCTACGACGCCCTTGGCCGGCGTATCGAAAAACATCAGATAGACCGCGAAGGCCAACCCTACAACCGTACCCGCTTCCTGTGGGACGGGCTGCAGATGATTCAGGAAAGCAGCGCAGACAAACGGCCGAGCCTGTATCTGTATACAGACCAGCACAGCTATGAACCGCTGGTGCGGATAGACAGAAATGGTAATCAGGAACAACACATCTACTACTTCCATACCGACCTGAACGGCATGCCGGAGGAGCTGACGGATGCAAACGGTAAAATACTGTGGGAATGTAGCTTTCAGTTATGGGGAAAGCGGATTCATGAAATCGAACACGAACCCATAGAGCAAAACCTCAGATATCAGGGACAATATTTAGACAGAGAAACTGGCTTACATTACAATACGTTCAGGTATTATGATCCGGATATAGGTAGATTTACTCAGCCTGATCCGATTGGGCTGCTGGGTGGGTTTAATCTGTATCAGTATGCGCCTAATGGGTTGACTTGGATTGATCCACTTGGATGGCATAAAAATAGTAATGACACTAATGGAGATTGGGTTTTATATGATGTATTTGATAAGGAATCTGGACGCCGTGCTAAAACAGGAATTGGTAAAGCAGAAGATGTAATGGCTAATGGACAAAATAGACGTGCTTATACGAGTGCAAGAAAAGTACGAAAAGACCCTAACTTTGAAAATGCAGAATCGAAAGTAGTTCGTACTTATAGAGGAATAACCAAAGGTAAAATGAAAAGAATTGAGGCAGGAAGAGTTAGACTTTTAAGAAGATTAGGACATGAATTGCCACACAATCGAGAAAGAGATAAACGTTATAGACCCAGTACTAAAAAGAACAAGTGGTGCTAACTATTTTACAAGGTATATTATGGAAAAAAAAATAATGGTGTCATTGCCTACTGAAGTACCAAAAATTAATGACAATGTGAATATGCATTTCATGTGGGTAGAATTGAACAAATATATTGATAACTTGTTGCCGCGGATAAATATTTTAGATTTAAATGAGTGGCGTATTTTAATAATGATTAGTTCACGGGCTACAAATGGTATTGGAGTTTTCAAAAGGTCAATGCGTTATCCATCAGATAAGGAGTATGTTATTTCTATCTCTATTTGCATTCCTGATAAGAGTCAGGCTCCATATGGGTTAAGAGAAGTAAAAGAAAGTTTTTTTAAACCGTTAAATGAAAAATTTTTTATTTTAGATCCTGAATTTGAACAGTACGAGAGTTTGTATAGTTATATTTTCGAAAGTGCAAAACGTGCAATAGATTTAGCCTTTACGAAAGGTATTGTCTGTGGCGGCAAGAGAATAAAATTGCAGAATTAAAATAACAATAATGAACTTATTAAGAAAACGGGCTTTCAAAGTATTATTATCCTGATACATGTAGATTCACTGATCAGGTAGAATTGCTGGGTGGCTTGAATCTGTATCAGTATGCGCCTAATGGGTTGACTTGGATTGATCCATTGGGGTTAACTGCGGATGATTTAATAACATATAAGCCTCGTGATTCGTTAAGTGCTCAATCTGGATCCCGAAGTACCGCAATAAATAGGGCTTGGGCACAAGAAAAAGCATTATTGCAAAATGGAGGAGAAGGAACTCGAGCTTGGACAGCTAAAGAAAGAGCGCTAATTTTGAATACACCAAATAGTCAACTTGCCACAGTTATGTCTAAGGCAGGTTATACTGGACATCATATAAATTCTGTTAAAGGAAATGGCTCTCTAGGAGCAAAATGGATGGGAGATCCGAGAAATATTGTTTTCTTACAAAATTATCGTCATCCTAGTGGTTTTAATGAACATGTACATGGACTAAGAGGACATAGAGGAACTACATAAAATTCGACCAAAGGGCGTTTGATAGATCGAGGCGCTACTTTAAAACAACGATACTGAAGGTGAAAATATATGTTTATTGATGATGCTTTACGTAAATTTGCAGAAACATTTCAAAAAAGTAATACAAGTTTGGGGATAATGAAGTATTTAAATACGAAATTGAAAGCTGATAAAATTGACCTTCCATTAACTGGAGAGATTCTATATTTTTATGATCATATGATACTTGAAGATGGGCCAATTTTTGGAGGCGATTTATCCATTGCTGTTATCGAAAAAAATCAATTGAAAAATATCCTTTCAGGCTGGGATGTTAATTCAGAATGGAAAGATAGCTATATCATATTTGCTGAACGTGCTGGTGATGTATTTTTTTGTGATTCATCTGACATTAAATCTCCTGTTTATGGTAGTGTACAGATGAAGATGTATAAATTAACTCACTCATTAAGTGATTTTTTTAATATTTATTCAAAACTTATTGAGGTGGAAGAGATTGAATTTGGCGGTGATGTAGCCGATGATGATTTTAATCACAAACCTGAATATTTATTAAGAATTGAAGAAGAATTAAACAAAAATCTTTCTTCTAAATTGTTTGTAGATAATTTTATGTATTTTTTCTTTGGATAATCGACTATATAAAAACGTATAGTTTCTCCAATAATCCATTATAGCTTTTTGATTTACTGCAGAGGTGGGTACCCAGCCCACCTTATTTTCTGCATTTGAAATTTATATACAGCGTATTTAATCTTTTAAATTTTATCTTGTTGTTACTGGTAATTGCGATTAATAATTACGATATTCACATATCTATATCCAGCAAGAGATATGACTTTTGGTGAATACAAAAAATTAATTAATCAAATTGAATGGAATTAATTTATAAATATTATGAAAGTTATTGTTAATAAAAAGGAAGCATTTGAGAAATTAAAAAAAATTTTGGTTTCTTGGAATGATGCTGATAGTGAAAAATCTATGAATTCGATGGATTATTTTATAGAACAATTAATATATTCTAAATGGAATAGAAATAGGATTTATAATTTTATATTTATATATGTAAGAAATAATTTATCTGATTTGGACTATGATTTCATACCCGAAAAAGCTCTTGATTATTTGAGTGATATAGAAACATCAATCATTGGATATTGTTGCCCTGCTTGTTTCTTAAAGATTCCTGATGAACCTTTAGATGAAAATGAATTAATAACGTATGTTAGGGGAAACAAATGGAAAAATTGATAATAAAATAAATTATATTAAACTATATGCTCATACCAGCTATAGGGTAAACCGGTACAGGAGATTGCCCATAGAGAGATACAACAGTAAGGTATCAGGGACAGTATTTAGACAGAGAAACCGAACAGCAATAGTTTCAGGTACTATGATCCGGATACAGGTCGCTTTACTCAGCCTGATCCGATAGGACTAGGAGGAGGATACAATCTTTATCAGTATGCACCGAATGCGCTGATTTGGATTGAGCCATGGGGATGGGCTCATTTAAACTCTAATAATGCGAAAGGTAATTTTGGTGTTTACGTGATCATAATAGATGGTGAAGTTTATAAATTTGCTAAGGCTGATTTAAATAGAATTATTCTAAAAAGTGGACTTCCAACGCGTTTACATCAACAATTACGAAAACTTAGAAATTTAGATTCAAATTCAGGTAAAACAGTGGTAGGTAAAGTTATTAGAAGATGTCTTTCAACAACTAAAAAAGCAAAAGCAGTAGAAACATCTAGACTTTATGCTTATTATGCTAAAAAAGGAAATGTTTCGGTTGGTAATCAAAAAAGTTATAAACCCCAAAAAATAGGAAACTGCTGATGAAATTCCATTTTGCTCTAATATATCATGAAGTTAAGACTAGCTATGATATTACTAATACGGTATTGGATCCGCTGAGAGATTATCTTGAGGGGTTAAATAAAAGTATTGCTCATTATGATAAATTATTCAAAATTAATGATTATTGTTTAGATTTATACATATCGGCTACACGGAAACAAATGGATTTCGTCAAAGGTCCGATAACTTTATCCAAACGGAAAAGAGTTGAATTTGTCATTTTTATTCCCTATAAAAAATTCGATTCATATACTAAGACAATGTGTTATGTACTCGATAACATTGCACAGGGTATTATTTTTATATTTAATAAATATAAAACAGATTCTACTGGTGTACAGGAAGTAACTGATAAATTAAAAGCTTTAATAGTAAGTGATCCAGAAAAATACCGAAAATGGACAAAAAGTGAGTAATTGGGGAATTTACTGGTTATCTTTAGCTGGTTGTCTGTGTGTACGATCCGTAGGGCGGACAATGGCACTACAGCTATGACGAACATCGTCTGACCGAAGTGCGTATCGAACAGCTAAACCATACTGAACTCTACGGCTACGTCTATGATGCGCTCGGCCGGCAGATTGGAAACACCAGCTGGACCGTGACGGTAAGCCATGCAACCGCACCACCTTCCTGTGAGACGGGCTGCTGATTATTCAGGAAAGCAGCGCAGACAAACGGCAGAGCACTAATTTTGAATACACCAAATAGTCAACTTACCAAAGTTATGTCTAAGGCAGGTTTACTGGACATCATATAAATTCTGTTGAGGGAAATGGCTCTCTAGGAGCAAAATGGAAAGGAGATCCGAGAAATATTGTTTTCTTACAAAATTATCGTCATCCTAGTGGTTTTAATGAACATGTACATGGACTAAGAGGACATAGAGGAAATACACAAAATCCAACCAAAGGGCGTTTGATAGATCAAGGCGCTACTTTAAGACAACGATGCTGAAGGTGAAAATATATGTTTATTGATGATGCTTTACGTAAATTTGCAGAAATATTTCAAAAAAGTAATACAAGTTTGGGGATAATGAAGTATTCAAATACGAAATTGAAATCTGATAAAATTGACCTTCCATTAACTGGTGAGATTCTATATTTTTATGATCATATGATACTTGAAGATGGACCAATTTTTGGAGGCGATTTATCCATTGCTGTTATCGAAAAAAATCTATTGAAAAATATCCTTTCAGGCTGGGATGTTAATTCAGAATGGAAAGATAGCTATATCATATTTGCTGAACGTGCTGGTGATGTATTTTTTTGTGATTCATCTGACATTAAATCTCCTGTTTATGGTAGTGTACAGATGAAGATGTATAAATTAACTCACTCATTAAGTGATTTTTTGAATATTTATTCAAAACTTATTGAGGTGGAAGAGATTGAATTTGGCGGTGATGTAGCCGATGATGATTTTAATCACAAACCTGAATATTTATTAAGAATTGAAGAAGAATTAAACAAAAATCTTTCTTCTAAATTGTTTATAGATAATTTTATGTATTTTTTCTTTGGATAATCGACTATATAAAAACGTATAGTTTCTCCAATAATCCATTATAGCTTTTTGATTTACTGCAGAGGTGGGTACCCAGCCCACCTTATTTTCTGCATTTGAAATTTATATACAGCGTATTTAATCTTTTAAATTTTATCTTGTTGTTACTGGTAATTGCGATTAATAATTACGATATTCACATATCTATATATCCCGCAATAGATATGATTTTTAATGAATAGTAAAAATACTTGATCAAATTGAATGGAATTAATTTATAAATATTATGTTTGAGAAATTAAAAAATTTTGATTTCCTGTAAAGATACTGACAGTAAAAAACGATGAATTCAATGGATTATTTTTTAGAACAATTAGTTTATTCTAAATGGGGTGTAAATAGGATTTATAATTTTAATTTATATATTTAAGAAATAATTTATCTGATTTGGATTATGAAATCATACCCGAAAAGGCTCTTGATTATTTGAGTGATATAGAATTATCAATAATTGGATATTGTTGCTTTGCTTGTTTCTTAAAGATACCTGATGAACCTTTAGACGATAACCAACTAATAACATACGTTAGGGGGAAAATGGAAAAATTAATAATATTGAAGAGTTTAAACAAGTTGGTATAACGAAAGCAGAATCTATAGATTATACATGGTATCATTTGGATGATTTTGATCCTACAACGAGTAAAACAAACTATGTAGTTAGTTAAAACTTAATCTGATGAAGGTGCTTTTCCTCATAAAGGGGTAGTTTCTCAGTTTGAAAAACATTTCAACTTACCTTCTGGAACTTATGGAAGTTCAGATAGTTTTGCGATACCATCCTACTAAAGGATGGTTAGCTGTCCGTATTACAAAAGCTTTAAAAATAGGTAGAGCATAATGGATAATTCATGCACAAATTGTGAAAAAAATATTGTTCTTTCAGATATTAAATCTGTGGAGAAGGTTTTGTCATATTGTTTTCCTGAGGAATTTATATCACATTATCTATCCTTTAATGGTGGGATACCGTCCAGAGCTTGGTGGGAAAATAATGATGATTTTGAACCATTAGAAGTGGCTTTTTTGAAACCATTTAAATATAACAAATTAACTAATGATGATCCGAAATCTTTAATTGATGGTTGTTATCATGAGATGATCAAAAAGAATGTGATTCCGATAAATATCATACCTTTTGGAAATGATTGGGGTGGTAATTATTTTTGTTTAGATAAGAATGATGGTAGTGTGATCTTTTATGCAACAGATTCATTTGATCCAAATCTTTCTATGGATAAAAATCATGTGTTAGTACAGAAAAAACTAGCTTCTTCCTTCAAAGAGTTTATGGACAAATTAGTTACCGAAGAGGATTTGGATTAGCTATTTAATTAATTTTAAGAGCCGGGCGAGAAATTGAATCTTCCTTGCTTTTTTTATTATTTAACTCTTATTCCGTACTTTAAAAATACCGTCCTTGATCCCCTTAACCACCTAGCCATGATTTATTACCTCACATAATTGTTTGAGGTAAACTGTTGTAAAGAGTTTCCAATCTTAGCTTCTTCTCTAATTATTAGTCAGCAATATGCATCAACAATCAGTTGCTTATCATCACTAAAATCATTTTCTGCTTTGTGTAAGATTAACTGTCTAGCTGTTACCACTTAGGCGCAGGGAAGTGATAAGAGATGCTGGCGGTAGTCGTGTGTTTAAAGGTATGATGGCATCTTAATCGTCCCAACGCCTCAATTGGAATAAGAGTAGGATACAATCTTAATCAATATGGCCCTAATACACTCTATTGAATTGACTGATGGGGATTACTTTGGTTTTATTGAGGTTCAAAAAAGAGGGATAGCCAACTTTCAGACCTAAACTTAGCGAAGATTGAATTGATATAGTGACTGATAATCCAATGAGTGTTATAAGTAAAGGTTTTAAGCCTTATAAACTAGATATAAGTACAATTAGTGATAAACTAAAAACAATTCAGAGAGGCAATGATTTAAAACGTTGCGAAATTGTTCCTGCTTAGCCTATGTCATTGATAGAATTGTATTTGATGTATAGTAAAAGCAATATTGAATAAATAAAGCGAGTGATTTCATATGAACAGAGAAGAATTGATAGAACTGTTTGAAAAATATTCCGATTTAATAAACATGGGAACATCTGATGATGCTCCAGATAATGACTGGATTGATGCTGCTGAAAAAGCATTGTTAGTAAGATTACCAGCTGATTATAAATGGTTTCTAAATAATTATGGTGGTGGAGATATTTGTGGGGAAGAAATATATAGTATTTATTGCCTTCCATTTAATGAAGCAGTCGGTGGAGACATAGTTTATCAAAATATGATAGCTAAAAATAATGTGGAATCAGGGAAAATTGTTTTGTCCAATACAGATTTTGGCGAAGAGTTCTTTTTTGACACTAATGACATGGAAAAAGTCTACATATCAATTGGGAATAATCGCCAACTATATGCGAGTGACTTTTTAGAATATCTTCAAAAACGACTACTTTCATACGTTTAATACTTATTGTGAAGATGTTTTTGTTAATAGAGAAACGAGGGAAATACTATCCCCCAAGGAATCATTAATAAAAATAGTCCGTATTATAATCCTTCAGCAACTAATGAAATCCATATTCCAATTAATAAACCAACAAGTTTTCACGGAGTTGATTAAAAATGTATAAATATGATAATGATTATGAAGATCATTTAAGAAAAAAATACAGGAATTAAAATACGCAATAGATACTAAAGATTCTGATATGTATGAACTAATTGGTTTTATCAGAGATGTGTTTTCATCACCTTATATATCAACGCCGATTGTTAGCCCTAATTTAGTTAATGAATTATGGATTTTATTAACTAAATTATTTATCCATATTGATATTTACGATAATAAATTTTTTGCAATATTCGCAATGGATGATATTTACTTATACTCTAGACGTCAAAATATTAAATTATGCTTAAAAGATTTAGAAAAATGGAGAGAAAAACATAACAAAAATAATACAACGGAAGAAATTTTAGAATGCGTTGATGATATAATTTTACCTGATGTTTAATTCTTTAAAAACGCATATCTTTAATCCTTAATAGATAAAGTATTTAGATTAATAAAGTTTTGGCGCAGCTTATATATTAAATAATAGTTTTTCATCAGCATATTTTTTCTGGGAGGGCTTGATGTATTGAAAATGGAATCTGGAAATATATAAAATAGAATAGCTTAACATGCTATCTAATTATTTTAACTATTAAAGTGAAATTAAATGACTGGTAAAATTAAACTGCCTGCTTTAGAAATCTTCATGACTGCAGTGGATGCAGTAGAGTTCTCCAAAGTTTTAAAAGATCAGATTCAATCGGTTAAATTTATTAAGCAATGTCCATGGACTGATCTGAATATACCGATTTTTGATATACTGGATATGGAAACAGCTAAAAATATAAATTTTAGTATTATAAATACCGATATTTTAAGTATTGAAGATTATAAAAAAAGTTATGTTGGACATTATCCTGAGTCAACAGATTATTATCATGGTGCCATGGTTGGAAAAGGTCTTGTCCGTTTTTCATGTTCAACAATGGCTGGTTATGCTCCTGGATCTTTAATGAACGGTCGGTTAACTGCTTCTTATGATGTAGTAAAACAACCCGAAACCGATAAATTTGTAAAAGCGGTATGGAAAATATTTAAAAAAGGCGCCAAGAAGGTTTATTTAATTAATCGGGAAACGGGGCTGATTGCGGATAAACCTGAGACACGTTTTTTTGCCTGGCCTGATGCAGCGAAAAAATTTAATGGGGAAAATGAGCATTATTTAACTAATCATGCTTTTGCCTATTTTGTGGCCAAAGACGTGTAATAAAATCCAAATAAAATAGCTATTGCTGATTTTTTATTCTGACGATCTAAAAGATTTTGATTTTATTTATAAAATGCCAATCGCATTTTTAAGCAAAATCCTGATGCAATTGTGATTGCCGTACCAAAAGGAACTATACCTGATCCGGGAATGCTTGATGTATCGAAAATGGAAAGCGGATATATATAAAGGATGGTAGTAGATTAGCATTTCATCTAACTTATTAAAGTGAAATTATATGACTGGTAAAATTAAACTGCCTGCTTTAGAAATCTTTATGACTGCAGTGGACGCAGTAGAATTCTCCAAAGTTTTAAAAGATCAGATTCAATCGGTTAAATTTATTACACAATATATTTGGCCTGATCTGAATATACCAATTTCCGATGTACTGGATATGGAAATAGCCAAAAATATAAATTTTAGTGTTATAAATACCGATATTTTAAGTATTGAAGATTATAAAAAAAAATATGTTATACATTATCCAGGGTCAAATTATGATGGCGCTATGGTTGGAGAAGGTCTTGTCCGTTTTTCATGTTCCAGAATGGCCGGTTATGCACCCGGATCTTTAAGAAATGGTCGGTTAACTGCTTCTTATGATTTATTAGAAGAACCTGAAACCGATAAATTTGTAAAAACGGTATGGAAAATATTTAAAAAAGGCGCCAAGAAGGTTTATTTAATTAATCGGGAAACGGGGCAGATTGCGGATAAACCTGAGACACGTTTTTTTGCCTGGCCGGACGCTGCGAAGAAATTTAATGGGGAAGATGGGCATTATTTAACTAACCATGCCTTTGCCTATTTTGTGGCCAAAGACGTGTAATAAAATGCAAATAAATAGACAAGATGTTCAATATAATCTAATAAAAAAACAGATAATATTTAAGTGACCTATCAATCGGAAAATAAAATGATCGCGTTTAGCATAGTGAATAATAGCGATCTCATTAAGATAGAAACAATACTTAAAAAAGAATTAAATTGCTTCCTCGAACCAATAGCAAGCCGAAATAGGGTCGAAGAGATACATTTGGACCTTCGCAAAGGAGGTAATTTTTCTATTGTAGGTGTTTTTTATTATCCATGTGTGAATAATGATCAGCTAATATCTGCACCTAATTCATCTGATGGGTAAGGCTCCTTGCTTTATTGTATAACGAAAGCGAATAATTCTAGCTATCTATTATTCAGGTTCTATAGTGGAGTAGAGCCATGTATGGAGATGATGCTTGTTGATTCTGGAAAAACGATTCGATTAGTAAGTGCGATGAAAGAAGATAAATAGATTTTTTATTAAGTAGTTATTAAAAATAGAAAAAAGTTAAAACGAAATCAGGCCTGATTGAAATGACTAATGGATTTATTTAAAAAGGTCTAATAGCGCATGTTAGGCACATTGATCTGCATAATAATCAGGACTCATAGTAAAGCAATCGAACAGTTATGTTGGGGGTTGTCTGACAAAAAGTAAAATTCAAATGGAGGTAGTGCATGGAAAACCCTAACAATCAAGTAGTTGATTTGTTGATTTCCCATAATCAAATTTTAGTTCGATCTAGAGCTTATTCTGAAAAATTATCTCAATGGGGTAAAGAGAATATTGAATAAGGTGCCGTCATTCATAAAGATTATGTTATATTTGATCCTTTACCTGACGAAGCTTTTGGAGCTAATGTTGTTTCAAATCTAACAGACAATTTTGTTATGGATGAAAATACACAACGTTGTATTGTGACTCCTTTTTATATTAATAATAGTAACAATGTAGAAGTTGCATCAGCTGCAGAAAAATTCAAAATAAACATAGCATTTGATAGATCTTTATATGATCTTTATTATGAAATTTGCGAAAATGATGAGGTTTTTTACAAATTTACTTTTGTTCCAGCAGAAACCCCAATAGTTGCCAGATACCTGATTGATGATCCTTGGGACGGCGAAAAAGATAAAGCACTTAAACTTGGTTTCTTATGATTAACTAATTTATATAATCAATGTAATTTTTAATAAAACGTTTAATTAAGTTTATATATGTGAGATTTTACCTTGTTAATTAGCGAAATTAGAAAGTAAATATGTATATATAGATTTTTATATCTTATAGATGTTATGAAAATCACTACATATTAATCTTAAAAATATTTGCGGTCGGAAGTCTTTAAAAATTTGATAGGGACGATAGAAATCAAAGTTAAATTTCAAACAAGCCAAAAGCAGTGATAGGAAAGATGCAAATTTAGATCCTATTACTGGCAAAAAGTGTGTCTTAGTTTATATTCAACTAAGATACATATTGTCTGGTAAATAATTGTTGTTGCAAAAGGTCATAGTATTGATAATAAAGTTCTATCAAAGGAAACATTTGAGGCACATATGCCATTAAACACTAAATAATAAAGAATTTTAAATATGCATGATTGGACACTAGTATCTTTGATTCTTGATTGGCAAGAAAGTACTCTTATAATTAAGTTCCTTAATAATTCTTCTTTTCCTATGGATATTATATGCAAAGGCATTAAAGGCATTAATATACCAAAATGGGATGAATGGGGCGAAAGTGTAAGCGTAAATCAATTTAATCTTAAAGATGATACTAAATACAAATATATAGAGATAGAAATGCAATCAGGTGATGTTATAAATATAATTGCAACTGATATAGTTATGCCTGCATAATAAATTGTTATTGTTCAAATAGTTTAAAAGATTTTTTATTTCTCATGTTGTAGATCTTAGCTGGCGAAGAATAGGGAAAGTTAATCCAAATGTCCCCTGAATTTATTGTAAATACCTATATCAAAATTGGTGACGATTTCATTAAGATTTTTGATTTTAATGGTCATATCGATAAGCGTGATTATAGTTCTGAATATTTAAGAAATGGTTGATTAGATTCTTCCTATGATTTGTTAAAGCCCCTTCAATATATTATGAACACTAGTTTAAAAGATAAATTAAATTTATTTAGAGCAAGAGATTATGTAACCAAATTAAATGGTGTTAGTTCATTTAATGTATCATTTTTACATGATAATGAATTCATATGGCATCGAAAAATGCTAATGGAAATAAATAAAATTGATAATAATATCAAAAAAAAGGTTTTTAATTTACCTATAAATAGAAATGTACTGATGAGAGAAGTAGAAACTATATTGAATGTAAAAAAAGATACTATTTGTAATATGTTCTATTATGGGGATGTTTGCATATCCTTTTATATTGAAAATTTTTCTGATTTCCTATTAAGCTTGTTTTCGATAAACAGGACGTATGACTTTTCATTAGCACTTACGTCTCCTGATAGAGTAATTGTCTTAAGTGATAATGAGTATGATATTCATTTATATTATATTAAAAAATAAGGAATTTATATAATAAAGTTAATTAAAATAATAAAATAAAATTCAATGATTTATTATTTAACATTATAAACAATCCGTCACTGCACATCTTTTATTTTCATAACGATTGCCATCTTCTAACTAGGTCGATATCCATAGGTATATCGTCAGCGATATAAGTATTACAATTTGTTATGCTAACCATCGCATGACCAAAGTTTGCATCGAACAGTTGAACCATAGCGAATGCTACACAGCTATATCTACGATGCTCTCTACCAGCGGATTAAAAAACACCGACTAGATCGTGGCGGCAATCAGGAAGAACACATCTACTACTTCCGTATAACCGGAGGATCTGACGAACGAAGCCAGTGAAATCGTGTGAGAATGCTCATACCAGCTATGGGACAAACCGATACAGAAAATTGCCCATACACAGATACAACATAAACTAATGTTTCAAGGACAGTATTTGGACAGAAAAATCGGACTGCACTACAATACTTTCAGGTACTGCGATCGGGATATAGGTCGCTTTATTCAGCCAGATTTGATCGGATTTCTGGTCGGTATTAATCTTTATCAATTTGATCGACTTGGATTGATGCATGGGGAAGTTATAGTCTTGTCAATTCTGTAAATTGGAAAGATTTAAATTCAAGAAAAAATCATCAACAGGAAAAAAAGGATTATAAACACATTTTGAGAAATACGGACACGAGTTTGGTAATATTACTTAAAATGAATATTTAATAAAATCAGAAGGATGTGCTGCCAAACCTTTAAATTCGACAATGCAGGAAAAAAAGTTGGTAATCATGTAATCAAATATGATAAAAAATAGTGGTGAAATTTTTATAATTGATTTAAAACAAAGTAATATTTTAACTTATTATCGACGATAAGCGAAGTATAGATCCGTTCTAGGGTGCAATTAACTCAGCGCGAGAAAAATTATGTGTATAGAATTTCTTCATAGTGAAGTAGTAAATTTTTTAAATTATAACTCTCTATTTACTTTAAATTTAAAAGATAGAACAATTACATTATATGAGGATGGATTAATCGATGAAGAATCTACAGAATTGTCTAAGAAGCAAATATTTAATAAAGAAATTTTGTATTCCTATCAAATTTCTCCTTTAATTAAAAATATATACTTAGAAAGTAAAATTAAAGAAATTACAGGTAATGATATAAAAATAATTGATCATCCAGACAGCGAAATTACTGGTATTTCTTGTATCTCATGTAGATATATTGTATACGAAAATTTTGATGATTCTATTTTTGAAATATGCCCAGTTTGTTATTGGCAAACAGATACCCTGGATGAACATGGATATAGTAAATTAAATAAAGCCTATTTAAGTAATTACAAAAATACTTCTTCGTGTAAAGAAAAAATAAAGCAATTTAAAGATATATATGTAAGAAAATAGTATATCTATATAGTTAGTAAGATTAGCAGTATTAAAGAATATTAGTTATTTAAAAATATTCAGCTTAAATATATTTGTTTTAACTATATGACTATATCATTATGATAGTTTAAGTATATTTCAATTATTAAAATAGAAAGAAAATCAATAGTAAATGCTTCTAAGGTGTCATCTGTCGTATTAAAAGCTATAGAAATCATGTTTCCTGAAATACTCAACAATACGATGTTACATTATGTACTATATCTACAATACAAAAGAACTCCTATAGCAATAAACTTTGCAATAATATGCCATATAAGCCTGAATTTTATTATTTAGGCTTTTTTTGTTAGATAAATTTCAAAACCTACTATAATAATTTAACTACTACTAACCATATAAAACACTTTTTAAATGTTATCAGATACTGCATTCCTGATAGTGGTTAGTTTACTCAATTTAATATGAGCAAAGCAGAATATAATACAATAAAGGAATAGGAGTTATTCTAGCTGATCATCCTAGAGAACGGATGATGCTATTCAAGGTAAAGTCGAAGCAATTTATGATTTTACTGTGCCTCCATAGCAGTTGAAAACCATAAAATATAGAGGGAAGATTGGATTGACGAAAGAAATAGGTGAAATCGTCCAAGCAACAAGCTTCTAAGGAAATTCATAATAAATTATTAGAATGGTTTAATAACAAACAAAAAGTAAAAAAATCAGGGTGGTAAATGTGGTTAAAACTATAGATGTTGATGTTGATTTTAATGGCATAATTATTTTTGATTATCCAGGTATACTGAGTCTTTTTGATGGAAAAATAAATGATGGCGAGAATATATTTCAACAATTTACAACTACAGATAAAGGCGACTTTGTTTTAGATAAGGGTATTGCGTTACCTATCATGGGTATTGATGATGGTGGGTATACAGTTAGGTTGTTTTTAAATGAAATTCCTAGTAATGACAATCGAAATGTTGTATTCAGTGATAAATATTTTTTTCTTAATGTTACAGGTAGTTTATATATTGCCGATATGGCAGCTTTTTGGGAATGGGAAGAATATACTGGTTGGCATAATTCTAACATTCCTAAAGGGATATATAGGGTTTGTTTAGAAGGAGTGCATCTAAAACAAAACGATGAAATTTCCTATTGTTATGATCTAATTTTAGAAAAGGTAGACAAACTTGGCAAACGCGATATTGAACCACGCTCGTATTCAAGACTTTACTAAATGATAAGTTGATTCAAATTTATATTTTATAAAAAGGTGATTTTAATCAGTTAAATTTAGAATGATTACTGACGTTATTTGACCACATTTAAATCATACCTATTATGTGTGTTGCAATACATTGAAGTGGATTAAGTCGTTTGTATTAAAATCAAAGCTATCAGATGATTCTAATTACAGAACAGTAATTTTTAATGTCAAATATCGACAAATTGGCGATGGTATATTATTGATAATAAGCGTGTTGTAAATTTATATATTGTTTGTTTAGCTCTTAAAGATATGTTATTACTAATTCACAGTTATTTAAATTATATAAATGCTACTGAAAACTCATAGTCGATACTGAATATTCAAATGAATATAATAAACGATTTGGAATGTGAAAAAATATATGATGCAGTTAGTTATAAGTATTATGTATTATTAATTTAGATAGTTTAATAATCGAAAAAGACATGAATGGCATAAAGAATAACATTGTTATATGAAATTATTAGATGTGAATAAATTTGAAAAAGAAATGCAACTCCTTATAAAAAAAGAAGGCCTAGACGATTTATTAGTTTTTTATTCTGACTATGAAACTTTTGAGGAAATCCCATTATTTTCTAGATTTAAGCATATTTCATTTTTATCATCTCTTTCATTTAATGAAAAAAACAAAATTTTAATAAAAAAATGTATTGAATTAGTCTATAAATGTAAATTGAATGCTAAAAATTATATTGACCCTAAAAATATAAATGAATATTTTATCTGTGTTAGTTTAACTGATTGGGATAATTATAAGGATGTAAATTGTTTAACTCCAAATATCTATGTATCTCGAAAGAAAAATTTGTTATTGCAGCTCTTAAAACTAAAATATTCTCAAACTATAGAAGAAAATCTGATTAGAGAATATCTATCTTCCATTCAAGAATTTGACTATGATGTAGTAATTTCAAAAGGTTTTGAAAAGTATAAAAGAGTATACATTGTTCATAAATCAATTATTAATGAAGATATAGAACTAAATTAGAAATCTAAGAAATAAAATTAAATTTTTGATAATTTTTATCATTTAATGTCGGTAAGAAAAGCAATATGGATAAACGGATAAAGCTTGAAAAATATATTTTGAATGAATTTCAAGCGAAAGATAGTCAGACTTTTTTATATCAACTGCATGAAAATTCTTATTTTGATAAAGAAAAATTTTCAATATTGTTAAATATTTGTGATAGTTTGGCAAAATCGTATGGTGAATTTGGTAAAACAGATAACTACAATGAGGTTATTAAAAGTCTATTTGTTATTTTCGAACATACACTTTTTTTATTATTTACTCATTTTGTTGAACATGATTTCTTTACAATTAGTAATTACGGTAAAGATTTCAAAGCCAGAGATGTATCAGAATATTATTCGCAAATTAGGGAAATAACTCAAAAAATTATTTTATAATTGAAAACCATACTTGGCTACTCACCTTAGTCATTCTAATGACTATTTAATTATTTCCATCTAGATTCTAATTCAATTAAATCATTGTATTGATAATCATTTATGTTTATTCCTTACTGTATGTTTGATTGGAAGATGAAGCAAGAAGTACGAGAAATAGATTTTATAAACATTTGAATTTCTTTCATAGCATCAATTAATGCATCCAGATGATCTGTTAATACAGGAATTAATCGAGAAACTTGATGATGTCAGAAAATTTTTTATTAATCCCCTCGACCATGATGCCATTCAACTTTTTTTACACCCTTGTGGAAAAGTAGATGTATGGGGCGTTTATCAACTAGTGGAAAAGTTCTTATATCTACGTGAAGAAAATAATGGCAAAAATAAAATAAAAAAAGTTTTGGAAGTGATAGTGTTAGGTACTGGACTACTCAAGTAGCAGCTGCTTTTCGCGACGAAAGATTAAGGAAAGGCCTTAATATATCACTAAAATCGAATGATATTGATATTAAGGGCGCTACTGAAATGGCTTTAAATATTTTAGAAGATTAATAACGTATAAATTAAACAGATAAAATTTTCAATTTATAAATCAATATAATTATAAAATTATTGTTAATGAGATTAATGAAAACAGGTTGCTAAAAAATCAATATATTATGTGAGATAAAGATATATGAGTAAGCTTCTATAATATAGGTATTCATGTATGATGTTTTAAGGAGCAAAAATGTCGGTGACAGCTGAATTAAGAAAATTGTTTGAATTTGAATTGTATAATTATTTAAAGGAAAACATCATATATAGCCCAAATATCAAATGTTTAAAAACGGAAATATCCATAAAAAAAACAAAAATTAATCAAGCAAGTGGCCGTATAGGTTTCAGATTTTTAAATAATGCTCAGGGTTACTGTCTCAGTACAAGTGTTGATTCTCCAGAATTAATTGTTTTTTTTAATAAAATAAATCCTCCATATAGATCAAATAACCCCGAAGGCGTTGTTTATGCAATGAATACTTCAATGGAGATTGGTTTTAAATCATTCGCTCCTAATTTGGGTGGTACTGTTGATTTACCCAGAAATGAAGAAGAAAGAAAAAAAACTTGTGAATGGATTTATACAAAGGTAAGAGATATTTATTTGCCAAGAGCTATGAATCTTATTGAGTTAAAGCCTGAAACGATAAAAGATATCATATTATTCCCAAACTATTATGCTTATCCTTTTTTGACAATTTTATACCTAAGCAAAAAACATAATAGGTCTTTAACAGATAAAGAGATGGAATTGATATTTAGTAAAAGAAAAAGAATATTAGGCAACAAATTATTTGATAAAAAACTCTTAGAGATATATCTATAAAAAATCGATACTATTTCCTTGATGTTTGTACATTAATTTGGGTGTTTTTATCTTCTGATTTATAATGTTTACTCATATTTTTTGAATAAAAGAAATATTTTTGGGGTTATTTATGGAGTGGACTGGTTCTTGGAACTCTTTTTATTCAACTAAACCTATAAATGTTGTTTTCTCCGAATGGAGAAAAAAAATGATAGCTATTAACTACAAAAGTTATTATAACCCTTGGATGGGAGACGAGTGGTTATTTAGTTATAAGAATAATGAAATGCTTGAATATCACTATGAGAATGGTTATAACATTGATATGCAAGGTGAAGGCTGTGTAACGATAGAAGCTAAAAAAGTTTCATTGAACGCGGTTGCAACTTTGATTGAATTTGAAAGGGAAACGAATTTCGAACCTTACAATATTAATCTACATCTTAAAGACTTATATTACTATGTTCTAGTTCTACCTGAGGAATTGGAAAATTCGGAATTTAGTCGCAAGCTACACGAATTATTTATTAGTGTACTTAAAGTATAAAATTAACTTAGTAAATATGAAGGATTTTTCGTATTTTATCATTTATTTAATTTGAGGAAATAATATCTTTTTATCTATTTGATTCGTAATCATTTACGATAACTAGCTATGTGGGGGATTATTTAATAATATCTACTCACTTTTCTTTAAATTATCAATTAATCGCGGTTATTTTATTTGTTAGGAATTATTTGTTTAATAAATAGATTTTTGTCTTTATTAAAATAGTAAAATAATAGCTATCATGTTTAAATTTTTACCAAAATGATGTATTCCTAATTTTAATTTAAAAAGTTTTAGTTTGTATATATTGTTATATCGGTTATAAACGAGCATTATTTAGCTTTAGATAGGCTAAAGTGTATCATTTAACAATGATGGTTTAGATAAGTAATCAATATGCCACTAACATGCAGTAATGGTCACAGTTAATATCTCAAATTTGCATTGATAAAATAATTCGACTTTAATCGAAGACCTCATTTTCCATATCTAACTCAATCTTTTTTATCGCTTGTTCACAACGATATATCCGATTATCTAATGCTGCTATTTTTGTATAATCAATAGCCTCAGGCGATAGTTCTAATTCATATTTCATCTCTTGTAATCGTCGCAGATAATCTAAATGTCTGGAATGTTTTTCTGCAACGGTTTCTTGAATTACATAACTTGTTGGTTGCTTGCGTAAATGTACAGTAGCAAGCTCACGACTTAGTGCAGTAATTTGGTCAATAAGTTTTTCCGATAAGAATTCAATTTGACTCATTTTTTCGGTTAAAGCTGCATCACAGAGAGAATGATAAGTGAGCTTTATCTTATCGATATAAAATTGAAAATCGACCTCAATCTTACTGCTATTAAACAGATGTTCATCAAAATAGTGTTCTTGATAAGTGGGTTGATCAGATAGGTTGATCTGTTGCTCAAGTTGATTTATCTGATCTTTTAATTTTTCCAAAAAATTCTGCATAGATATATTTTCATGGTTGGTTAGATGTATCATCATCTTGTCCAAAATAGTTACCTAGATGAATCTTAGATAGATTCATCAATTTCATTAGTGCTTCAAACGTTAATTTTTCATTAGGATTACGGTTTGGACTGATTATTTTTTTTTCGATTAGTTGTGATTTAATTCGGTTATAACCATCAACCAAATATAGTGGTAGTGGTGATTGAGAACGATAGCCTAACCATAATATTCCTTGAATAGGTAAGCTCAAGGCAAATAGAATAGTAACAATAGTTACTGCTAATTGTGCCGGTAGATAATATTGCCAAACAATTAAGCCAATAATGATTGGTGGTAATATTTTTTTTGCGGTTTTTATGTGGTTAATAATTTTTAATTCCGGAAATGAATATGAAAGGGCCTTATCTTTAGGGCAAAGAGCCATATATGTTTGACCTGCCTTAAAATTTTTAACTAAATTCATCTGATTTGGATTCCTCGACATTCACATTTTAATGTCTTAAAATAGTGTCATTCAAATTGGGGGCTCTTTTTATTTTATCTCAAAAACCAAGATATCAGAAGTCGCCTTGTATATCACATTGATTATTTAATCATGTGTAGAGTTACCAATTTTGATTGGTATAAATCTTTTTATTCAATTTATAGGAATTACTATGTCATCAAGTAATAACGCTCTTGTTCTGAATTGTGGAAGTTCATCTTTAAAATTTGCAATTATAAACCCTGAAAATGGTGATGAATTTTTATCTGGCTTAGCTGAATGTTTTCACCTTCCTGATGCTCGTATTAAATGGAAATTAGATGGTGAAAAGAAAGAAGCTTCTTTAGGTGCTGGTGCAGCACATAGCGAAGCAATCCGTTTTATTGTTAACAGTATTTTTCCACAAAAACCAGAATTATTGGATAGTATTAAATCAATTGGACACCGTATTGTTCATGGCGGTGAGAAATATACCCAATCAGTTGTAATTGATGATTCAGTATTAAAAGGAATTGAAGAAGCAGCGGCTTTCGCACCTTTACATAATCCTGCGCATTTAATTGGTATCCGTGAAGCTTATGCCGCTTTTCCTCATTTAAAAGATAAAAACGTCGCAGTATTTGATACCGCATTCCATACTACAATGCCTAAAGAAGCATATTTATACGCAATCCCTAATGAATTATATACTAAACATGGTATTCGTCGTTATGGTGCGCATGGTACAAGCCATTATTATGTTAGCCGTGAAGCTGCTAAATTATTAAATAAACCAGTTGAAGAAACTAACGTGATCACTTGTCACTTAGGTAATGGTGCCTCTATTACTGCAGTTAAAAATGGTAAATGTGTTGAAACTTCAATGGGATTAACGCCACTTGAAGGTTTAGTTATGGGTACTCGTAGTGGTGATATTGATCCTGCTATTATGTTCTTCTTATATGACAACTTAAAAATGTCTGTTGCTGACATTAACAATTTATTAAACAAAAAATCTGGTTTACTAGGTTTAACTGGTGTTAGCAGTGACTGTCGTTATGTAACCGAAAATTACGAAAAAGATGAAAATGCAAAAAATGCCTTAGATGTTTTTGTTCATCGTTTAGTAAAATACATTGGTGGTTATGCAATGTTATTAGACGGTCGTCTTGATGCAATCGTGTTTACTGGTGGTATCGGTGAAAATGCAGAGGAAGTTCGTCGTATGGCTTTACAAAAATTAAGCTTACTTGGTTTTGAACTTGATCAAGAACGCAACTTAGCGGCTCGTTTTGGTAAAGGCGGTATCATTACTAAAGATGGTTCAGCAATCGCGATGGTAATTCCAACCAATGAAGAACTTGTCATTGCTCAAGATGCTGCACGTTTAACAGCTTAAAAGCTTTTAAAACCGCCTATAAGGCGGTTTGTTTTTTGGATTTAATAAAGAATTAAGAGGAAACAAATTATGTCTCGTACCATTATGCTGATTCCAACAGGTACTAACGTTGGTTTAACAGGTGTAAGTCTAGGTGTTATTCGAGCGATGGAGCGTCAAGGTATTAATTTAAATGTATTTAAACCTGTTGCGCAACCAAGAGCAGGTGGTGATGCTCCTGATAATACAACTACTTTAGTTAGCACAAACACATCCATTCCTACTTTAAAACCATTAAAAATGAGTCATGTTGAGAACCTATTAGGTTTAAATCAACAAGATGTATTAATGGAAGAAATTGTCGCTCTGTATGCTGAAAATACCAAAGGCGCTGATGTTGTTTTAGTTGAAGGTATTGTACCAACAACTGATTATCCATTTGCTAATGAGTTAAATAATAACATTGCTAAAACACTTGGCGCTGAAATTATTTTTGTTATAAATATGGGTAAAGATAATCCTGAACAGCTAAAAGATCGTATTGAGATTGCCCGTTCTAATTTTGGTGGCATTAAAAATGATAAGATTATTGGTGTCATTGTTAATAAAGTAAATGCACCGGTTGAAGAGCAAAATCTTGCTCGTCCAGATGTGGTTGAAATTTATCATACCCCTAAATTTGACGGTAAAAAAATCACAATTAAAGATTTAAATGAACACAGTCCTTTACCTGTACTTGGCTGTATTCCTTGGAATATTGATTTAAGTGCTTGTCGAGCAATCGATATTGCTAAACATTTTGACGCAAAAATTATTAATGATGGTGCAATTAAAAATCGCCGAATTAAACACGTTTCTTTCTGTTCTCGTAGCGTCCAAAATATTATCAATCACCTACAACCAAATGCGCTTTTAGTAACTTCTGCCGACCGCGCTGATGTATTGGTTACTATTAGTTTAGCAGCGATGAATGGTGTTGCCATTGGTGGGGTATTACTAACCGGTGGTTACGAGATTGATGAAAAAGTGTATAAGTTATGTCAACCAGCATTTGATACTGGTTTACCGGTATTTATGGTTAAAACAAATACATTCCAAACTTCAATTAACTTACAACAATTTAATCTAGAAATTCCTGTTGATGACAAAGAGCGTATGGATAATACTCAAAACTTTGTTGCTGACCATATTGATGCAAATTGGATTAAATCATTAAATGAAGTTGTAAATTCTGCTCGACGTTTATCTCCACCAGCATTCCGTTATCAATTAACTGAACTTGCTCGTAATGCGAAAAAAGTGGTGGTATTACCAGAAGGCGACGAGCCAAGAACCATCAAAGCAGCTGCAATTTGTGCCGAGCGTAACATTGCAAAATGTGTGCTGATTGGTAATCCAGATGAAGTTCGTAAAGTGGCTGCATCGCAAGGTGTTACCTTAGGTGCTGGTGTAGAAATTGTTGACCCAGATAGTATTCGTGAAAAATATGTACCACGTTTAGTTGAATTGCGTAAAAACAAAGGTATGACTGAAGTCATTGCTCGTGAGCAATTAGCGGATAATGTGGTACTTGGTACAATGATGCTTGAAGCAAACGAAGTTGATGGTTTAGTTTCAGGTGCGGTACACACTACGGCTAATACAATTCGTCCACCATTACAATTAATCAAAACTGCACCAGGAAGCTCACTTGTATCATCTGTGTTCTTTATGTTGATGCCTGATCAAGTTTATATTTATGGTGACTGTGCAATCAATCCAGATCCAAATGCGCAAGAGCTTGCGGAAATTGCTATTCAATCTGCTGATACTGCAATTGCCTTTGGTATTGAACCACGTGTTGCAATGATCTCTTATTCAACCGGAAGTTCTGGCCAAGGTGCCGATGTTGAGAAAGTGAAAGAAGCAACTCGAATAGCACAAGAAAAACGTCCAGATCTAATGATTGATGGCCCATTACAATATGATGCTGCTGTTATGCCTGACGTGGCAAAATCTAAAGCACCAAATTCACAAGTTGCTGGTAAAGCAACAGTATTTATCTTCCCTGATTTAAATACTGGAAACACTACTTACAAAGCCGTACAACGTTCAGCAGATCTTGTCTCAATTGGTCCTATGTTACAAGGTATGCGTAAACCTGTGAACGACTTATCTCGTGGTGCATTAGTAGATGATATTGTTTATACTATCGCATTAACAGCTATTCAATCAGCACAAGAACAAAATGCTGCTAAATAGTTAGTATTTATATTGCAATTTATGAGAGGTTATTAATAACCTCTCATTTTTATCTCTTCCACCAATCCTCTAATTTTTTAATACTGTTTTTTGATTGCAATTCTATAAATGACAAAGTATTTTTGGGTCTATCTTTTAGCTCTTTAGAGTTTATATGATATAAATTATATAAATTTGAATTTGCTATCTGTTTAAATCATTATCTACAGATAAATTCGAGTTATTTTTGCATTAGTAATAAAGAATTTCAAAGTAACAAAATTGAGTTTTGCGAGATAGTTCGATTTTAAATGACCTTTATTGAGGTTAAGACGCAATGAATTTTCTTAATACGCTAAATAATTTATACCTCTCTTTGCAAACGGCTATTTTCTCATCTTGATCAAGATATTCATGTACAAAATAAGATTATAAATCTTTATGTCATAGTATGAATATACAAAAAAATGTTTATACGCTATTTAAGCTTGATAATTAGATGATACAATAGCCACCAATGTTTATATTAGCCCATATTTTAGGAATTAAGATTGATGAATAAAGACATCCACCAGCAGCGTATATTAATTTTGGATTTTGGCTCACAAGTAACTCAATTAATTGCTCGACGAGTTCGTGAAATCGGTGTTTATTGTGAACTTTGGCCATGGGATGTTTCGGAAGAAAAAATTAAACAATTTAATCCTAAAGGTATCATTTTATCGGGTGGTCCCGAAAGTACTACCGAGCAAAATAGCCCTCGTGCACCTGAATATGTATTTAATGCAGGAGTGCCGGTATTAGGTATTTGCTATGGTATGCAAACAATGGCGATCCAGTTAGGTAAGGGCGGAGTCGTTACAGCATCTAATCAACGTGAATTTGGTTATGCTAAAGTAGATATTGTTGCAAAATCAAAATTAACAGACGGAATTTTAGATAGCATTAATGATCAAGGTACTAATCAGCTTGATGTTTGGATGAGCCATGGTGATAAAGTAACCTCATTACCAGACACATTTAATTTAATCGGTCAAACAGAAACCTGTCCATTTGCAATCATGGCGAATGATGAAAAACAATTTTATGGCGTACAGTTTCATCCTGAAGTTACTCATACCGTTAAAGGATTTGAATTATTACAACGCTTTGTTATCGATATTTGTCAATGTGAAAAATTGTGGACACCTTCTTCAATTATTACTGATGCAGTGGCACGTATTAAAGAGAAAGTTGGCCAAGATAAAGTATTATTAGGTCTATCTGGTGGTGTTGATTCTTCGGTTACTGCACTATTATTACATCAAGCAATTGGCGATCAGTTAACCTGTGTTTTTGTTGATCATGGTTTATTACGTTTAAATGAAGCACAACAAGTAATGGATATGTTTGGTGATAAATTTGGTTTAAATATTATCGCGGTTAATGCTGAAGATCGCTTTATGGCGGCATTAAAAGGTGAAGCAGATCCTGAAGCTAAACGTAAAATCATTGGCCGAGAGTTTGTCGCAGTTTTTGATGAAGAAGCAGCAAAACTTAAAGACGTAAAATGGCTTGCTCAAGGGACTATTTATCCTGATGTTATTGAATCAGCTGCCGCTGACACAGGTAAAGCACATGTCATCAAATCTCACCACAATGTCGGTGGTTTACCAGAAGATATGAAAATGGGCTTAGTTGAACCATTACGTGAATTATTCAAAGATGAAGTACGTAAAGTTGGTTTAGAACTCGGTTTACCATACGATATGCTATATCGTCATCCATTCCCTGGACCAGGTTTAGGCGTACGCGTATTAGGTGAAGTGAAAAAAGAGTACTGTGATTTATTAAGACAAGCGGATGCGATTTTTATCGAAGAACTTTACAAAGCTGAACTATACCACAAAGTTAGCCAAGCATTTACCGTATTTCTACCGGTACGTTCAGTTGGTGTTATGGGCGATGGCCGTCGCTATGATTGGGTTGTCTCGCTACGTGCCGTAGAAACCATCGACTTTATGACTGCCCATTGGGCGCATCTTCCTTACGACTTTTTAGGAAGAGTATCAAACCGTATCATTAACGAAGTTAATGGTATATCTCGAGTGGTCTATGACATCAGCGGCAAACCGCCCGCAACTATTGAGTGGGAGTAAAGATTTTCCAGTTATTAATTTCTGTTAATCTATATAGAAGCCATTCATTTAAGAATGGCTTTTTTAATCAGAATAAAATTATTAGAATTTAAAATGATAACATCGAATTATAGTAAAGCATGTGCATTTAAATAATCGTTCGCTCTGTTGCATACCAGATTAGCGATTGTGAGTGATCGACAAACTGATTTTCATCATCTAATAATAATTGGATGGCTCTTTTGGCTTCAGGTGAAGTTCTGATACTTAACATTTTTTCTTTACTTTGCCAGTAAATTTCAGCCATTCCATCAAAATCAAAAATAGGCGCACCTCTGCTATTGCGCATAGCATTTCCCGGTTTTTTATCCTGTAATGGAACACTTTGGACGTAATGAAGAATTCCTAGCGCTTCTTTTTGTGAATTAACCAAATTTGCATGATGGTTATGCCAATAGTTATCAAATTCTTGATAACTTAATGTCTTTTTGCGTTTAACTAACGTAATTAATTTGATCATTTAATATCTCCTTTAATAAATAAAACCATATGGTAAAGTATGACATAGCTGTTAGAGTCAATAGGAGGTGTTATGAAAATTGGTGAATTATCCAAATTTAGTCAAATTAGTATAAGGATGCTTAGATACTATGAAGAAGAAGGACTTCTTTCACCAAAACGCACAGTTTCAGGTTATCGTCAGTTTGAAATAGATGACATTGACCGAGTTAAACTCATTCATAAATTAAATAGTGCCGGATTAACATTAAAAGTTATACGTAAGATCCTTCCTTGTTGGCAATATCAAAGTAACAAATTTTCTCCTTGTAAGGAGTTTAAAAATGGCTTGAGTGAAACACTTTTAAAACTTGATAAACAAATTGAACTTTTACAACAAAGTCGTAGTCATTTAATAACCTTGTTAAAGGAAAATAAGTAAAATTAAGATTGTTTAAATAGGCTTTTAATCGTCAAATGCTAAAATTAAAAGATATTGGAGAAGCTAATCCTCCGCAGAGTAGGGTTATTGTTTATCATTTTAATTACAACGTTATTGATAAAAATTATGAGTAGTTTTCTTCTAAGAATCCTATTATATCGCTAGACAGTGGTTATCCTTGATTATTTTTGCTGATTAAAAATCATTTGATTTAGTCAATAAATAGGATGCTATTAAGCGTAAGTATTGAAATAAAACTAATTAGAATTTCATGTTATTTTTGCTATTATAAAACCGATTTTTGGTTAATTATTAAGGTAAAACATGTTTAATTTAAAAAAATATTTAGTTGGTTTATTGGCATTGTTTAGTGTTTCTTGTTATGCATTCGATCATGTTATTACTTTTGTTTGTACAGGTAACACAGGTCGTAGCCCTATGGCCGAAGCATTGGCTAAGGATTATGTTAACAAACATAATCTCAATATTGAGGTTCAATCACGGGGTGTTAATGTTGATCCAAGTGAATTAACACCAGAAGAAGGTACAGTTAAGGTATTAAAAGATAGAAATATTGATATATCTTCACATAAAGCAATGCAATTAGTGAAAGATGATATCGATAAATCAGAATATTTACTGACAATGACGCAAAAACATAAAGATAAAATTTTGGATCAATTTCCAGAATCGAAAGGTAAAGTATTTACATTATCTGAATTTGCTACAGGTAAAAATGAAGATCTTTCTGACCCATACAAATTACCATTATCAGCTTATATCAAAGTAGAAAAACAATTAGATGAATTTTTACCATTGGTATTGGATAAAATTGCTAAAGAGAAATAATTTGATCTATATATATTCTTATAAATTTTCTTTTTTAAAACCGCATAATTGCGGTTTTTTAATATTTACAGAATTTCGATAATAGATTGTTTTTACTAATTTTTAATAAATGATCTATAAAAAATTATTGCTTGAGTATATACTCTTACCTAAAGATTTTATTCTTCCATATAGTTGTATGTAGAAGAGTATGGTGAATAGTTATTGCATCAATTTATAAGTGAAGGAGCATTAAGTATGATTTTAGGTAATGTTAATCATTTGGATTTAATCCCATACTTGCCGACCAAAATTAAACAATCGATTGAATACGTAAAGGACAACGTTAATAGCAATACACCAGCTGGTCGTTATGATATCGATGGTGATAATATGTTTTTTATGGTGTCTGATAATTCATCAAGATATATTCATGACGCTAATCCTGAATATCATAAAAAGTATATTGATGTGCAAATTGTTTTAGAAGGTCAGGAAGGTATGGCTATTTGTACATTGCCTCCACACACTCAAGTTTTAGATGATAAAATAGCAGAAAATGATATTGCTTTTATCAAAACTCCTAACGAAGAAACTATGTTAGTATTACAGCCTAACGATTTTATTGTTTTTTTACCCAATGAAGTTCATAAACCGCTTTGTGCTGTCGATAATAAGATTGCTACGGTTCGTAAGGTTGTGGTAAAAATTGCATTGAATTATTTATAGATAGAGTAAGGATTTTAGGTAACACTATGACTACAAATATCGCTGTTATTGGCGAATGTATGATTGAACTTTCAATAAAACAAGATTCAACAACCCGTAATTTTGGTGGTGACACTCTTAATACATCGGTTTATTTATCGCGTTTGTTGACCAATAAAGATTTTTCGATTCACTATGTGACAGGCTTAGGAACCGATCCTTTTAGTCAAGAAATGCTTGATAGTTGGCAAAAAGAGCATATCTCAACTGATCTAGTTCAAAGAATGACTGATAAAATGCCAGGGCTTTACTCCATTGTGACTGACGAGCATGGTGAACGTTCTTTTTATTATTGGCGTAATGATGCAGCAGCTAAATTTTGGTTAAAAACAGCCGAAACAGCCAAAATTACCGAACAAATTGCTAAATGTGATTATGTTTATTTAAGTGGTATTAGTATCGCAATTTTAGATGCAGAAAGTATCGTTAAATTATTAGCGTTATTAAAACAAGTTAAGGCGAATGGTGGTAAGGTTATTTTTGATAATAATTTCCGTCCGCGTTTGTGGAGTAGCTTTGACTTAGCTCGTAGCGTTTATTCGGATATTTTGTCATACACCGATATTGCTTTTTTAACTTTAGATGATGAAGATCTATTATGGGGTAAATTACCTTATGAACAAGTTATCGAGCGTACTAAAAACTTCGGTGTTTCAGAAATTGTGATAAAACGCGGTAGTGATAGTTGTATTATTGATTCATTAGAAGGCCGTTTTGAAGTTCCTGCTAACAAAATTGCCAAAGAAGATGTTATTGACACTACGGCTGCTGGTGATTCATTTAGTGCCGGATATTTAGCTGCTCGTTTAAGTGGTAAAACTCCTTCACAATCAGCCAGTCAAGGTCATCTAGTGGCAGGAACTGTGATTCAGTATCGTGGTGCTATAATACCTTTGGACGCTACACCAAAATTAATTGAGAATTAATAAATAAAACGGTCTTAATGACCGTTTTTTATTGTAAATTAATATTTATCGAAACATTAGCCCTTAATATCTAACCAATATAGATAATTGGGCATGATGAATAGATTAAGGCAATATAGCAAAAGAACGAACCGGAAAGCCTGATGCATTATTAGGTTTGGCTACAATATTAAAGATAACTGCTCCTTTAGCTGGCAGTTGATCTAAATTGGTCATTAACTCAACTTGATAAGTATCTTGCTCTAAAACATAGTATTCGCCTTTTAAAGCATTATTTTCCCTAAATGCTTTGGCTGAATCAGTATCAAAAGTTTCATGACCAATAGCTTTAATTTTTCGTTCTTCAAATAAAAATTTCAGTGCATCAAGTCCCCATCCCGGAATTTGGTTATTCCCATCGGCATCTTTATTTTCCATAGCCGTTTGTGATGGCCATTTTTTACTCCAATCAGTTCGTAATGCAACAAAGCTACCAGCTTCAATTTGTCCATGCTGTTGTTCAAAGCTTAATACGTCTGCTACTGAAAAAGAGAAATTAGGATCTTGTTGTGCTCGTTGCGATTGATCGATAACAATTAACGGTAATACCAGTTCTTGTAATTGTAATTCATGCAAATAGCGAGTGTTAGGCACAAAATGAATAGGCGCATCTAAGTGAGTTCCATACTGTCCAGCAAAACTAAAGTTTTGTGCTAAAAAGCCATCATTATGATCAAATAGCGTTTTGATTTCGGCTGGATTAAACATAAAAAAATGCGGTGAATTGTGATCAAATGCATGGGTCAAATCAATCCATTTTTTTGATTTTAATAAATTTAAAGCTTGTAATACATCGTTATTCAAAACTATTCCTCACACTATAAAACACGATTACTTGTTTATTGTAAAATGGTTATATTTGCTAAACAAATAATTTTAAGTTATAGCAATATAATTTTTAGTTCTATTCTATTAAGAAAAATTTTGAGGAACGGGGTTTTTAAATGATTAAAAAATGCTTTATTTTTATTATTTAATGAACAAATTTGTTTTATATTATTGAAATTTTACTAACCGACCCTATTGAGCTATATAGTTG
>NZ_NAST01000029.1 GCF_002142215.1 Gilliamella sp. N-G2
ATATAATTATTAGTATGTAAAGATAATAAATTAGAATGAAATATCATTAACTATCAGAATATTGTAATGAATAGGTTATAAAAAACGAATTGTAGCCATTGGTTGATAAATGGATGATTATTATTAATGAAAAAATATAAAAAGTATTTCGCATTGCTCTCATTTGGATTGCTAATGTTATCATTTTCATGTTTGGCTGAACCCAAAGTGATCCATGTGCTGGTTGCGTTATGTGATAACAAATATCAGGCTATCGCTCCAGTACCTGCGGCAATAGGTAATGGGCAAGATCCTAAAAATAATCTTTACTGGGGCGCTGCTTATGGTTTAAAAACGTATTTTGCTAAACAAAAAGAGTGGCAAGTTATTCAAGTTAATAAACCTGATAACGGCAAGATATTAGAGGAGATAATTTATAAACATCAAAGCAAGGATGTCTATCTTATTGCTCAGGCATATGATGGTAAATATATCAATGATACAGTAGATGATTTTATTAGTTATTCAGCCGGAAAAAAATCAGCGTCTTTTTTAATCGATAAAACTCAAATTGATGCGGGAGCAAAAGCTCATTTAGTTGTTTATGTTGGACATGATGCATTAATGGAATGGTCATGGTGGAATTATTTACCAGATAGTTGGCGTTGGTATACCTTGTCAAAAGCAGAACAAGAAAAACAAAAATCACGCTATGCAGCCGTATTTGCTTGTAAAAGTCAGAAATATTTTACTCCGCCATTATCTCGATTAGGTATTACTCCTCTTATTTTAACTTTGCACCGTATGGCTCCTGAAGCTTATAGTATTCATGCTATGATTAGTAGTTGGTTGGATGGTGAAGCAAAAGATGTAATAAGGCTTAAAGTAGCAACAGTTTACAGTCAATATCAAAAATTAACCAAGCCAGCGTTACATATATTTACGACAGAATATAGTCAATAATCGTGTTTAACAACAATAGATAATTCAACTTATTAATAAAAGGCCAATAAATATGTTGCAAATACCGAAAATAGTCATTTTAACTGGTGCAGGTATCTCTGCTGAATCAGGATTATCAACATTTCGTGCCCAAAATGGATTATGGGAAGGGCATAATGTGGATGATGTTGCTACTTACGAAGGTTATTTGCGTGATCCGATTGCTGTACATAGTTTTTATAATATGTTACGTAGTAAGTTACAAAATCCTGAGGTGAAACCCAATGCGGCTCATTTTGCCTTAGCACAATTAGAACAGAAATTAGGCAAGGATAATGTACTAATTGTTACACAAAATGTGGATAACCTTCATGAAAAAGCCGGTTCCAAAAATATCATCCACATGCATGGTGAATTATTAAAAGTGCGCAATGAAAAAACAGGGCAAGTTTTTGCTTGTTATGATGATGTAATTTATCAAGATAACCACTTAATTCGTCCACACATTGTTTGGTTCGGTGAAATGCCACTACAAATGGATGAAATCTATGATGCGCTGTCGAAAGCTGATTATTTTATTTCAATTGGTACTTCAGGAAATGTTTATCCAGCCGCTGGTTTTGTGCAAATGGCTAATCAATTTGGCGCTAAAACGGTAGAACTTAACTTAGAACCTAGTTTAGGTGAAAACTTATTTAAGACTAAAATTTACGGTCCTGCCAGTCAAGTAGTACCTGAATATATTAAAAATTTTATGTAAGGAAATATATTAGTTAAGCTGTTTTAGATAACTTTTACCACCTAAATTACTCATTTGCCCGCGGATCCATTCGGCCTTTTTTTGTATCTTATCATCAGGATTGGCCGGACTCCATTTTCTTGGATTTGGTAGTGTAGCCGCTAATAAACTAGCTTGATACGGTGTTAATTGACTAGCACTGACGTTAAAATAGTGTCGAGAAGCAGCTTCAATACCAAAAATACCTTCACCCCATTCAACGCTATTTAAATAGATCTCAAGCGTACGTTGTTTTGACCAGATAAGCTCAATCCAAACGGTAAACCATGATTCAATACCTTTACGGATCCAACTTCGCGATGGCCATAGAAAAATATTTTTTGCTACTTGCTGCGTTATGGTACTAGCACCACGGATTTTTCTATTTTTTTGATTATAAATTAGTGCCCGATTAATGGCTTTAAAATCAAAACCCCAATGATCGGCAAAATTTTGATCTTCGGCGGCAATAACTGCAATCTTAATATTATCAGAAATCTGATCCCAATCTTTCCAAGTTCGCTGTTGGCTGATATTCCAGTGAGCGATCTTTCTCTCAACCATTAACATCGAACCAAACGGATTAACCCAGCGCATTAATAAAATAATAAAAACCGAAACTAACACAAATCCAATCACGATTTTTGTTATTATGTTTAACGTTTTCCTTAATGTGAGTTTCATATTAGTCCAGATACCACTAATTAAAAATGGTTGAGTAAACAGTATTCTAATACAAAAGTCGTCAAGTAAGATAGGTTATATTAACCGTTAAATAAATAATTATTTATAAACATAACTATTTGTTCTGGCTCATTAATATCTAATACAGGTACAGATGTATTTAATGGCTCGTCACTGGCAACGGCGATGGTAAAATCATCAATAAATAGTGGTTTTGCGATTGTATTACGATGGCACATGATTTTAGGAATTTGCTCATCTTTAAATCCTTCAACTAATATGATATCAACATCGCTAAAATGGTTAATAAGTGTTTTTAAGTCAACGGGGTTATTGGGTGTTTCCTCAATCAATGCATAACGTTTATCACAAGCAATAATGGTTTGCTGCGCCCCAGCTTTGCGTAGCTCATAGCTATCTTTACCTGGGATATCTAATTCAATATCATGATGGGCATGTTTTAATGAGCCTACCTTAATATTTTGTGAAACCATTAACTGAATAATCTTTTTTAGCAATGTGGTTTTACCACACCCACTATATCCAGAGATGCCAATAATTTTTTTACTATTCATAGACTCTTGCCACTAACATGTTATATTTAAAAGTAGATATTACATTATTTTATACAAGATTAAAGGCAATGGTATGTATGATTTTTTAAATGATTATAATCAAACAGTGCACCCTGATTTATTAAAAGAATTTATCGATATTAATAATAAAAAGTTGAGTGGTTATGGTTTAGATGATTGTTGTAATGATGTCATCAATCACATAAGGGAAATATTAAAATCACAGAATGCTGATATACATTTTATGACCGGTGGAACCATGACCAATTTAACGGTAATTTCGCATATTTTAAAACCTTATCAAGCGGTGATCGCTGCTGAAACAGGGCATATCAATGTGCATGAAACTGGCGCAATTGAGGCAACCGGGCATAAAGTGGTGACGGTTAAAACCAAAGATGGAAAATTAACGCCAGAATTAATCAAACCTGTGTTAGATTATCATTGTGATGAACATATGGTACAACCAAGACTGGTGTATATTTCCAATACCACCGAATTAGGGACTATATATAGCAAGCAAGAGTTACAAAATCTGTATCAATTTTGTCAAAAAAATCATCTTTACCTTTATTTAGATGGTGCGCGTTTAGCAATGGCATTGGCAGCTAAAGATAGTGACATTACTTTTCCTGACTTAGCCAAATATACCGATGCATTTTATATTGGTGGGACCAAAGTTGGTGCTTTTGCCGGTGAAGCGTTAGTATTTAATAATCATAGCATTAATCATGACTTCCGCTTTAATATGAAACAGAAAGGGGCAATTTTAGCGAAAAGTTGGATTATAGCCGTACAATTTAAAGCATTAATGCAAAATAACCTCTATCTTTCCTTAGGTAAACATAGTAATAGTATGGCCGAAAAACTCACAACCTTATTTGAAAAAGCCGGATTTACTTTTGCTGCTAAACCACAAACTAACCAATTATTTGTTAAGTTACCTAATCAATTAGCGCAAAAAATTCTTTCTGTTTATGCCGTGGATAATTTAGGGCAAAGTGATCCTGAACATATTTGCTTACGTTTTTGTACTTCATGGTCCACTCAGGAAGCTGAAATAGAAAACTTTGCTAAACAGTTAACTAAGCTACTCAAGGAAGTATAGTGTGCTTTTCTATCGGTAAGTTTAGATTTGTTGTTATCTAAATTGAGAAATAAAAACATCTAAGGAAAGGGGATTTGAAGCTGTTAAATCGCTAAAAATCACTTTTTTGTTATGCTGTGATTTTATATAAATAGATTAAAACTTCAACAGAATTGAAAATATGTTTAGATTTGAACTAAGTTTGTGATCAGCAAATCAACTAACTGTATTAAAAATACTAATAAACAATAATATGGAACTAAACAAAACTTTAATTTTGAGGAAAGGGGTTTTTTATAGTTTGAAATTATCAATTGGTTACTTGATATGGCTGTTTGAATGATTTAGTTATTTGCTTTGATCATAAAATTGGCATTTTCCAGCATATCTAATGTATTAATATTGGTAAAACTGGCTGGATTGTCGCTAAAATCTACGGCAATGGCATTAATTTGCTGTAAAAATAACATCAGTTTGCGATCACCTTCTTCTAAATACTTTTTTAATTGTGGGGCGATGGATTTATTGATTAATAAAATGGTTGGGTGGTCATTTTTGCCATCAAAAGGATAGATAGCTTGGTGGGTTGTAGTGAGTTTTGCTAAACGAGTGATAAGATCATCGGGTAAAAAAGGGGTATCACAACTGACAAATAAATTCCAAGTAGTGGGACTGCGTAATAAGCCACTATAAATTCCGGCAAGAGGCCCTAGAAATCCCTGCAAATCATCACAAAATACTGGATAACCAAGCGAGCGATATTGCTCAACATGTCGGTTACAATTAATCATTAGCAAATCGACTTGTGGCTTAATTCGATCAATAACATATTGGTAAAGCGGTTTACCGGCTAATAACATTAAGCCTTTATCCTTACCATTCATACGGTTACTTTGGCCACCAGCTAAAATAATGCCAGTAATTGGCGGTTTTTCCATAAATTCTTTCTCTTTTACATTGCTAAAAAACAAAATAGCATTACTATATAGCAAAGTTATTTTTTAGTCGCAAACAACGTATATCACCAGTTTATGAATCTTTGTAAATGCACTATTTAAATTTAAAGTCGAGTATATAATAGATACTTTTTAATATATAGTATAATAGATAGTAACGAAGAAGATTAACATAAAGGTTTATATCATCGTCTTCAACTTAGTTGAATATTAAATAGGGTATTTATTATGAAATGTCATCGTATCGATGAGTTAATAGAATTATTACAACCAGCTTGGGAAAACGATTCAGATCTTAATTTATTGCAACTTTTAGATAAATTAGGAAAGGAAGCAGGTTTTGATGGTGATCTTAAAGATCTTAGTGATGAAGTTTTAATTTATCAGTTAAAAATGCGTAATTCAGATAAAAACGAAGCTATACCTGGTTTAAAAAAAGATTATGAAGATGATTTTAAAACCGCACTATTAAAGGCACGCGGAATTATTAAAGAATAAGGAGAATCAATTAAATGAAAAAAACGCTTATTGCAATTGGAATATTACTAACCTCTGTGACCTGTTTTGCTGAAGACGTAACGACAGATACAAAAAATGAAACTCAACCAACAACAGCAAGTGCAGCTACACAATTAGCACCGATTGAAAGTGGCAAACAATACGGTGTTTTACCATTTCAGCCATCTCCGGATAAAGAAGTTGTTGAATTCTTTTCATTCAATTGTCCTAGCTGTTTCAAATTTGAAAGTGAATATCGTGTACCAGATGAAATTTCTAAAGCATTACCAAATGGTACAAAATTCAAACGTTATCATTTAGAAAACTTTGGTCCTTTAGCTAAAGAGCTTGCTGAGGCATGGGCTATTGCTAATGTTTTAGGTATTGAAGATAAAGCCTCTGATGCACTTTATAAAGCAGTACAAACCGATCATAAAATAAAAACTGCTGATGATATTAAAGCCGTCTTTGCTGATTTAGGTGTTGATACTGAAAAGTTTGAAAAAACTAAACAAAATTTTTTAGTTAAAGCATTTATGGCACAACAAAATGAAGCTATTAAACAATTGGTCCCTGATTCCATTCCAATGGTAGTGGTTAATCGCAAGTTTTTTGTCATCTCACGCGGTCTTAATACCGGTAATACTACTGATTTTGTCAAAGATTATGCTAGAGTTACTGCCTATTTAGTTGATTTAGATACGAATGTTGACGTAGAAAAAGATAAAGCTGAGAGTCAAGAACAAGCAAAATAATCATCACTTAATGTTTCTACGGGTTTCTAAAAATATTAAAATCCCTTTGTTAGTTTACGACAAAGGGATTTTATTAAAAAGTTTCTATTCTCTTTCTAATGCATAAATTGGATCAAGTTTTGCAGCTCGTTTCGCTGGAACATAACCGAAAATAATACCAATCATCGTTGAACAACTGAAGGCTGCGATAATCGAAATGATAGAAAAACTCATGGCAAATGAGGTAACAAAATAATTAAAAACAAAGCCGATAATAAATGATAGAACGATACCTAAGGTACCACCAATTAAACACACTAACACAGCTTCTATTAGAAATTGTTGTAAAATATCACTAGAACGTGCCCCAACCGCCATACGAACGCCAATTTCCCGAGTTCTTTCAGTTACTGATACCAGCATAATATTCATTACCCCAATACCACCAACAATCAAAGAAATTAATGCGATAGTTGAGATTAGCAAAGTTAATACCCAAGCAGAAGAATTAACGGTTTCTCTTATGCTGTCTGAATTAAAGATAAAGAAATCTTTACTACCATGACGCTGCAACATAATTTTATTAATTGCTTGCTCGGCAACATTTAAATCCACATTATCATTTATTCGAACAGTAATACTTTTTAATGATGTTTGCCCAACCATACGATTAATTACCGTCGTGTAAGGTAACCAAATATTAAGGCTTTCATTATTACCAAATCCTTGTTGTTGTTTAGTCGCAACCCCAATAATTCTAACGGGTAATTGGCCAACTATCAGAATTTTACCTATTGGATCTTGATCACTAAACAATCTTTTAACGGTATTTTCATCAATTATCGCTTCTTGGGCTGAGGTCATTACCGCTGTTTGATCGAAAGAAATACCTTTACTGATTGTATAGCCACGTACAGCAAAAAATTGTTCACCGACACCATTTACAGTCCCTGTAACTGCTAAATTATTAATACGAAAATAGACACTAGTAGAAAGGTTAGGCGTAGTACTATGAACAAAACTTTGTTGAGCTAGAAAATCAGCATCCGATGATCTTAGTGTAGTAATTTTATCGGCATTACGATCACCAAAACCACTACCGGCATAAATTTCTAACGTACTGGTACCTAATGAATTAATATTGGAAAGTATTTTCTGCTTCGTTCCTTCCCCTAAAGCAACCATAGAGACCACAGAAGCAATACCAATAATAATACCCAACATAGTCAAGAAAGTTCGTAATCGTTGTGACAACATAGATAATATTGCCATTTTAAACGCATCGCGAAAACGGTAATATTTAGCTGAAAAATTATCTTGAGTTTTGGTTATTTCTATTTGCTTAACTTGTCGATTATTAGCTTGTTCAGAGCAATAAGTAGGATTAATTGAATCGGAAATAATATTACCATCACTAATTTCAATAATTCTTTCGGCACTTTGGGCAATATTGGGGTCATGGGTAACGATAATGACAGTATGCCCTTGTTGATGCAACTCTCGTAAAATAGCCATGACTTCTAAACCACTTTTACGATCGAGTGCGCCAGTTGGTTCATCGGCTAATATAATTTGTCCGCCATTGATTAATGCCCGTCCAATACTTACTCGTTGTTGCTGACCGCCGGATAATTGATTGGGTTTATTATTTATTTTATCGGCAAGGCCTAAACGAGATAAAATGTTGGTGGCACGACTTTGCCGTTGTTCATTGGTCACACCAGCATAAATTGCCGGTATTTCCACATTACCTTGTGCAGTTAAGGCATTTAATAAATGATAACGTTGAAAGATAAAGCCAAAATGTTCACGACGTAACTCAGCTAATTCATCCGGCGATAATTGACTCGTAGTTCGGCCACCAATTGAATAAATTCCTTCTGTTGGCTTATCAAGACAACCAAGAATATTCATTAAAGTCGATTTACCAGAACCAGAGGCCCCTATAATGGCAACCATTTCCCCGGCATTAATGGTTAAGTTGATGCCTTTTAGAACTTGTATCGTAGAATCTCCAGCCGGAAATTCACGAATAATATTCTCAAGTTTTATTAATGGAGTATTATTGTTGGTCATCTTAGAATCTTATCCTTGGTCCTTTGTTATTTGGATTAAATGTTGCACCATTTGCACTACTGACAATGACAACTTCTCCTTCTTTAAGACCTGATTTGATTTCAACATTAATATTATTATTAATCCCTAAATTAACTTCCCGCTCTTCGATACTATTTTGATTATTCAGAACATAAACAATCGCTTTATTTTTACCAGTATTTTTTTGGATAGCTTGTGATGGAATGGCAAGGACATCTTTTGCTTCTGCTAGCACAATATAGACTTGAGCAGTCATAGAAATACGTAAAATATGATCAGGATTATCGACATCTAATAAGCCGTTATAATAAATTGCACTTTTGGTGGTCGATGACGTACTTGAATTCGCTGAGCTTTCAGTATTAATTGAGTCAGGGGCTGGTTCAATTGCCCGCAATGTTAGTCCATCAAAACGTTTGTTTGGTTGTCCCAATATAGTGAAATAAACCGGCATTCCTTTTTTAACATCGATAACATCTGCTTCGGAAATTTGTGCTTCAATAGTCATTTTGTCCAGTTGGGCAACTTTAACAATTGTTGGTGCACTTTGTACCGAGTTTACGGTTTGCCCTTGATCAACTGGAATCGCAACAATAACACCATCAATCGGTGAACGTATTTTAGTATAGCCTAAATTGACTTTTGCTGTATCAACTGCGACTTGAGCACTAACAATATCTGCATCAAGAGCGGCAATATCGGCTTTAATTGCATCAAGATCTGCTTTGGCAGAATCTAAATCAGATTGGACGCCAACCCCTTTTTTAACCAACTTTAATTGACGTTCATAGGTTAATTGATAATTGACTAATTTTGCTTGCTTCGAGGTTCGTTGGGCTTCTAAGCTGTTAAGAGACGCCTCGGATTGTTTAAGATCATTGCTTTGCTTAAGATCATCAATCTCAGCAATCATATCACCTTGTTTAACCTCATCACCGAGCTCAACATACAATTTTTTAATTTGCCCAGAAACTTGCGCACCAACGCTAACTTGTTTGAAAGCACTTATAGTGCCGTCAGCAAGTACAGTTTTCTCTATATTCGCTTTAGTGACCGTTGACGTTATATAATTAATATTTGGTTCAGCAGGAAACAAAATTAATTTTGCTATGTACAGCAGAACTAAACCAATAACCGTAATAACGATGGATTTAACTCTTAAGAATTTTGCCAATCTTTTCATCCTTTTATTTCTTTTGTTATTTTTTTGAGCATTGTAACGTATTAATTTAATTTGCGATGATAACTAAAGATAATAAATTGTAATTTTTATGAAAATTAATTAGTTTTATTTCTAAATTTTGTTTTAAAAAACCTCTTTCCTCAAAATTTTTTGCAAAAATTTTAATAATCATGTGATAGCAATGTAGATCCGTATTAGGAATTATTGGCGATTGCGTTATAATGGCGCCAATTTTTTTACAGGTTAAAGATATTATAGCAATGGCATTAAAAATAACCGAAAAGTGTATTAATTGTGATATGTGTGAACCCGAGTGTCCAAATGAGGCTATCTCAATGGGGTTTGATACTTATGAAATTGATCCAAATAAATGTACTGAATGTGTTGGTTATTATGATCATTCGACTTGCCAGCGAGTTTGTCCGATTCAAAATGCGATTATTGCCGATCCCGATTATGTCGAAAGCCAAGAGCAATTATTAGAAAAATTTAAGCAACTAACCCATTCATCTTAGTTAGTTGATTTTACCTCTATGCGTAATTCTTTTGGAATTTCAAAGGTGATATTTTCTGAAATTCCTTCGGTTTCAACCAATGATGTACAACCTAGACTTTTTAGATGATCGATAACTTGCTTAACCAAAATATCTGGCGCTGATGCTCCAGCTGTTACACCGATAGTTCGAGCATTAACTAGCCACTCAAGATTAATATCGGATGCGAAATCAATCAAATAAGCATGTTTACTGTTTCTCCTTGCCAGTTCAGCTAATCGGTTTGAGTTTGACGAGTTTTTCGAACCAACAACTAAAACCACATCGGCTTGAGATGATAGCTGTTTAACCGCTTGTTGCCGATTGGTGGTCGCATAGCAGATATCGTTTTTACGAGGGCTGCGAATATTCGGAAAGCGATTTTTTAAAGCTGAGATTATCTCAACAGTATCATCAACGGATAACGTTGTTTGGGTTGTAAAACAGAGGTGCTGGTCGTTTTTTACTTGCAAGTTCTGCACATCTTCAATGGATTCAACTAAATAAATACCACCTTCAGGATTGCTATACTGCCCCATAGTACCATCGACCTCAATATGACCCGCGTGACCAATAAGAATAACTTCTTCTCCTCGATAGCTTGCTCTAGCAACTTCCATATGAACTTTGGTAACTAAAGGACATGTTGCATCAAATATCCGTAGTTGACGACGTTTAGCTTCATCTCGAACCGCTTTAGATACGCCATGAGCGGAAAAAATAAGGATACTATCGTCAGGTACTTCATTGATTTCTTCAATAAATATGGCGCCTAACTCTTTAAGACGATTAACTACGTAGCGATTATGAACGACCTCATGGCGCACATAAACCGGTGCGCCAAACAGTTCGATTGCTCGTTCAACGATGGTGATTGCTCGATCTACACCAGCACAAAAACCACGTGGATTAGCGAGGATAATCTGCATGTTAATCCATCTTTTTCGGTTTTACATAATTGCTTAGGATAAAGACTCCAATACCTAAACAAATGGCACAGTCGGCAATATTAAAAGTTGGGTAATGCCAATCACCAAAATTAACATCTAGGAAATCAACAACAAAACCATGATATAGGCGATCGAATAGGTTGCCTAACGCACCACCTAAAATTAATGCTAATGAGAAGTTTTCTAGTTTTTGTTTATTCTTATTGCGATATAGCATATAAACAATTACTGTACTGACAATAAAGGCAATTGCTGCCAGTATCCAGCGTTGGCCTTCAAATATACTGAATGCGGCACCAATATTGCGGACATACGTTATCGAGAAGAAGGGGAGTAGATTTACTGATTCAAAAAGGAAAAAATTCTTCACAATCAAAAATTTACTTGCGATATCTATAACAAAAACCACTACCGCTAACAATAACCAGTAAAGTCCGTTATCTTTTTTCATATAGTCTATGCTCATTATTATAATACCGCCGACAATCGTCGGCGGTAAATGTACTTAGTTAATTGCTATAAGATTATTTTTATAGCTCTTTTCTATTCCTATCACTAACTGTTAGTGGTTAAGCAAAATGTCTTACTTCACCATTGCCATGAATATTTTCTTCACAGCGTTTACATAAGTGAGTGGTTGGATTGTTATCAACAGTATAATGCCAGCAGCGAGGACATTTATCACCTTGTGCTTTAGCAAGCTCAATTTTAAGACCTTGAATATCACTTTGTACTGCTTGTTGTGATGCACTGTCTAACGGTTTAACACTTGCTTGTGATGTCAGTAATACAAAACGTAATTCGTTTTCTAATTTCGCAAGTGCCGTAGCAATTTCGCTATTGGCATAAAGTGTAACAGCTGCTTCGAGTGAGCCGCCAATAACTTTATCATTACGACCTTGCTCTAACACTTTGTTTACTTCACTACGAATAGTTAAAATTTGTGTCCAGTAAGCGCTGTTTAGTGTTTCACTCTCAGACAGACTAAATAGTGAGGTATACCATTCATCTTCAAACACAAATTCTGATTTTTCTGTTGCTGGTAGATATTGCCAAATTTCATCTGCAGTAAATGATAAAACAGGTGCAATCCAACGAACCATCGCTTGAGCAATATGGTATAACGCTGTTTGACAGCTATGACGGGCAATACTGTCACTTTTCGCCGTATATTGACGATCTTTGATAATATCTAAATAGAATGAGCCCATTTCAATTGAGCAGAATTGCATTATGCGTTGTACAACTTTGTGGAAATCATAGTTTTCATAAGCCTGAATGATCTGTTCTTGAGCCTCTTTTGCCACACTGACTGCCCAGCGATCGAGTACCACCATATCTTCAGGTTTAACCATATCTTTAACTGGATCGAAACCATTTAAGTTAGCCAATAAGAAACGCGCAGTATTACGGATACGACGATAGCTATCAGCTGCACGTTTGATGATTTCATCTGAATAGCTCATTTCACCTGAATAATCGGTTGAAGCAATCCATAATCGTAGAATATCGGCACCTAATTTATTCATTACCTCTTGTGGTGTAACGATATTACCTAGCGATTTAGACATTTTACGACCTTGTCCATCGACCACAAATCCATGTGTTAATACTTGTTTATACGGTGCTTTGTTATCAATTGCAGTTGATAACATTAACGAAGACATAAACCAACCACGATGTTGATCTGAACCTTCTAAATACATATCCGCTTCATGTCCTTCAAACTCAGGACGTACGCCAACAACTGAGTAGAATGTTGAACCTGAATCAAACCATACATCTAGCGTGTCTGGTACTTTACGATAATCATCGGCATCGGGACCTAATAGATCTTTAATATCGGCATCCCACCATGCTTGAATACCATTTTGCTCAACTAATTTAGCGACTTTTTCGACTAATTGTAGTGTGTCTGGATGTAACTCTTCAGTTTCTTTGTGTACAAATAACGTCATTGGTACTCCCCATGTACGTTGACGAGAAATACACCAATCAGGACGATTTGCCACCATTGTTTCAATTCGAGCTTGACCCCAATCAGGGATCCAACGAACTTGTTTAATCTCTTTTAGCGATTGAGCACGTAAACCTTGTTTATCCATGCTGATAAACCATTGTGGAGTTGCACGATAAATTACAGGTGTTTTATGTCGCCAACAGCATGGGTAGCTGTGTTCAATATTTTCAAAGTGTAATAGCGCATTGTGTTCTTTTAATAGCTCAATGACTACTTTATTGGCTTTAAAAACGAATAAACCATCTAAACCAGCACCAGTTCCCGGTAAATAACAACCATTACCTCCAACCGGATTGGCTACTTCAAGGCCATAATTTTGACCAACGATAAAGTCTTCAGCACCGTGACCTGGAGCGGTATGAACAGCACCAGTACCCGCATCAACAGTAACGTGTTCACCAAGTACAATTGGCTCATCAAAATCGAGGAATGGATGTTTGAAACGTAATAATTCAAGCGCATCACCTTGGCAAGAACCTAAGATTTTCCAATCAGTGATATCAGCACGTTTCATAACTGATTCAACTAAATCAGCAGCTAAAATTAGGCACTCTTTATCGTTGATTTGGATTAATTGATATTCAACCGTTGCATTAAGCGCAATTCCTCGGCTAGCTGGTAATGTCCATGGTGTGGTGGTCCAGATAACCGCATAAATAGTTAAATCAGTATTAATCCCGAATTTGTTTGCTACTGCTTGATTGTCAGTTGCTTTGAATTTGACATCAATTGCCGGTGATGATTTATCATAATATTCAACTTCGGCTTCCGCTAAGGCTGACATACAGTCGGTACACCAATAAACTGGTTTAGCCCCTTTGACTAAATGACCATTTTCAATCACTCTACCTAAAGCCCGAATAATATTCGCTTCAGTATCATAGTTCATTGTACGATATGGATTTTGCCAATCGCCAAGTACACCCATACGAATAAAATCAGCTTTTTGTAGTTCAACTTGTGAAGCCGCATAATCACGACAAATTTGGCGAAATTCAGCTGGTGTCACTTTTACGCCTGGTTTACCAACCTGTTCTTCAACTTTTTGTTCTATCGGTAATCCATGACAATCCCATCCTGGAATATACGGGGAGTCATAACCACTTAAACCTTTAGATTTGATGATAATATCTTTAATTATTTTATTAACGGCATGACCGATATGAAGTTTTCCGTTTGCATAAGGAGGGCCATCATGCAAAATAAAAGATTTTTTGCCTTTTTTTACTTGACGGATTTTGCGATAAAGTTCTTTATCATACCAATTTTGCAACATAGCTGGTTCACGTTTAGCAAGATCGCCTCGCATAGGGAATCCAGTTTCCGGTAAATTCAATGTATTTTTATAGTCTGTCATGCTGATTTATTCCAGTTATTTTTGTTGATACTACTTTTTAATTGGTTAATTTTGCACTGATCTGTTTCGCAGTGCAAACATCTTGTGAAATTTGTTGTTTTAAATCTGTTAGAGAGTCAAATTTTTTCTCATCGCGTAATTTACAGACAAAGGTAATGTCTAAATATTGTCCATAAATATCACCTGAAAAGTCAAATATATTCACCTCTAAAATTGCTTTTTTACCTTCAATGGTTGGTCTAATACCGATATTGGCAATGCCATGATAATATTGATTGCTACAACAGTTTTTGACTTTGACAAAATAGACCCCTTGTAAAGCAGGTTTTTTTCGATTCAAATGAATATTGGCGGTTGGAAATCCTAATTGTCTTGCTAACGCGTTACCATGTACCACTCTACCTTGAATGGCGTAATCACGACCTAAAAGGCAACGAGCTAATTCAAAATCACTATTAAACAGTGCTTCACGAACAGCTGTACTGCTGATTCTTAAATTATTCCAAACAAAGGTTGGCATACTTTCAACCGAAAAATGGTTATTTTGAGTATATTGTTGTAACAGATTGATGTCGCCTTTGCGGTCTCGGCCAAATTGGAAATCATCACCAATAACAATATATTTAGCGTTCAATTTATTAATCAACCAGTCTTGAATAAATGCATTGGCCGACATATTGGCAAAAGTTTGGGTAAAGGGTACAGCAATAATATAGTCGATACCGAGTTTTTCAATTAGTCGTACTTTTTCTTTAAATGAAGTTAAGCGAGTTGGTGCTCGCTTACTGAAAAACTCTAATGGTTGTGGCTCAAATAACATAACCGCTGTGGGTAAGTTTAATTTTTTACCTTGTTCTATTAAATGATTTATTAATTGTTGGTGTCCTAAGTGCACACCATCAAAGTTGCCCAATGTAAGTACACACTGAGTAAATTCATTGTTTAAATTATCAATACCGCGGATTATCTTCATTAAAGCGTGTTAGTTAATTATTATGTTTTCACTAAAATAGCTGCCAATTATACCAATCTTTCTTGAAGATGCACGCAATAACAATTGGGCTTTTTATGGCGGTATCGGCAATATTGTGATTGATTAATATAAAAACGCCAGAGGTAGTCTCAGGCATGTTTATATTTTTCCTGTTGTGAGTATAAAATAAGCGATAACTGGTTTTTAGTAGATTACTGATAAATAATCCAACATATACTTTATATTGGATTATTTTATTGATTAATAGTGTTTTAACGCTCTTAAAAACTCTTGTCGAGTACTTGGATTAGTTTTAAATCCGCCACCTAACGCGGTAGTGGTGGTTAAACTATTTGAATCTTTAATGCCTCGGGCTTTTACACAAAAGTGTGTTGCATCAATTGATACTGCAACATTAACTGTACCAAGTAGAGTTTGCAATGCAACCAAAATTTGTTGGGTTAATCTTTCTTGTACTTGTGGCCGTTGTGAAAAAAATTGAACAATTCGATTGATTTTTGATAGACCTATCACTTTATCTTTGGGGATATAAGAAACGGTTGCTTTACCATCGATGGTGACAAAATGGTGCTCACAAACACTGGTTAAAGTAATATCACGAACAGTGATCATTTCATCAACCTGCATTTTATTTTCAATAAGAGTTATTTTTGGAAAATTATGATAATTAAGACCGGAAAATATTTCATCAACATACATTTTTGCGACTCGATGCGGCGTTTCGGCGAGGCTATCATCATGCAAATCAAGTTCCATGAGTTTCATGATTTCTCGGAAATGTGCTTCGATTTTAGCTTTCCGTTCGCTATTTTCCATAGCTAAACGACATGATGGGGTTTCAAGATTTTTAGCTGCTAATTCCTCTTTGACTTTTTGCGCAGCAAGACTTAATTCTGTCATTTATTTAGTACTCAGGCGAAAATAGATGTCACATTATATATTACTCATATAGTGATATACAGTAATTTTCATTCATTGGATTGGATAAAAGCTCGTTATTATCTGGATTATTTTTACACTATATTATCGGAGTCAGCAACAATATTACTGTTAATTAGGTTATACTTATAGTTATTAAATCTAATAACATTTGGGTAACTATTGATGCCAAATAATGCGCCAATTATTTTAATTGATGGATCTTCTTATCTTTATCGGGCTTTTTTTGCTTGTCCGCCTTTAACCAATGCCAATGGTGAACCAACTGGGGCTATATTTGGTGTTATTAATATGATTCGTAGCTTGATGAATCAATATAATCCTACCCATATAGCGGTAGTTTTTGATGCTAAAGGTGGATCATTTCGTAATGAAATTTATAGTGAATATAAAGCAACTCGTGAAGAGATGCCGGAAAATTTACGACCACAAATTGAACCCATTCACACCATTTTAAAAGCGATGGGTTTACCATTACTTTGCGTTGAAGGTGTTGAAGCTGATGATGTGATCGGGACTTTAGCCAAACAAGCAGAAAAAGAAAATCTTCAAGTACTCATTAGTACTGGGGATAAAGATATGGCGCAATTAGTCAGCGATAAAGTTACACTGATTAATACCATGAATAATACGGCGCTTGATCCGCGAGGTGTTATGGATAAATTTGGTGTGCCACCAGCAAAAATTATAGATTATTTAGCATTAAGAGGTGACAATTCCGATAATATCCCTGGAGTAGCAGGAATTGGAGAAAAAACAGCACAGGCTTTATTAACTGCTTTTGATAGTGTAAAAGATATTTATAACCATTTAGACGATATTGAGAAATTATCGATTCGAGGCGCTAAATCATTAAAGCAAAAATTAATAGACAATCAAAAGGATGCAGAGCTTTCTTATCTATTAGCTACCATTAAAACCGATGTGGCATTAGATTTTACGAATGAACAACTACTTGTTACAGAGCTTGATGTAAATAAATTAGTCGAATTATTTGCTTATTATGGCTTTCATCGTTGGCAAAAAGAATTAATAGCGGGTAATTTTTTAAAACAACAAAAACTAACGGTTACTGACATTGATAATCTGTCGTTATTTTCGCAGGAAAGTGATACCGTTAAAGATAAGATTGATACAGATTACCAATGCATATTAACTCATGAGCAATTAGATGATTGGGTCAGTAAATTAGCTAACTGTCAGCAGTTTGCCTTTGATACAGAAACGGATAGTGTTGATCATATTCATGCTAAATTGGTTGGAATATCCCTAAGCGTGGCACCTTATCAAGCTGCTTATATTCCAATTAATCACCAATATCTAGGTGTGCCAGATCAATTACCATTAGATGATGTATTAACTAAATTAAAACCAATATTAGAAAACCCAGCAATTAAGAAAATCGCCCAAAATGCCAAATTTGATTACAGTGTGTTGGCTAATTATGGTGTCCATGTGCAAGGTATTGCTTATGATACAATGCTGGAGTCATATGTCTTAAATAGTACTGAACGACACGATATGGATAGTATGGCGAATCGTTATTTGCATCTAAAAACTATTACCTATAATGATTTAACCAAGGTTGATAAAAAACAAGTCACTATCGATGCTATTGAAGTTGAAAAAACTACGCAATATGCCGCTGAAGATGCGGATGTTACTTTGCAACTTCATCAGAAACTATGGCCTGAGCTGGAAAAAGACCAAAAGCTCAGTAAGTTATTTACCGATATTGAAATGCCGTTGGCGATTGTGTTGGCCGATATGGAAAGGACAGGGGTGTTAATTGACGCTAGACAGTTAAATGATTATTCCATTGAATTAAATAAAAAAATGCTAGAAATAGAGGCCGAATTACATTTCCTAGCAGGTGAAAAATTTAATCCTTCTTCACCAAAACAGATTCAAGCTATTTTATTTGATAAACACCAATTACCTGTCTTAAAAAAGACACCAAAAGGCGATCCATCAACTAGTGAAGATGTATTGAGTGAACTTGCTGAGCAGTATGTTTTACCGCGTAAAATATTGTTTTATCGTAGCTTAGCAAAACTGAAAAACACTTATACTGATAAATTACCGTTGATGGTAAGTCCAATAGACCATCGAATTCATACCAATTACAATCAAATTGGTACGGTAACTGGGCGGTTGTCATCAAATGATCCGAATTTACAAAATATCCCTGTACGTAATGAAGAAGGACGTAGAATTCGGCAAGCATTTATTGCACCACAAGGTTATAAGATTATTTCAGCCGATTATTCGCAAATAGAGTTGCGCATTATGGCGCATTTATCACAGGATCAAAGTCTGCTTAGCGCTTTTGCTGATGATAAAGATATTCATAGGGTTACCGCGAGTGAAGTATTAAGTAAACCAGAGGCAGATGTTACAGCCGAAGAGAGACGACGTGCGAAAGCAGTCAATTTTGGTTTGATTTATGGTATGAGTGCATTTGGATTATCGAAACAAATTAATCTTCCCCGTAAAGAAGCACAATTCTATATTGATCGCTATTTTGAACGTTATCCTGGTGTACAAGCTTATATGGAAGAAACACGCCAATTGGCAACGCAACAAGGCTATGTGGAAACTTTATCAGGAAGACGATTATATTTACCAAAAATCATTTCTGGCAATGGTATTGAAAAACGGGGCGCTGAACGTGCGGCAATTAATGCACCAATGCAAGGTACTGCAGCAGATATCATCAAAACCGCTATGATTAAAATGAGTGAGTGGATAAAAAATCAACCGACAGGTAATATCAGAATGGTGATGCAAGTACACGATGAGCTGGTGTTTGAAGTTAAAGAAGAGTTGGTGAGTGAATATAATGCGTTGATTAAATCAATTATGGAGAATTGTTATCAACTTTCAGTACCGTTAAAAGTTGATGTTGGTATTGGTAATAATTGGGATGAAGCGCATTAATCTTTTTATTAAAATTAACTTATACGTTATAGTTTGATTTTTATACTAAAATATATAGTTAATTACTCAATACTTTTATAAAATAGTTGTTAATTTTATGCTGTTAGCGATGGCTTGCCGAAACCTTTTGGCGTGTTAGAATAAACAACTAAATTGAATTTATTACAAAATGTTATTATTTTTCTCACTTATGAGAAGAGTTAAAATAAAAAAGAGCGCGAGCAACGAATTGACGTTTGAGTGTTCTTTTTTGTTATTAATAGGATTATTTCATGAAAATTAAAACCCGTTTTGCACCAAGCCCAACCGGTTACTTACATGTGGGTGGTGCTCGTACAGCACTTTATTCTTGGCTATATACTCGCCATGCACAAGGTGCTTTCGTATTACGTATTGAAGATACCGATCTTGAGCGTTCAACGCCAGAAGCGATTGAAGCGATTATGGAAGGTATGAATTGGTTAAAATTATCATGGGATGAAGGCCCATATTTTCAAACTAAACGCTTTGATCGTTACAATCAAGTGATTGACGAAATGTTAGCTAATGGTACGGCTTATCGTTGCTATTGTTCGAAAGAGCGATTAGAAAAATTACGTGAACAGCAAATGGCGAATGGGGAAAAAGCTCGTTATGATGGCCATTGCCGTTGTGATGACGTACAAAAACAGCATAATCATGACGAACCGCATGTTGTTCGCTTTGCTAATCCTACTGATGGAGTAGTTGTCTTCAACGATTTAATTCGAGGACCAATTGAAATTGCCAATAAAGAGCTTGATGATCTCATAATTCGTCGTACTGATGGGTCACCAACTTACAATTTTTGTGTCGTGGTAGACGATTGGGATATGGAAATTACTCATGTTATTCGTGGTGAAGATCATATTAATAATACCCCTCGACAAATTAATATTCTTAAAGCGCTTGGTGCACCGTTACCTGAATATGGTCACGTATCGATGATTTTAGGTGATGATGGGCAAAAATTATCTAAACGTCATGGTGCGGTAAGTGTTATGCAATATCGTGATGATGGTTATTTGCCCGAAGCACTATTAAATTATCTAGTTAGGCTCGGTTGGTCTCATGGTGATCAAGAAATATTCTCGGTGCCTGAAATGGTGAGTTACTTTTCTTTAGATGCAGTCAGTAAGTCGGCCAGTGCATTTAATACTGAAAAACTACTTTGGTTAAATCATCATTATATTAATCATTTAGACGCTGATTATGTTGCACAGCATTTAGTTTGGCATATGAATCAACAAGGTTATGATTTAGATCAAGGCCCCGATTTGATTACTATCGTCAAATTATTTGGTGAGCGTTGTAAAACATTGAAAGAAATGGCTGAATCAAGTAGCTATTGCTATCAAGATTTTGCTGAGTTTGATGCTGATGCGGCTAAAAAGCATTTGCGCCCCGTTGCCAAAGAGCCATTAGAAGTGGTTAAGGCTAAAATTGAAGCCATTTCTGACTTTGATTGGCAAATCGATAAAATTCACCATGCCATTGAAGCAACAGCAGCAGAGCTTGAGGTTGGTATGGGTAAAGTTGGTATGCCTCTTCGGGTTGCTGTAACCGGAATTGGGCAATCACCTTCAGTTGATGCCACTGTTTATGCTGTTGGTAAAAAACGCACCTTAGCCAGAATAGATAAAGCATTGGCTTTTATTGCTAACAGAGAACAAACTCAAGCGTAATCTTATTTAATCGCCGATAATAACTCGGCGATTCACTTTATCTTGTTGAGAGTTTATTATGGCTCGCTTAAAGAAACGTTATTGGATTCCGTCGCTTATATTATTGATTATAATCATAGCAAGTTTATCTGGATGGCGTTATTGGTTAGCACTTAAGGATGAATATAATCTTTCGATAGACTGGCAAGGTATCAACATCGGCTGGGATGGTTTATCTTTTGCTGAACTAAATATTGCTCAGCAATCACAATTATCAGTAACGGCCAGCGATGTGAAAATATCATGGTCACAGCTGAGCGCTAAAAATATCGATATCTATTGGCAAAAAGCCGATTTTACCAATACACAAGCAGTAACGAAAATTGCAGATGATCAATTACAACAACTTGATCAATCTACTTTTGAACCTTTATTGATTTCGACTATTATTGCCTGGTTACCAACAAATATTAACATTGAACATTTAATATTACACCAGCAAGATAGTGAATTATTTAATCTGAAAGTTGCAGTGGTTAAAAATCAAAATACTTTGCAACTCAACCTAGCCAGTAATTTTCAGGATATGGCAACGCTTGCTGCTGATATCTCATTTAATCAATCAAATTCATCGGTTGAAATTGAAAATGGTGTTTTGACCACATCTTTATCGTATTTTGGTATTGAAAAAGGTAGTTTAACTTTACCATTCAGTGGTGTTTTAACCGATAAGCTATTTACTTTAAAAAGTACCGATAAAGCACTAGTTGATATTGAAAAAGCGAATTTTTCCGATGATTTAATTATTAAACCATTAATCGGAAAATTAACTCTTGATGCAGCATTGCCTATTCCATTTAAAGCTAATCAAGTTAACGTCAAATCATCATTAACAATTAATAAATTTGACGGCATATATAAGGCAAGCGAATTTAAATCCGCTTTGGGGGATATAAATCTTTTATTCAACAATAATCAATTTACTGTTACAACTTCAGCATTAACCATTCAACAAGTGAATATTGGTGTTATTTTTGAAAAAGTAAAATTAGCTGGTAGTTATTCAGCATCTTTAGCTGCACCAAATAAAGGAGTTGTAAAATGGCAATTAGCACAAGCCGCTATTTTTTCTGGTTCTGTTTCTCTTGATAAAGGGCAATTGAATTTAGCAAAATTACCCCAAAAATTTAATTTAAGGTTAAAAAAGGTACAACTTAAAGATATTTTTGCAAAATATCCTGCTGAGGGGTTAGCTGGAGAAGGCGCGATTGATGGTGTTTTACCGATTACTTTATTGCCTTCTACTAAAAAAGGCACCGCTTTGACCGAAGTTATTATCAAAAATGGTCAATTAGTAACGGTCAATGAGGGCTTTTTGCGGTTTGAAAATTCAGCATTGCAAAATTATGCACAAGCCAATCCTAATATGAAAATTCTCACTGATATTATTAAAAATTTTCATTATACTAAATTATCAGGTACGGTTAATTATGCTAATGAGATTGCTAAGTTAGGATTAAATATCCAAGGCAGTAACCGAGATGTTGAGAATGGTAAAGCAGTAAATTTAAATATTAATCTTGAAGAAAATATTGCAAAATTGTTGATAAGTTTACAACTTTCCGATCAGATTAACGAACCCATACGAAAACGTATTGAAGCGTATTTGAAAAGGAAATCTTGATAGATAAGAGGCTATATTATGCTAAAAAATATGATTACTATTATCGTGTGTAGCGCAGTATTAATTGGCTGTACACCAACGGTCAAGGTACAAGCGCCAAATGAACCAATTAATATCAATTTGAATGTTAAGATTGATCATGAAATTAATATTAAAGTTGATAAAGCCTTAGATAACATTATCAATAAATCAGGTTTATACTAAATTAATATTATTATCGGTCGTTATTTACAAATAATGTCATGAATCTAAAAAATTACTCTTGCGGAACATAAGATGATTTTTTAATAAATTTTACACATATTTAATACAATTTAATATGATGTATTTAATAAGGGGGTTATTATGAATATCTATAAAAAAGCAACGATAGCATTATTATCAATAATATTAGCTTTACCAGTTTTTGCTTTAAATTTAGATCAGGCAATTAATGAATTAAGTCAAGCCAAAGCTAATGGGTTGGTTGGTGAACAAGCTGATGGTTACCTAGGCGTGGTCAAAAATGAAGGTAATGCTAGCGAAATTGCTCAATTAATTAATCAGGCTCGTAAACAAGAGTATCAAAAAGTATCAGCTCAAAGTAATGTGCCATTAGTGGAAGTTCAAAATAGAGCAGGAACTAAAGCACAAGAGAAAACACCAGCTGGTCAATATATTAAACAACAAGGGCAATGGTTAAAAAAATAATAGTCAACTTTTACAGTAATAGAAAAAGTATAATGATATTGTACTTTAATTGTTAACCAATAATGTGTATGCTGTTATTTTTATGCTTTGCTTGTAATAATATTTAAAATAAGTTTTATTTGTAAATAGTATCGCTTTGGCGATTTTAAATGGAGAAAATCAATGTGTTCGATTTTAGGTATTCTTGATATTAAATCAGATCCAGAACAACTACGAACAAAAGCATTAGAACTATCAAGTCTACAACGTCATCGTGGACCTGACTGGTCTGGTATTTTTGCTTCTGATAAAGCTATTTTAGCTCATGAACGTTTATCAATTGTAGATGTTAATACAGGATCTCAACCGCTTTATAATAAAGACAAAACCCTAGTTTTAGCGGTAAATGGCGAAATTTATAATCATCAAGAACTCCGAAATCAGTACAAAGATCGTTATGAATTTCAGACAGGATCTGACTGTGAAGTTATCCTAGCCTTATATCAAGAAAAAGGTATTAACTGTCTTGATGAACTACAAGGTATGTTTGCTTTTATTCTTTATGACATCAACAAAGGTACCTATTTTATTGGTCGCGATCATATTGGTATTATCCCAATGTATATGGGATATGATGAAAATGGTACATTTTATGTTGCCTCAGAGATGAAAGCTTTGGTACCTGTTTGTAAAACCATTGAAGCATTTCCTCCTGGTTGTTATCTTTCTAGCACAGAGGGTGAAATAAAGACCTATTACAAACGCGATTGGATGGAATATGATAATGTCAAAGATAATAAGACAGATATCAATGAACTTCGTGTCGCATTAGAAGAGTCAGTAAAAAGCCATCTTATGTCTGATGTTCCTTATGGTGTTTTATTATCTGGTGGACTTGATTCTTCAGTTATCTCAGCGATTACTAAAAAGTTTTCTGCGCGTCGAGTTGAGGATCATGAAAAATCAGAAGCATGGTGGCCACAATTACACTCGTTTGCGGTTGGTTTAAAAGGTGCACCTGATCTTAAAGCTGCCCAAGCAGTTGCCGATCATTTAGGTACTGTTCATCACGAAATTAACTTCACAATACAAGAAGGGATTGATGCGATTCGTGATGTTATTTATTACATCGAAACTTACGATGTCACAACCATTCGCGCTTCAACCCCAATGTATTTAATGGCAAGAAAAATTAAAGCAATGGGTATCAAAATGGTGTTATCGGGTGAAGGTGCTGATGAGGTATTTGGTGGTTATCTCTATTTCCACAAAGCGCCAAATGCCAAAGAGTTCCATGAAGAAACTGTGCGTAAATTAGCGGCACTGCATATGTATGACTGTGCTCGAGCTAATAAAGCAATGGCTGCTTGGGGTGTTGAAGCTCGGGTACCATTCTTAGATAAAAAATTCTTAGATGTTGCTATGCGCATTAACCCACAAGATAAAATGTGTGGTAGTAACGGTAAAATGGAAAAACACATTGTTCGTGAAGCATTTGAATCTTATTTACCAGCATCCGTGGTTTGGCGTCAAAAAGAGCAATTTTCTGACGGTGTAGGTTATAGTTGGATCGATACCTTAAAAGAGATTGCCGAAAGCAAAATTACCGATCAACAGTTAGAAAATGCAAAATTCCGTTTTCCATACAATACTCCAGCTTCAAAAGAAGCTTATATGTATCGTGAAATTTTTGATGAATTATTCCCAGTTGAAAGTGCTGCGCATTGTGTACCTGGTGGTCCTACAGTGGCTTGTTCAACAGCTAAAGCGATCGAATGGGATGAGTCATTTAAAAATCTAAATGATCCATCAGGTCGCGCAGCGGTTGGTGTACATAATGATGCTTATAAAAAATAATCGACTTTAATCGCTCTTATTGGACATAAAAAAACGGGGATATTTCCCGTTTTTTTATGCTCACAATACTATCCTTACAAAATGATATTACTTAATGTGTAGCGCCTTTTGCTGCACCAATAGGTAGAATTGTACGACCAAATTGTTCATTTAGAACTTCAGCCATCGCAAGATAAATTGCACTCGCACCACAAATTATGCCTTCAAAACCAGCAATATGAATAATGTCATGGTTACCAGAAATATTACCAATTGCTAATAGAGCGAATAAAATGGTTAAGCTGGCAAAAACAAATTGTAATGCTCGGTTAGCTTTTAATGTACCAATAAACATAAATGCGGTAAAAATACCCCACAGTGCTAGAAAAATCCCTAAAAAGGTTGCATCGGTAGGTGCAGTTGCTGGTGAAGTAGGTAAATACCAAATACCAACTAAAGCAATCCAAAAGAAACCGTATGAAGTAAACGCTGTTGTTCCGAAGGTATTTCCTTTACGGAATTCTAAAATTCCTGCGATTACTTGGGCTAATCCACCATAAAAAATACCCATAGAAACGATTGCCGTCATAACTGGAAAAAATCCTGCATTATGAATATTTAATAAAATTGTTGTCATACCAAATCCCATAAGCCCCAATGGTCCCGGATTGGCAAGTTTAGTTTGTTGCATAAAATTCCTATTTTTAAACACAATAATAAAAATGGGTTGCAATAATAAGAGGTGAAATTATTGGAATCAAGGTCTATAAAAAAATTATTTTTATTTGCCCCCTTGATATTAACAATAATGTTCCCATCTATGTGAAAACAAATACATATCTTTGTCAAAATAAGGCCTTGAAATTGAATATTTAAGACTTATATACAGAGAATAAAATACAGGTTTGAGGAGAAACGATTATGGGTAAAATTATTGGTATCGACTTAGGTACAACAAATTCATGTGTTGCAGTAATGGATAACGGTCAAGCAAAAGTATTAGAAAACGCAGAGGGTGATCGCACAACCCCATCGATTATTGCTTACACACAAGATGGCGAAATTCTAGTTGGTCAACCCGCTAAACGTCAGGCAGTAACTAATCCACAAAATACATTATTTGCAATTAAACGTTTAATCGGTCGTCGCTATGAAGATGCAGAAGTACAGCGCGATGTTGGTATTATGCCATATAAAATTGTTAAAGCAGATAATGGCGATGCTTGGGTTGATGTTAAAGGTCAAAAAATTGCGCCACCACAAATTTCTGCTGAAGTATTAAAGAAAATGAAAAAAACAGCAGAAGATTATCTTGGTGAGCCAGTTACTGAAGCCGTTATTACTGTTCCTGCTTACTTTAATGACGCACAACGTCAAGCAACTAAAGATGCAGGTCGTATTGCTGGTTTAGATGTAAAACGTATCATCAACGAACCAACTGCAGCAGCACTTGCTTATGGTTTAGATAAAGATGTGGGTAACCGTACTATTGCTGTATATGACCTTGGTGGTGGTACATTTGATATCTCAATTATCGAAATTGACGATGTTGATGGCGAAAAAACATTCGAAGTATTAGCAACAAATGGTGATACTCACTTAGGTGGTGAAGACTTTGATTCACGCTTAATTAACTACTTAGTTGATGAATTTAAACGTGAACAAGGATTTGATCTTAAAAATGACCCACTTGCAATGCAACGTTTAAAAGAAGCGGCTGAAAAAGCGAAAATCGAATTATCATCAGCTCAACAAACTGATATTAACTTACCTTATATCACTGCTGATGCAACTGGACCTAAACACTTAAATATCAAAGTGACTCGCGCTAAACTTGAATCATTAGTTGAAGATTTAGTTAAACGTTCAATGGAACCTGTTAAAACAGCATTAAAAGATGCCGGTCTTAGTGTTTCTGATATTAAAGATGTTATCCTAGTTGGTGGTCAAACACGTATGCCAATGGTTCAAAAAGCTGTTGCAGATTTCTTTGGTAAAGAACCACGTAAAGACGTTAACCCTGATGAAGCAGTAGCTGTTGGTGCGGCAGTACAAGGTGGTGTATTAGGTGGTGATGTTAAAGACGTATTATTACTTGACGTAACACCATTATCATTAGGTATCGAAACCATGGGTGGTGTCATGACTACCTTGATTGAGAAAAACACGACTATCCCAACAAAACATAGTCAAGTATTCTCAACTGCTGAAGATAATCAATCAGCTGTAACTATCCATGTATTACAAGGTGAACGTAAACGTGCAAGTGATAATAAATCATTGGGTCAATTTAACCTTGATGGTATTCAAGCTGCACCACGTGGTATGCCACAAATCGAAGTAACCTTTGATATCGATGCTGATGGTATTTTGCATGTATCAGCAAAAGATAAAAATACTGGTCGTGAGCAAAACATTACCATTAAAGCTTCTTCAGGATTAAGCGAAGAAGAGATCCAAAAAATGGTAAATGATGCTGAAGCAAATGCTGATGCAGACCGTAAATTCGAAGAATTAGCTCAAATTCGTAACCAAGCTGATCACCTTGTTCACTCAACTCGTAAACAAGTGACTGAAGCAGGCGATCAATTATCAGCTGATGACAAAACCGCTATCGAAAGCGCAGTAAGTGATCTAGAAAATGTTGCGCGTGGTGAAGATAAAGCAGAGATCGAAGCTAAGATTAATGCATTAATGGAAGCGTCAAAAAAATTACTTGAGTTAGCACAACAACAAGCTCAAGCTGATCAATCTGCAGCTCAAGCAAATAGCGGAAGTTCTGCAGGACAAGATGATGTTGTGGATGCCGACTTCAAAGAAGTTGATGACGAGAAAAAATAAGCATTAATTAATATGTTTTTTAATGAGTTATTGCAACGAGTTTTAAACATGTAAAACATCAAACGGGCGCGAGGTAACTCAAGCCCGTTTAGTTGTTTATATAATGATTAAAGTAAAGGTTAATTATGGCTAAGAAAGATTATTATGAAACATTAGGCGTAAGTAAAAGTGCCACTGAAGCTGAGATAAAAAAAGCCTACAAACGCCTAGCCATGAAATATCATCCGGATAAAAATCAGGATAATAAAGCAGAAGCTGAAGCAAAATTTAAAGAAGTCAAAGAAGCTTATGAAATTTTAACTGATCCGCAAAAGAAAGCTGCTTATGATCAGTATGGCCATGCAGCTTTTGAACAAGGCCACGGTGGTGCTGGCGCTGGAGGATTCGGTGGTTTTGGCGGTTTTGGTGGTGGTTCGGCATTTGATGATATCTTCAGTGATTTCTTCGGTGGTGGTCGAGGACAAGGTCAAACAGCTTCACGAGGCAATGACTTACAATACAACATTTCCTTAACGCTAGAAGAAGCGGCAAGTGGAGTAAGTAAAGAGATAAAAGTACCAACATGGGTAACTTGTGATGTATGTCATGGACAGGGCACTGAAAAATCATCTGATGTGGTTACCTGTGATACTTGTCATGGTGCTGGTGTTGTCCAAATGCGTCAAGGCTTCTTTGCGGTACAGCAAGAGTGTCCAACCTGTCACGGCCGTGGAAAAATCGTTAAAAACCCATGTAAAAAATGTCGTGGTGAAGGACGAATCCAAAAAACGAAAACGTTATCCGTTACTATTCCAGCTGGGGTCGATACAGGAAACCGTATTCGACTTTCAGGTGAGGGTGAAGCAGGACTAAATGGGGCACCAGCGGGTGATTTATATGTTCAGGTACAAGTAAAACCACATGCAATTTTTGAGCGAGATGGTACTAATTTACATTGTGAAATTCCAATTAATATTGTTTTAGCATCCCTTGGTGGTGAAGTTGAAGTGCCAACCCTAAATGGTAAAGTTAGTTTAACCATACCGGCAGAAACGCAAACCGGTAGAATGTTTAGATTACGTGGAAAAGGTATTAAATCATTACGCGGTAGCACAGTAGGTGATTTGTATTGCCATGTCGTGGTTGAAACCCCAGTAAACTTAACTGGCAAACAAAAAGAGTTACTCAAAGAGTTGGGTGACAGTTTTAAAGCCGATAAAAATGCAAAACATAGTCCAAAAGAAAAAAGCTTCTTTGATAAAGTGAAGAAGTTTTTTGGATAATATAAATCGTTAATTATACAATCGAGCCTTACGAATAAGGCTCGATTTTTTTATCCTATTGATATCTTAATATTCTTCATTTTAGTTATCTTAAATTTTCCTTTTATTATTAGATATTCAAAATTTGAAATTAAGTCATCTAGTATTCAATATATTTAATTAGTAAGCGGGCTAACTAATTTGGAGGATAATACATGCAGCTCGAAAATCGCTATTTATCTTTTTGCAATATTTAGAAGAAACAAAATACGGTTGCTCTAGAAAAGATTAGAACATGCTTTACATTATTATCTGTTGCTAATCTGATCGATATATAGTGCGCTAAACGTCTTAATAAATATCATCTTTCAGAAAATAGATTAATTATTTTAGTTTTACTGAAAGAATACCAAGAATTATCTTTGCAAGAAATTGCCAAATTATTAGGAATAACTAAAGCTTCGACAACCTCGCTTGTCAGCTCGTTAATTAATGATGGGCTAGTATCAAAGAGAAATAATGAAAATGACAAAAGAATTTCAATTATTAGTTTAACCTCAATTGGAATGGATTTATTAACGGAAACGTTAAACGAACACAGTGTTTGGATCGAAAAAATCACTAATAACTTATCTGATAATGATGTTGCTATATTCAGAAAAGTATTAAGACAAGATCTATTAGCACAATTACCACCCAATGTACTAAATATGTTAGATAATTTACTAGCTGATATGCTAAGTGAAAAACTAGATAGTCATGCTTTACAATGTGGTGATATTTCGCCTGACTTTTGTTAATATCAACTGATAATGATGAAATCAATTTATACCAATTACTGGAAACTTAACCGGTAATCATTATTTTCTTTCGAGGTAGTTGGTGTCCGTTTTGTGTGAAAGAATTGGAGCATTTTCAAAATAACTTAGAATTGATGCAAAAAATGCATATTTCATTTCTATTTCACCGCAGAAATATTCAATTAGTGGACAGTTAAAAAAAGAAAAATCGATGTCGATAACGATACTATCAGATATTAAAAACAATATAGCTAACCAATTTGGTTTAGTGTTCACATTATCTGAAAAAATGCGAGAATTAAATAAGAGTTTAGGTGCTAATTTATTGGATTTTAATGATGATGATATTTATACATTGCCAATACCAGCAACTTATTTAATTGGTCAGGATAAAAGATTCAGTTTGCTTATATTAATGCTAATTATATGGAACGAGCTGATATATCTGAATTAATAAACATAATAAACTAGCAAAAACTAGAACATAATTTTGTATTAATTACACTTAATAATATATAAAAA
>NZ_NAST01000003.1 GCF_002142215.1 Gilliamella sp. N-G2
AAGGTTACCGTCCACAGTTCTACTTCCGTACAACAGACGTAACAGGTACTATCGAATTACCAGAAGGCGTAGAAATGGTAATGCCAGGTGATAACATCAAAATGACAGTATCATTAATTCACCCAATCGCAATGGCAGACGGTTTACGTTTCGCTATCCGTGAAGGTGGTCGTACTGTTGGTGCTGGTGTTGTTGCTAAGGTTATTAAATAATTTAAACCTACTACATTAAGTATAAAGCGCATAAATAAATGCGCTTTATTAACTCCTATATAATTTTACGTTTACCTTTTAAAATCTTTATAAACAAATTTTCCTATAAAAATTCATATTGATGAATAATAAAAGTCAATTATGTCTTAAATAACTAAACTCATTTTAAATATTAATTAATGACTTTTTAGTTATTAATTGACATCTCTTTTCTCGCCAATACGTTATCTTCGAAATTTTAACTTTTCATTCATTAAATCACGCTAAGAGGAGATGTCGCTTTCAATTAACTTAACTGCAATAATAAATTTACTCATTACTCTTAAAGTTTTATTATCAGAGTTTAAACCATCAAATTTTTTATTTATATAATGGAAAAAATTATTCTTTTAATAATTATAAAAAATTTTGGATAGTTAATTTTTACAAGCAATATAATTAATACTTCCTATATTTTCATAACCATCGTAACCTACACCACCATTTACAGAATGTACAACAAACTGTCTGTCATTAGTATAATTATCTCTAGTCCAGTAATGTTTAGATCGCCATGCAGATTCTGGATAAGTGTTTTCGTTCATTGGTCCCCATTCAGCGCCTAAACTAAAATCAATAGATCTCGTATAGTTATTATCATGATATTTCCATTGCATCGGCGCACTATTTTTAGGTGAATTAGTTAGTTCTTTCCTACTTAATACCTTTTCTGTTCCACCACATTTGGTTGTTGAAGCTTCTAACCATCCTCCATTATAATCTCCTGTAGGAACTGCCCATACATTGGTAGGTGTAAACGTATAATTAAATTTCATTAATTCATTTTTTTTATTTACTACTTGAACAGTTATTGGTCCTGACGGTTTTTTCCACAATGTTACAAATCCCTGATAGTCAACATCAACAACATCTTTTGAAAAAGATTTAATATTAAACTTATAATCCGTCTGTGCTCCAACCATGACTAATTGGAATTTTGCACCAGGGAATCCTGTGGTCGGAAATATTCTACCATTTGAAGCGTTTGGATTTGCTTTAAAACCTAAATCCAATATATAATCAGGCGAATGCCCTCCTCCATATTCTGGACTAATTACAGCATTATCAAGATTCCATTTTTCAGAATTACCATTTACATCAAAACTATGCCATTGTGCATTTTGAGTAATTATAGTTGCATTAGGTCTTGCGTAGCATATTTTAGGCTTTAATGAAATCTCATAAAATTTAGTTATTAGCAAAAAATCACTTTCTTTTGGTATACCATACTGTGAAAATGTTTGTACTTTTGAACCTATTTCCAATTTTAATGGCATTGGATAACCACTTCCACAACCCATTATCTTATTATTATCACCTTTCGGTATTTTCTTATCATTAGCATCATACCATTGGAAATAAGCATCTTTCTCTAAAAATGGGTGAGTTGGATCAATGCTATCTCCATCAATGTCTTGATAATTTATTTGAGGATCTAATGATCCATAACCAAATATTTTGATACTGAAATCATTAAATGTTAAATCACCATCAAATTCCTTTATTTCATTTTCTTTTATATTTCCTGTTGATTCACTATAAAATACTCCATTCAATGTAAACCCATGTTTATCTGATGCTAGCTGAGTATTAATAATCTCTGGTGCGTAACCATGAATACCGTTTGCAGTTTTTGTTGCCAAACCATAAGCGGAAGGTAAGTTTACTAAGCACACTGAAAAAATAGTTAAACTTAATTGATAAATTAGTTTTCCTAAAAATAGGACTAAGTTAAAGATATTTGATTGTGATGTCTTAAAATAAGATAAAAGTCTTCCCTTAATTACGTTGTCAGTTGTCAGTTGTCCTTTATATTTTAACATTTTAAGCCAAACCTCATAAAAATTAATATATTATTAAAAAAATTAATCAAATAGACTTTGGCAATAATGAGTTAGTCACCAAATTTAATTCAATGTGATCATTATAAAATAATTAAACAACTTTGCATTTTTTTTAAGGTAAAGCTTTGTTAACTTAAACTGTTATTTAAAAAATAACATAAACCACTAACAACTTTAATTTTGGTTAATTATATAAATTTTTTATCTCAATTGACAAATGTCATAGTGTTTCTTGTTTTTGTGTAAATAATAATCATTATCATTAAATCGAATGAGAAGTGAGACGTTATGTGCAGAAAAAATAAAGTTATTCAAATAAGTATATTAACCCTATTCTATTCGCCTATGATGTTTAGCGGTTATGCATTAGCCGAGACAAGTCATGATACAATTATTGTTACCCCTAATGATAGTGATAATAGAAAAAATTCATTGTCTCCGACTTTTCAGCAGGAACAAGTTAAACAAAAACAAACTGCTGGAGCAACTAACTTAATCATTCCAGAACAGGAAAATAGATTATCCACACTACAAGATGCGCTTGATTATCAACCTAGAATTATTATTCAAAATTTTTTTGGCGGTACAGATCAACCAAGATTAAACATTCGTGGTTCCGGAGTGCAAAGCGCGCCACTATCAAGAGGGGTCTTACTATTACAAGATGGGCTACCTATCACGGATGCTGATGGTAATTTCCATATTAGTACCTTAGATATGCGTGAAGCTCGGTTAATTTCAGTTTACCGTGGAGCCAATAATACCCATCCTCAAGCTAATAGTTTAGGGGGAGAATTGAATTTCATCTCATACACAGGAAAAGATGAACTTGGTAGTGCTCGTTATGAATATGGTGCATTTGGTCGAGAAGCCGCACAAATCGCATTAGGTCATAGCGGTTATGATATGGATGGTCGCATTAGCCTATCTTATGACCATTTTGATGGTTATCGAGATCATTCAACTTCGCAACGGAAAACGGTTCGATCTAACTTTGGTTATAGTAATGAAAACTTTGAAAATAGAACATGGTTAAGTTGGACAGATTTACGTTTTGATATTCCAGGACCTTTATCGCAACGTAAAAGCAAAAGTGATCCAACGAGTATTTTTAAAGTTGTGCAAATGCGGGATCCGCATCGTAATGTTCAACAGGGGCGTATTGCTAACCGCGCAAATTGGACCCTAGATAACCAAGCCATTGAGCTAGGATTATGGTATCAGCGTACACATGATAATTTTGTTACGCCAACCGATTATGTTTTAAGTGATAGTAACACTATTGGTAGTCAATTAACTTATAATATGACCTTTGATAATTTTAGCTATCGATCAGCTCTAGCATGGGATAAAACCAATCTTGATCGTCAATTATTGATGAATCGACGTCATACCAAAATGAATAAACGTTCACTGGGAAAATATGATGCTACCGCAGAAAACGTATATGGTTCTATTAGCTCCTTATGGCAAATCAACAATGAATGGCAACTCAATTTAGATACTAAAATTACGCATGCCAAACGAGAGGTTGATGCGCGGCACAATAAAAACGCCCTTGATCAAGCATGGACATTTTGGTCACCCAAATTAGGGGTAATTTGGAATCAAACTAATGATACGCGATTTTATGCCAATTTAAGCACCAGTAACGAACCCGCATCCTTTCGTGAAATTATTACTAGCGATGGCATGAAAGCCAAAATTAACAAATTAAATCGTCAAAAAGGCATTACTGCTGAAATTGGTGGTAATGGTAAGATAACCCAAGAATTAAACTGGGATATTGCTTTATATAGAAGCATCATTAAAGATGAATATATTACCACTTACGACACAAGTGGAACGGCAATAGGGGTATTTAATTATGGCGCCAAAACACGTCATCAAGGGATAGAAGCAGGCCTAAAAGGACTAATACCTTCAGTTTTTATTTCTGGCGATATTGAATATCATCTAGCTTGGACGTATAACGATTTTCGTTTTATGGGTGGCGAATATAATCGTAATTATATTGCCGGCATCCCAAAAAATACGATTACTGCAGAAATTTTATATAAATATGATAACTGGACACTTGGCCCAAATATTCACTGGTCCCCAACAAATACGCCGGTTGATCATGCCAATAATATGAATGTTCAATACCGAGATAAATATGTAGCTTTAGGCTTTAAAATTAATTATCAAAATTCTAATGGTTGGTCGGCTTATTTAACTGCAGATAACCTAACCAACAAACATTATGCTACCGCCTCGGTTGCTAATAATGTAGTAAAATCAAAACAAGAAAATACTTTATTCCCAGCTATGGGATTCAATCTCAATAGTGGGCTTGTTTATTACTTCTAAAAAGTGTATCTGACAGTAATGCTGTCAGATACAGCTACTTAAAATGAACGTTGAGAAGGAAGCGTAAGCTGGTGAAGATAGGTTCTCTTTAAAATTGTTACCTGATTCAATTTAATTTCAATTATTTTTTGTTTACGCCAACTAGAAATTAGTCGGCTTAACGTTTCATAACGGATACCGAGCTTAGTTGCCAATTGACTGCGTGATATTGGTAACACAAAACTTGTATCTTGTTTCGAAGATAACGATAAAATATAAGTAGCTAAACGCTGTTCTGCCGAACTGGATGTTAACCAATCGATGTTATTAATTTGTTCGTATAGTTTAGTACTAAATTGCACTAACAAGCGTTGCATAACAATAGGATTATTCATACAAACTTGTAATACGCTATTTTTTTCAAGTAATAATAATGAGCAATTAGTTTTTGCTCGAATTGTCATGGGAAAGCGATTATGAGGCATAAACACTGCAACAATGGCAACTAATTCATAAGGCGAAAAAATCCCAAAAACTTTTTCTTCACCTAAATAAGTATTTCTAAATACCTCAACTTTACCAGCAAGAACCAAAGAACAACCAGAAAAAGGCATACCTTCATAACTAATTAGCTCACCGGTACTAAATTCCATATAACTAGCATTTTCAAGGATTGGTATTAATGCATCAGTGGTTAACCCATCAAACATTTTTACATTATTTAACCAAGTTAAAATCTCATCTTGAGTTGGTATATTTTTGACAAATGTCATAGGGATTGCCTAATAATAAATTTAGAATGACTTCAATATAATTGATAATAATTCTTATTTCAATAAATAAAGCCTTATTATTAATTATCAATAACCATATGAATTATAATGTTTTTTAACAAAAATGATTTAACCACTTATAACCTATATCATAAGCATTGACCAAAATAACAATTATATTTTGTTTTGCACTTACTGAAAAACAGGAGCATCTTATGCCAAATAATATTATTCCTCCAGCACAAGAACTAAATTTAGCTTCATTAATTAAACAAACGGAGCAAGGTATTGCTAGTCGAGTATTAGCTAAAACATCTGGTGGTAACTTAACCTTATTTGCTTTTGATAAAGGACAAGGTCTCTCTGAACATAGTGCACCATTTGATGCGATCGTTATGGTCATAGAAGGGCAATTAAATTTAATTATTGATGGCAAACCAGTTAAAGCTGAACCAGGAACGATAGTAAAAATGCCAGCTAATATCCCTCATGCTGTTGAAGCACCAATACCAGCAAAAATGCTATTAATTATGTTGAGAGAAATCACATTAAAGACTAATTAAACTAAGGATAGACAATGGAACAAATTAAAAAAGAAGCTGGCCATAAATTTCTTGCTCGTTTAGGGAAAACAAGGTTACGCCCAGGGGGAAAGAAAGCTACGGAATGGTTATTTAAACAAGCAGAATTTACGCCACAAAGCCAAGTGTTAGAGATCGCATGCAATATGGGTACGACCTCTATCGAAATAGCTAAGCGATTTAAATGCCATATTATTGGTATCGACATGGATAAAATGGCATTAGAGAAAGCCAAACAAAATGTTATAAAAAATAATGTTAGTCAGTTAGTCGATATACAACAAGCCGACGCTTCCAAATTACCTTTCCCTGATAACAGCTTTGATATTGTAATTAATGAAGCGATGTTAACCATGTATGCAGACAAGGCGAAAGCTCGCTTACTCAGCGAGTATTTTCGAGTATTAAAACCAGGTGGAAAATTATTAACGCATGACATTATGTTAGTAAATCCAGAAAACTCTCAAGACATCATGGCACAGATTCATAATGCGATCAATGTTAATGCACAGCCTATGAGTCATGATGAATGGATTAATCTTTTTTCAACTATAGGATTTATCAATATAAAATCAGAACATGCCGCTATGACGTTAATGTCACCACGAGGTATGATTACCGATGAAGGATTTTTTGGTGCAATCAAAATTGTTGGTAATGCATTACATAAACAAAATCGACCACAATTTATCAAAATGTTTAAAACATTTAGAAAAAATAAAAAATACCTTAATTACATTGCTATCTGTAGTGTCAAACCGAAATAATAAAAAACTATTAGGTATAGCTGAATATCATGACTAAATAGTCTTTTTTTGCTATAGTGGACATCATTTTATTTAATTTGGATTAATGAAAAACTATGGAATCTATACCTAATTGCCCGGCTTGCCAATCTGAACACACTTACCACGATGGTACTTTTTATGTTTGTCCGGAATGTGCACACGAATGGGATCCAAATCAAGAAACTTCGACAACCGATGAATTACAAGTTAAAGATAGCAATGGCAATTTGTTAGTTGATGGCGATGATATTATTTTGATTAAAGATTTAAAATTAAAAGGCTCATCAACCGTCCTCAAAAAAGGCGCTAAAGCTAAAGGCATTCGTCTAGTAGACGGTGATCACGAAATTGATTGTAAAATCGATGGCATGAAAGTAATGCTTAAAGCCTGTTTTGTTAAAAAGGCTTAATAATTTAAAGCAACATACAACTTTTTAATATAAGCTAATAAATTGACTTTGTTAGCTTATATCGTTATTTTTCCAGACCAAATCCACAACCTTTAATAAAAAACTAATATTTCATCACCTATAAAAATAAATACTTCTGGTAATCTTAATTTAAATGTGGTATAAAACGCGCGCGATATTTCAGATTATTTTTATTGAAAATAATCTGAAATATCAGCATAAAATTTAATAATTAATTAACGTTATAACACACACATATCATTACTCTTTGCCGGGGTGCCTTTTACTTAAAGTAATAAGGTCGGATAAAGCGGATATGTGGAGGCATAACCCCAACGTAAAAATGAGGAAATCATGACTACAGTATCAATGCGCGATATGTTACAAGCAGGTGTACACTTTGGACACCAAACTCGTTATTGGAACCCAAAAATGAAACCATTTATTTTTGGTGCTCGTAACAAAGTTCACATCATCAATCTTGAAAAAACAGTACCAATGTTCAATGAAGCATTAGCTGAATTAAACAAAGTTGCTGCGCGTAAAGGTAAAATTCTATTTGTTGGTACAAAACGTGCTGCAAGTGAAGCAATTAAACAAGCAGCAGAAAGCTGTGGACAATACTACGTTAATCACCGTTGGTTAGGTGGTATGTTGACAAACTGGAAAACAGTACGTCAATCAATCAAACGTTTAAAAGATTTAGAAACACAAGCTAATGATGGTACATTTGATAAATTAACCAAGAAAGAAGCACTTATGCGTGCTCGTGAAATGGCTAAATTAGAAAATAGCTTGGGTGGAATTAAAAATATGGGTGGCTTACCCGATGTGATTTTTGTTATTGGTGCAGACCATGAACATATCGCAATCAAAGAAGCTAACAATTTAGGTATTCCAGTCATTGCTGTTGTTGATACTAACTCAGATCCAGATGGTATTGATTACATTGTTCCTGGTAATGATGACGCAATCCGTGCAATTCAATTATATGCAAATGCAGTTGCTGAAGCAGTACGTTCAGGTCGTGAACAAAACCAATCTCCAGTATCTGAAGAAAGCTTTGTTGAAGAAGCTCCAGCAGCAGAATAATAAACTCAAATATTTTCAGGGTCGATAATATCGTCGACCCATTCTAATGAAAATCATCATAATGGTTAAATAGAGGATTTTAAAATGGCTGAAGTTACCGCTTCTATGGTAAAAGAACTGCGCGAAAGAACTGGCGCAGGTATGATGGAATGTAAAAAAGCATTAGTTGAAGCAAATGGTGATATCGATCTTGCTATCGACAACATGCGTAAATCAGGTCAAGCCAAAGCAGCTAAAAAAGCAGGTCGTGTGGCAGCTGAAGGTGTAATTATTTCTAAAATTTCAGCAGATAAAAAAGTTGGTGTTATTTTAGAAATTAACTGTGAAACTGACTTTGTTGCTAAAGATGCTGGTTTCTTAGAATTCAGTGATAAAGTAGCAACAGCTGCTTTAAATGATAAAATCACTGATATTGCAGCTTTACAAGCAAAATTTGAAGAAGAACGTACTGCATTAGTTGCTAAAATTGGTGAAAACATCGGCATCCGTCGTGTTCAACAAATTACTGGCGATGTAGTTGGTAGTTATCAACACGGTGCACGTATTGGTGTTTTAGTTGCAGCTAACAGTGGTTGTGATGAAGAATTAGTTAAACACATTGCAATGCACATTGCAGCAAGCAAACCAGAATATGTTGACCCTAGCGATGTACCTGCAGATGTGGTTGAGCATGAACGTAATATTCAAATTGATATTGCAATGCAATCTGGTAAACCTCGTGAAATCGCAGAAAAAATGGTTGAAGGCCGTATGCGTAAATTCACTGGTGAAGTATCACTTACTGGTCAACCATTTGTAATGGATCCAAGCAAAACAGTTGGTGATTTACTTACTGAGAAAAAAGCGACTGTTGCATCATTTATCCGCTTTGAAGTGGGTGAAGGTATCGAAAAAGTCGAAGTTGATTTTGCAGCAGAAGTGGCTGCGATGTCGAAACAATCTTAATTGTTTTATCAAAACCGCCTTCATGGCGGTTTTGTTTATCCACAAAATATTTTAAAATGATTGCCGGCTAGTTATGCTAGCTTTTTAAGTAATTAAATAACGAAATAGTGAGACTTCATATGGTAACCCCTTTCTATAAACGTATCCTTCTCAAACTTAGTGGTGAAGCGCTGCAAGGTGATGAAGGTTTTGGTATTGATCCAACCGTTCTTGATCGTATGGCTCAAGAAATTAAAGAACTTATCGACATGGGAGTTCAGGTTGCTGTTGTTATTGGGGGTGGTAATCTATTTCGTGGTGCAGGACTTGCTAAAGCAGGCATGAACCGTGTTGTTGGTGACCATATGGGTATGCTTGCCACAGTAATGAACGGTCTTGCTATGCGTGATGCATTGCACCGAATTGAAGTTAATGCCCGTTTGATGTCGGCAATTCCATTAAACGGCGTTTGTGATGATTATCGCTGGACTGAAGCAATCAGCTTGCTTAAACATGGTAAAGTCGTTATCCTTTCGGCTGGAACCGGTAACCCATTTTTCACAACTGACTCAGCAGCCTGTTTAAGAGGTATTGAAATTGAAGCTGATGTGGTTTTAAAAGCAACCAAAGTTGATGGTGTTTATTCAGCCGATCCGGTAAAAGATCCTAATGCAACACTTTATAAAACACTTAATTACGAGAAAGTGTTAGATGATGAATTAAAAGTGATGGATTTAGCCGCATTTACATTGGCTCGTGATCATAATCTACCAATTTGTGTGTTTAATATGAATAAACCGGGGGCATTACGTCGCGTCATTCTAGGCGAATCAGAAGGAACATTAATCAATAATCAGGCTACAGTTAGCTGCTAGTCTTATTTATTTAAAAAGGTTTTTATTATGCTAAATGAGATTCAAAAAGAAGCGCAAGAGCGCATGGAAAAAAGTATTGATGCGTTTCAGAATCATATTTCTAAAATTAGAACTGGTCGTGCATCGCCAAGTTTATTAGATGGCATTATGGTTGAGTATTATGGTAGCCCAACACCACTTCGTCAATTAGCCAATATAGTTGCTGAAGATGCAAGAACCCTTGCAATTACAGTATTTGATAAATCATTAACACCATTAATTGAAAAAGCAATTTTAACTTCAGATTTAGGATTAAATCCGGCATCAGCGGGTACCGTTATTCGAGTTCCGTTACCACCGCTTACTGAAGAGCGCCGTCGTGATTTAACTAAAATTGTTCGTGGTGAGGCAGAGCAAGGCCGTGTATCGATCCGTAATATCCGTCGTGATGCCAATGATCAAATCAAAGCATTATTGAAAGATAAAGAAATTTCTGAAGATGATGAACGTAAATCACAAGATTTAATTCAAAAAGCTACTGATGCTGCTATTAAAAAATTAGATGCAGTACTTGCAGAGAAAGAGAAAGAATTAATGGAATTCTAATCTATTTCAAAAATTCATAAATACCATTTTGACGCCCAATTTTATTAAATTGGGCGTTTTTATTTATTTCTTTAACATATTAATAATAGTTGTTATATTTCAAATTCTCACAAATTAGCGATATAATGTTATTAAAGTAACATTATTTGGTTATGTTTGTTATTTTTATAACATTACTATTTACAGATTAACAAAATTAACTAGATTTAACATTAATAAAAAATTTAAGGAAACCCTTATGGATTATGCAAAGTATATTGATCATACTTTATTAGCGATGAATGCGACTGAAGATCAGATTCGAAAACTCTGTGATGAAGCAAAAGAATATCATTTTTATTCTGTGTGCGTTAATTCTGGCTATGTACCTTTAGTGGCAGAGTTATTAAAAGGTAGTGATGTAAAAGTATGTTCAGTAGTCGGTTTTCCACTTGGTGCTATGCTTACGTCAGCTAAAGCTTATGAAACAGAAATGGCTGTTAAAGCTGGTGCAGAAGAAATTGACATGGTAATCAATGTCGGTTGGCTAAAAAGCAATAATTGGGATGCAGTTAAAAATGATATCGAAGCGGTATTCAAAGCCTGCGGTTCAGTACCATTAAAAGTTATTTTAGAAACTTGCTTATTAACCAAAGAAGAAATTGTTAAAGTTTGTACAATTTGTAAAGATATTGGCGTTGCTTTCGTCAAAACATCTACCGGCTTTAGTACTTCTGGAGCAACAGTTGAAGATGTAAAATTAATGCGTGAAACAGTCGGTGAAAATATGGGCGTGAAAGCGTCTGGTGGTATTCGTGATCGTATGACTGCCGAAAAAATGGTTCAAGCTGGTGCAAATCGTTTAGGCGCAAGTGCTGGTATTGCAATCGTTTCAGGTAACAGTACATCATCTAGCAATTACTAATCAATCATAACAATAAGTTACATATATATTATGTAGCTTTTTGTTATTTAGGAAAAACAATGGAAACTCAACCACAAAAAAGAATAAATGAACTCCTTGAAATCCTAAAAAACACTGACAAGATTCACCTAAAAGCAGCGGCAGAAAAATTAGCAGTGTCAGAAATGACTATCAGGCGTGATCTTAACAATTGCCCCTCCTCATTAATTGTCTTAGGTGGCTATATTGTCAATGAAGACCGTCATTCAATCGCAAAATATTTCGTTTCAGATCAGCAGGATAAGCAAGTTGAAGAAAAAGCTTATATTGCAAAACTTGTTAGTCAATTTATCAATGAAAACGATACAATATTTTTTGATTGTGGCACCACCATGCCTTTTATCATTAATGCAATAGATAATGATATTGCATTTACTGCTATCTGTTATTCATTAAATAGTTTATTGGCACTACAACATAAACCTAAATGTAAGATCATTTTATGCGGTGGTCAATTCCAACCAAATAATGCTATCTTTACAAGTTTACATCAATCCAACCAGTTAGATTCTATCTGTCCGAATAAAGCCTTTATTTCAGCAGCAGGTATTGATTTGCAACAAGGAGTAACTTGTTATCATTTTGAAGAATTAGATATGAAGCAACAAGCAATGAAAAAATCAGCGCAAAAAATATTGATTGCCGATCATACTAAATTTAATCAAATAAAGCCGGCATTTATTAGTGAATTGACTTTGTTCGATCAGATAATTACTGATAAACTGCCCGATGAGAGATTTGTTTCTTTTTTTAATGAAAACAACATAAGTTTAATTTACTAATATGAAAAATATCACAATTTTAGGCTCAACTGGTTCAATAGGTTGCAGCACTTTGGCCGTTATTCGACAAAATCCAGATTTATTTAAAGCATTTGCTTTAACTGGTGGGCAGAATGTTGGCAAAATGACTGAACAATGTTTGGAATTTAGGCCAAATTATGTCGCAATGGCTGATGAACAGGCGGCACAGCAACTTAGAAAAAATCTGCTTGAGCTAAAATTAAATATTGAAGTATTACATGGTCAACAAGCTATATGCGATTTAGCAGAGCTTACCGAAGTAGATATGGTAATGGCAGCTATAGTCGGGGCAGCAGGATTAAAACCAACACTTTCCGCCATAAAGAAAGGCAAACGAATTTTATTAGCAAATAAAGAATCTTTGGTAACTTGTGGTCATTTATTTATGCAGGCAGTCAAACAGTATGGTGCACAGCTATTACCTGTTGATAGTGAACACAATGCAATCTTTCAGAGCCTACCAACAACAGTCCAACAAAATTTAGGATTTGCTAATTTAACCGATTATGGTATCACTAAAATTGTCCTAACGGGTTCTGGAGGGCCATTTAGAGATTTACCACTCAATCAATTATCTAGTGTCACACCCGAACAAGCTATTGCTCATCCTAACTGGTCAATGGGTAAGAAAATCTCTGTCGATTCGGCCACCATGATGAATAAAGGACTAGAATATATTGAAGCCCGTTGGCTATTTAATGCTAGTGCTGACGAGATGGAAATTATAATTCATCCACAATCAATAATACATTCAATGGTTCGTTACCAAGATGGTAGTGTAATTGCCGAGCTCGGAATGCCTGATATGTGTACACCAATAGCCTATGCCATGTCATATCCAGATAGAATTTCATCAACGGTCCCAGCATTAGATTTTACTAAAATTTCATCACTCACTTTTACTCAACCTGATTTTAATCGCTATCCTTGTTTAAAATTAGCGATTGATGCATTTAATCAAGGACAAGCTGCGACCACGGCACTTAATGCGGCTAATGAAATTGCTGTAGAGGCATTTCTTCAAAACAAAATCGGCTTTATGGATATAGCTAAACAGGTATCAACAGTTTTAGAAACACTTGACTTTCCTGAACCAACCACGATTGAAGACGTATTTGCTATCGATCTATGGGCAAGACAAACCTGCATAAAATTATAGCTATACGGCCAAAAAGTTAGGAGCATTTCCCTGCTAACTTTTTATGAACTCGGCAGGGACACCCCATAGCAATAACATTGCTAGGTATATCACGATCAACAATGCTTCCGGCAGCAATAACACTATTATCACCAATTGTTACACCCGGTAATACAATAACATTACCGCCAATCCAAACATTATTACCAACCGTAATCGGTTTAGCAAACTCCAATCCACTACTCCTCGTTTGGCTATCAAGTGGATGACCTGAAGTATAAAAACCGCAATTAGGCGCGACAAGGACATTATCACCAAATGTTACTTTAGCTGCGTCTAATATAATACAGTTAAAATTAGCAAAAAAATCCTCGCCGATTTCAATATTATAGCCGTAATCACACTGAAAGCCGGGCATTATGGTAAATTTCTGTTTCGTTTTTCCTAATAATGTCTTGAATAATCGTTGCCGTTTATCAATAGCACTTGGCGATAATTGATTTAACTGAAAACAGATATCTTGGGCATAAAGCCGTTCATTTTCAAGTTCATCGATACTAGGATCATAAAGTAGTCCTGTTAGCATTTTTTGTTTTTCTGTCATTATTTACACCATTTGTTTAGCAATTAGCGCTGGGTTATCACTAATAAAGGATTGTAAAAATGCACTATCCGGTAATGCTGTTAATGCGCCTTTTTTAGTAGTAGCCAATGCCCCACAAGCGCTGGCTATCGTCATCATACTTTCTAACATTAATTTATCTTCCGGCATTCCCGATGAAGCAATACTACTAAGTAATCCAGCAACAAACGCATCGCCTGCGCCTGTTGTATCAATACTATTAACATGGAAAGAGTCGAAACTAAACGTTTTACCTTGCCATAACACAATACTACCGTCTTTACCTTTAGTGATTAATTTAAGTGGTGCATTATAATGTTGTTGCAGTTTATTAAGTGCTACATGCCAATCTTGACTTTCCGTTAACCAGAATAGCTCTTCATCTGAAAGTTTAAGAATATCTGCATCGTGACAAAATTGGGTAATAATAGTGCGCATTTCATTTTTATCCTGCCACATTTGTTCGCGCAAATTAATATCAAAGCTAATTAAGCCATTTTTGGCAGTCAGCTTTTCAATAGCTGTTTTTAATGTTTGTCGACAGGTTGTGCCAACTAACGCCAAAGAACAAAAATGTAAAATGTCCTGATTAAAATCCGGCAATGCTTGTTCAGATAAAAATTGATCAGCTGAAGGCGAAACAAGAAAAGTGAAACTGCGTTCACCATTATCTCCTAAATCAACTACCACAGTACTCGTTCTATGCTCATCGTCCTTTTCAAGACTTTGACAATCAACATGATGTTCACAAAAAGTTTTTTCCATAAAGTGGCCAAATGGATCATTACCAACTCGACCAATAAAAGCCGATGGTAGCCCTAACTTAGCTATCGCAATGGCAACATTCGCGGGAGCCCCACCAGCACAAGCTCGATAGTTCATTTCACCAAATGGCAATAAGTCAATAACGGCATCACCAAGAGACCATACTTTTGTATTTTTCATTTTGTCACTCATATTATTGTTAAAAAGGATTGAATGTATGTAACACGATTAATGTTATTGCACTATACTTTTCGATTAAATTAGTTAATTAATGACTAATTAATTGATATGCTGATAATCAATATTAATAATAAACTAAATCATTTATAAAAAAAATCATTGTTAACGTTAAAAATATGTGACTAGTATCACATAAATTAACGTTTATTTTATTATAAGTTAACGTTAACAAATATTTTGAGGTAGTATGTAATTATATTAACTTAACTCAATTTGAACGAAGGTAATGTTATGAATACTGCAATTGATAAAGCAAACCAAGCTGTAGAAAAACTAGAACAACAAATAAATAAACAGTATTACCCTCATTTTCATTTAGCACCACCAGCTGGCTGGATGAACGATCCCAATGGATTAGTTTATTATAAAGGGCAATATCATGCCTTTTACCAACATCATCCTTATGATGAAAATTGGGGGCCGATGCATTGGGGTCATGCGGTGAGTGATGATCTGATTACATGGCGAAGATTACCTATTGCTATTGCACCCGATCATGATTATGACCAAAGCGGTTGTTTCTCTGGTTCAGCCGTAGATAATAATGGTGAACTGTGTTTAATTTACACTGGTCATATCTGGCTAAATGGTCAAGGTAATGATGAACATATTCGTGAAACCCAATGTCTTGCTACCAGTAAAGATGGTATTCATTTTGAAAAACATGGTACTGTGCTGACACCAAAAGAAGGGATTATGCATTTTCGTGATCCTAAAGTTTGGCAACAACAAGGAAAATGGTGGATGGTGGTTGGGCAACGAGAAGCCAATGACATTGGGCAAGTATTGCTTTATCGTTCTACTGACTTAAAAGATTGGATATTTGATCAAGTACTTATCAGTGATATTGATCCTAATGTTTATATGCTTGAATGTCCTGACTTTTTCCCATTGGGTGATAAATGGATCTTGATGTTTTCACCGCAAGGCATGCACGCTAAAGGTTATCAATATCGTAATCGATTCCAATCGGGTTATATTGTTGGCGATTGGCAACCTGGTAAACCATTTACCGTCATTAAATCATTCCAAGAGATGGATTTTGGTCATGATTTTTATGCACCACAATCATTTCTTGCCGCTGATGGTCGCCGAATTGTATTTGCATGGATGGATATGTGGGAGTCAAAAATGCCAAGTAAACACGATAAATGGATGGGGGCATTTACTTTACCACGTGAATTAATCCTCGATCGCCAAAACAAAGTTCGTAACCGACCAGTGAAAGAACTTGAAGCTTTGCGAGAAAAACCGCAATTATTAACCAATATCACATTAAATAATGAATTAAAAAATACCGATATCGAGTCAATTAGTTGTGAACTTAATGTTGAAATTGATTTAGCCAATAGTAATGCCGAACGTTTTGGCTTACAACTCGCTGCCACCTCAGATGGTAAACAAGCTACATTATTGTATATTGACTTGCAATCTAATCGACTGGTTCTTGATCGAAGCCTTTCTGGACTCGATTTAAAAGGTTATCGCAGCGTGCCATTACCAAGAAACAAAAAAGTAACATTGCATATTTTTGTGGATGCATCATCAGTCGAGGTTTTCGTCAACAAAGATTTATATAGTCTTTCAAGCCGTATTTATCCAAAATTACCAGCTACACGTTTAATTAATTTATTTGCTGAAAATGGACAAGCAAGAATTAGCAAATTAGAAAGCTGGCAATTAAAATCTATTTATCAGTAATTGATAATAAAAACCACCATAATATGGTGGTTTTTTTACTCTAGACAGATTCTCTTGCTAAATAAGGCGATGGGATATGCGTGACATTTTTTTCGCTTAGGCCATTAATGATATGTAATGCAGCGGCTTGTCCTATTTCGTAATGAGGTAATTGCACGGTAGTTAGTGCAGGATAAAAAAGCTCACCAGTGCCAACCATATTATCATACCCAAGAACGGCGATATCCTTCGGTATATGAAACCCTTTGCTAAGTAAAAATTGATATGCAACAAAAGCGATGCGGTCATTACCGCAGATCAATACATCAAAATCAGGTTTTTTAATACAATGTTTTGCTAAGATCTCTACCGTCATCATATACTCTAACGCAAGATTATCAGGGGATATAGACGTATGATAGCTTTTGATATCCGCTAAATCATTACCTGCATCTAGCCATGCTTGTTCAACCGCTTTACGTCTAATTTTACCGGCTAAGGTATTTTCTGATAAATAAATGCAAAGTGGTTTTTTATAGCCTTTGTTGATCACGTTTTGCATGGCTTGATACTGACCAGAATAATCATCAGGAATGTAACAAGCAAGTTGTTCTGAATCACTAATACAATTGGCTAACACTAGATTCTTACCTAATAGTTTTTCAGGTAGTTCAACTTTTCTTAATCCCATTGTGGTATAAATAATACCATTAGGCCGATAAGATAAAAGCGTATTAATCGCATGATCTGCATCTTTATCATCAAATAAATTGACGATAAATGTATTCCAACCATGTTGCTGTGCCGTTTTTTCTATTGCTTGAAGTAATTCAACTGAAAATGGTGTCGTTGCCGTTTCTAAGGCCAACACGCCAATAGCATGTGGCCCTGAATTATCACCTCGAATTTTACGTGCTGATAAGTCAGGCACATAATTTAATTCTTCAATAGCTTTCTTCACTTTTTTATAAGTTTGTTTATTTAATTTTTCAGGATTATTGATCGCTCGAGACACTGTCATTAATGAAACAGATGCCAGTTTAGCCACATCCTTTAGTGAAGCCATAGTTGGATCCTTTTACTCAGCATAAAAACAATTAATATTTAGTTAGTGTGATGATACCACAAATAAAAATGATAAAAAGTGTGAGGAAAGTAACATTTATGAAATCTGATTGTATCTATTTTATTTCAATTATGGTCATAATGTTAACATTAACATGTTAACGTTAAACTAACCAATAGAAGAGAATGAAAATGAATATAGATATGATAAAAAATAAAAATTATTGGTTCTCATCAGGCTATCTTATTACCTTTTATGCTGCATGGTCGCTTTGGTGGTCTTTTTATGCGATTTGGCTTAAAAGCAAAATTGGATTATCTGGAGAACAACTAGGGGTTGTGTATGCAGCTAATTCGGCTGCAGCCATGTTTTTTATGATCTTTTACGGTATCATTCAAGATAAATTACAGATAGGAAAAGCGGTTGTTACTTTTCAAAGTATCATGATGATACTGATTGGCCCTTTTTTGATTTATGTTTATGAACCCCTATTAAGGCAGGATTTTATATTAGGTGTTTGTATCGGCGCTCCGGTATTAAGTGCGGGCTTTATATCGGGCAGTGCTTTAATTGACTCATTTATCGAGCGGATAAGTCGTTTATGTAACTTTGAATTTGGACCAGCAAGATTTTGGGGCTCATTTGGCTATGCTGCTGCGACATTTGTTGCCGGTATTTCATTTGGCATTGATCCACATATTAACTTTTGGCTCGCTTCTGGCGTCGCAGCTATCTATTTCATCATCAATTTATTTTTTAAACCTACACAAAAATTATCGGTAAGCAACAACAAACCGCAAATAATAGTACCAAAGCCAAATATTCCAACAATCAGTGAAATATTATCACTTTTTGCTCTTCGTAAATTTTGGCTATTTGTTGTGTTTATTATTGGTACTTTCAGTTTTTATACCATTTATGATCAACAGCTATTCCCGAATTTTTACACCAGCTTTTTCGAAAAAGAGGAAACTGGTTATAAAATTTATGGTTATTTAAATTCATTCCAAGTTTTTCTTGAAGCAAGTTGTATGATTATAGCACCTTATTTTATTAATAAATTGGGAGCTAAAAAATCACTATTAGTGGCGGCATTAGTTATGATTTGTCGAATTGGTTTATCAGCAAGCTTAGATAATGTCTACCTAGTCTCTTTGGTCAAACTATTTCATGCAATTGAAATTCCACTGTTTATTTTAGCTATGTTCAAATATATTGTAGCTAATTTTGATACCAGACTTTCAGCAACACTTTATTTGGTTGGCTTTAATATTTCATCAAATTTAGGGGTTATTGTGTTGTCAAAACCTGTGGGTAAATTATTTGATAATCATGGTTATTCAACGACTTTTTATATACTAGCTAGTATCGTGCTAATCATTTCATGCATCGCAATATTTACGTTAAGTGATAATAAACAAGCAAATAATCAATAATAACTCAATAATTGAATAGAAATGGGAACTGTGGGTTCCCATTTCACAAATTATCATCTGTTTGTCCATTAAAGCTTGCGTCTATCCATTGTTTGCGAAACAATACTAAATATTATGACTAATGTTTAAATCTATATAGGTATTTGGCGTGAATACAAGCAAAAAAATTGTTAAACCAGCTATGTTGTGGCAAACAATTCGACAAGAAGCATCGAAGCTGGTTGAAAGTGAACCAATGTTAGCGAGTTATTTCCATGCAACATTACTTAATCATGAAAATCTAGGTAGTGCCTTGAGTTACATTTTAGCCAATAAACTTGCCACCCAAGTTGTACCTGCAATTGAAATCCGCGAGATAGCCAGACAAGCTTATCAGGCTGATGATAATATTATCCATGCCGCCATTACCGATATTCTAGCTGTGTACGTTCGTGACCCCGCCACGAATTACTATTCAACGCCATTGCTCTATTATAAAGGTTTCCTCTCATTACAAGCTTATCGAATTGCACACTGGCTTTGGAAACAAGATCGTAAATCATTAGCAACCTTCTTACAGAGCCAAATTGCCATTGTTTTTGGTGTTGATATTCATCCGGCAGCCCAAATAGGTTGTGGTGTTATGTTTGACCATGCAACAGGTATTGTCATTGGTGAAACGGTAGTGATTGAAAATGATGTCTCTATCCTACAATCAGTTACTTTAGGAGGCACCGGTAAAGAGAATGGCGATCGTCATCCGAAAATTCGTGAAGGCGTCATGATTGGTGCCCATTCGACAATATTAGGGAATATTGAAATTGGCAAAGGCGCTAAAATTGGTGCCGGTTCAGTAGTTCTAGAGCCTGTACCAGAACATACTACTGTGGCAGGTGTGCCAGCTAAAATCGTTGGTTGTCCTGACTGTGATAAACCAGCATTAAATATGGATCAAGATATCTAACTGCAAAAAGAAATGTTGTATTCCGTTGCTAACCAGCAACAGAATACAATAATTGAATATTATGATTGAGAGTTTACATTTACATCCATAGTTGGATATGGAATGTTGATACCATTTTCAGTTAAGCCATTTTTAATATTTTCAAGCAGTTCAGCCTTTACTGGCCCATAATTGGCATTGAGAGTCCAAACTAAAACATTAAAATTCATCGATGAAGCATCCAATAAATCCAAACGAATAATTGTATCTTTACTGGTTAAGATATTATTTGTTTTATTCACTGCTTGATTTAGAACTTGATAAACCTTTTGAATATCTGAATCATAACCAACATTAACGACTAAATCTAAACGTCTTTCCGGCAAACGGGTATAGTTAATAATATTGGCACTAACTACTTGTCCATTTGGAATAACAACAACTTCATTAGTTGGTGTAATGATAGTTGTTGAAAAGATTTGAATAGAATCAATCACCCCTCTTTGGTTATTAATAACCACTGTTTCACCGACTTTAAAAGGACGAAAAATAATTAAAATCACGCCAGCAGCAAAATTTGACAAAGATCCTTGTAAGGCTAAACCAACAGCTAAACCGGCGGCACCAATCACAGCAACAATTGATGCTGTTTGGACACCAAGTTGTCCCAATACAGCAACGAAAGTCATCACTATAATGGCGTAATAGGATAAAGAGCTGACAAATTTAACTACGGTTGGATCAACATGACGATTGGTTAATATTCTTCTTAATTGGCGAGCAACAAATTTAGCAATGGTTCGGCCAATAAGAAAAATAAGAATAGCAAAACAAAAATGCGCTACATAACTTAATACTACCCCATCATATTTTTCTATAAAGAATAGAATTTGATTGGTTATATTTTCAAAATTCATGAAATTATCCTCTATAATAATAACAGAAATAGTTAGAACGATAATTGTTAGTGAGTCGAATTAAACTAACTGTTTTGCTAATAAAGCCCAACGGGTTTCAAAGTTTGTTGTGGGTAAATACTTAAAACCTGAACGAGAATAACGTGCCATCATTCCTTCACAAAATGCAAGTAACTGACCAGCCAAAATACGTTCATCAGTGGTAAAAGCGATACCTTCACGAATTTTTCTTTCTCGTATGACTTGCTTTATCTGGGTTTCGATTCGTTCAAATAATTGACTAATTCGATCTTGCAATTGCTCTTGCTCAAACATTAATGCATGCCCAGTCATGATACGAGTCAAACCTGGGTTCTTTTCAGAAAAACCAAGTATTAAGGCTAAAATAAGTTGCAGTCGAACAAAGGTATTCGGTTCATCTTGCATAATAACATTAATACGAGAAAGCAAAATATCTTCAATATAAACAATTAAGCTCTCAAACATTTTCGTCTTGCTGGGAAAATGTCGATACAATGCAGCTTCAGAAACACCAACTGTTGCAGCTAATTTAGCCGTTGTGATTCGTTGCGTACCTTCATTAGATTCAAGCATAGTTGCCAATGCTTGGAGTATATCTTCTTTACGATTTTTATTTTTGCTACTCACGATTATTTCTTACCTGAATGCCCAAATCCACCTTCACCGCGTGTTGATTCAACAAAATCATCAACAATATTAAATTCAGCTTGCACGACTGGCACAATAATTAATTGCGCAATTCTATCGCCCGGTTCAATAACAAATGGAGTTTGGCTTCGATTCCAAACTGGCACAAATAATTGACCTTGATAATCAGAATCAATTAAACCAACTAAATTACCAAGAACAATACCATTTTTTGAACCAAGTCCTGAACGAGGTAACACTAATGCAGCTAAGCTAGGATCAGCAATATGCATAGATAAACCAGTTGGAGTTAAAATCGTTTCGCCTGGTTTGATTTCGGTAGTTTTATCAAACATTGCTCTTAAATCGATACCTGCTGAACCTTCGGTTGCATAAGTTGGCAGTGGAAACTCATTACCTAAACGTTTATCTAATACTTTAATATCAATTTTTCTTTTCATCATGACTCGCTTTATATCGTGTTATAACTGCTTGAAGTAACTGTTTTGCTAATTGTTGTTTACTGCTTAATGGTAACGTTTGTTCGCCATTTCGCCAATAAAGGGTTAATGCATTTTGATCAGAGTTAAAACCTATATTATGGTCTGATACATCATTAGCACAAATCAAATCTAAATTTTTTGTAGTTAATTTTTTAAGGGCATAGGTCTTTACATCATTCGTTTCAGCGGCAAAACCAACGACAAATGGACGGTGTTCTTTTAATCCAGCAATACTGGCAACAATATCCGGATTTTTAACTAATTTAATCACAAGTTCATTGCTATCATCAGTTTTTTTAATTTTATTTTTAGCAATAGTCTCTGCTCGATAATCGGCAACAGCCGCACAAGAGATAAAAATCGCAGATTTTTCTGCCAAAACCAATGCTTCATCATACATCTGTTTAGCACTTTTTACATTAATGCGATTAACATTATTAGGTGTTGTTAAATTAACGGGACCACTAATTAAGTTTACTGTTGCCCCCATTTCGGCTGCCGCTTTTGCAATGGCAAAACCCATTTTACCAGAACTATAATTACTGATATAACGGACTGGATCAAGCTCTTCAATGGTAGGACCAGCTGTGATGGTAATGGTGGTTCCAGCTAGTTCAGAATTAGCTAAAAAATAGTTATTAATATTTTCAACGATAGTTGTCGGTTCAACCATGCGGCCAGGACCAATGTCACCACACGCTTGAAAACCATCATCTGGACCTAAAACTAATGTATTGCGTGATTCTAATGTCGCTAAATTTTGCTGCGTTGCGGCAGCTTTATACATCTGTTGATTCATCGCTGGTGCGATGATAATTTTGGCTGGCGTTGCAAGACAAATCGTCGATAGCAGGTCATCGGCAATACCATTTGCCATTTTAGCAATGATATTCGCTGTAGCCGGAGCAATTAATACTAAATCAGCCCATTTAGCTAATTCAATATGGCTCATTGAAAGTTCAGCAGCAGGATCGAATAACTCTTTTGAAACTGCATTACCAGACACCGCTTGTAAAGTCATTGGTGCGACAAAATGGCTAGCGGACTCAGTCAACACAACTCGTACTTGTGCACCAGCCTTTTTTAAATGGCGGACAAGATCTGGACATTTATAAGCAGCAATGCCACCCGTTATGCCTAATAAAATATTTTTACCAGATAAGCTCATAATTCTAGCTATCCTCAGTCCAAAATTAAAGTCGTTATATTACCATAATTAAATTAGATAATAAGTAACTCTTTCGCATTGGCTAATGTCGCATCTGTAATTTTATCGCCGCCCAATAACCTAGCTAACTCATTTAAGCGACCATTTTTATCTAATCTTTGCATATCAGTCGCTGTCTGTTTGCCATTTGTTTGTTTACTTACAAAGTAATGTTGATTAGCTTGACCAGCTACTTGTGGCAAATGTGTCACAGTAATAACTTGAGTTGATTCACCAAGTTGTCTTAATAACTGTCCCACTTTAGCGGCAGTAGGTCCGCTAATACCAACATCAATTTCATCAAAAATCAGTGCCGGTGTATCCATTTTTTGTGCTGTTAAAACTTGTATAGCCAAAGCAATACGAGATAATTCACCGCCAGATGCGACTTTAGCTAAAGGTTGTGCAATTTGTCCTGCATTGGTACTAACTAAAAAGGACACCTGATCTGCACCATCTTCATTTAAGCGGTTTTCATCGAATGTTATATCAATACTGAAATCACCATTTGGCATAGATAGTTCATGCATAGTAGCCGATACTTTTTTAGCTAGTGTTTTGCTAGCTGTTAAGCGTTTTTGGTGTAATTTAGTTGCTAATTCTACAGCAATTTGTTGATATTTTTTGATCTGCTCTTTTAATTGCTCACCTTGTTCATCTTGCTGATTAATCTGTTTAAATTCATTAAGTAAACTCTGATGTAATTCAGGTAACGCTTCCGGTGACACATGGTGCTTACGTGCCAAAGCAATCTGTTTTGATAAGCGTTGTTCAAGTTGCATAACTCTTGCCGGATCCAACTCTAAACTTTCACTATAATGACGTAATTCATAGCAAGCTTCTTTAATTTGGATAGTGGCTTCTTCTAGCATTGCCGAAACATTATTTAAGGATGGATCTAATGCAGCTAAATCATTAATAATATGTTTAACACTATTAAGCATATTACTTACATTGTACTCATCAGCTTCGTCGAGTAACATCATCGATTGTTGACTAAGGTTAATTAGCTGTTCACTATTGGCTAACTTCTTATATTCCTCATCAATTTGTTGATATTCTCCTTCAATCGGCGAAAATTCATTTAATTCTTTTAACTGATATTGCAATAATTGAACATGTGCATCACGTTCTTGTTTTGAGGATTGATATTGTTGATAAGCTTGGCTAGCCGTTTTCCATTGCTTATAGGCCTGTTGCATTTGCGATAATAAGTTTGGTTCATGCATATAGTGATTAAGTAATATTTGTTGATAATCACTTTTTAACAAACGCTGATGTTCATGTTGGCCATGAATTTGAATTAGCATTTGTCCTAAATCTTTTAATTGTGAAATTGGTACAGCTCGCCCATTAATAAATGCTTTAGAACGCCCATCTTGATTGATAACTCGTCGTAAAATACAGTCATTGCCTTCATCAAGTTGATTTTCAGTTAACCATGCATATGCTGCTGGCGTATCATCAAGTACGAAACTAGCTGAAATATCTACTCGTTCCGCACCATTACGAATGGCTGAGGCATCAGAACGATTACCTAAACATAGCCCTAAGGCATCAATCGCAATCGATTTACCGGCCCCTGTTTCCCCTGTAATTGCGGTCATCCCTGTTGTAAAATCAACTAACAACTGATCGACAATAGCAAAATTATTAATAGTAAGTTGAGTTATCATAATAATTAAATAAACACATGCAACTGATTAAAATTAGTACGAGTATATCAACAAAAACACTGTAAATAAATACAGCTTTTTAAATAAAATTACAATTTAATTTTATTATTTTAACTAGAATTACGTTGCTATCTAGATTTTACCTTGCTTGCAAAACTGATCTTTTGCTTAATAATTAAGCAGATAGATAAAAGGGAGTCATCAATTGATAAAAAAATAAACCATTGATAACAACTGAATCAATGGTTTTAATCAATCATTAGTTTATAAATAAGTTGATATTATAGTTAGTTAATATAATGAACTAATCACTTCATAAATTAGTTGTAAATTTAATATCACCAGCGAAATAGTCGCGACCCAACCTAAAATAATAGTTAACTTACTGTTAACAAACTCCTGCATAATTTTTTTATTTGAAGTGACTAAAATTAAAGGCACCATGGATATCGGTAAAGCAATGCTTAAAAATACTTGGGTATAAACGAGTAAATTCTCGACAATATTTTCTCTATCTCCCCAAATATAAATGCATAAAATAACCGGAACAACTGCCAATCCACGACTAAGTATTCGTCTTGCCCACAGAGGAATCGATAAATTGATAAATCCCTCCATAACAATTTGCCCTGTCAATGTACCAGTAATTGTTGCATTTTGACCAGATGCTAGTAATGCAACAGCAAATAAAGTAGCCATAACTGAACTCGCTACTGGTCCCACCATGTGTGGGTCTTTCAAAGCATCATAAAGTTGGGTGAATCGCCCCAATTCATCAGGATTATTGCCATAAAAGAGCGATGCACCAAGAATTAATAATAAACAATTTATAATAAATGAAAATGACAACTGTATATTGGAATCAATAGTTGCATATCTGATCGCATCTTTTAAGCTAGTTTTATTTTTTCTATCATATTTTCGAGTTTGGACAATAGATGAGTGAAGATATAAATTATGTGGCATAACTGTCGCACCAACAATGCCCAGAGCTATGACTAACGCCGAATCATGCCCTTTAATTGAGGCAGTAAAAATATCTGACCGAGGAATAAAACCATTTATAATGTCGCTAAATTCTGGAGATGCTCTTAAAACCTCATAAGCGAAGATAATAAATATTGTCGCAATTAAACAAAAAACGATAGCTTCTATTTTTCTAAAACCAAAACGCATTAGAATTAACAAAATAACCACATCAAATACCGTTAATAAAACACCAATTAATAATGGAATATCAAATAATAGGTTTAAGGCAACAGCACTACCAATTACTTCAGCAATTTCTGTGGCAATAATAGCTAATTCAGTGGATATCCATAAACAAAAAGCTATTTTTCTACCAACCATCGATTTAGTTGCTTGTGCAAGATCCATGCCTGTAACGATACCTATTTTTACACACATCGCTTGTAACAACATGGCTATCAGGCTAGAAATTAATATTACTGATAGTAGTAAATAACTATAAAGAGCCCCACCTTGAATTGAGGTTATCCAATTACCAGGATCCATATAACCAACAGCAACTAAAGCCCCTGGTCCAGAAAAAGCCCACAGTTTGCGAAAAAAACCAGCATTGGGATTGGGAATATGAACAGTATTATTAATCTCTTCAAGACTTACTGTAGATATTTTTAACATAATTAAAACCTCTAAATGGATATATCGGCATTATATATGATAATGATAATGAGAATCATTATCAATTAATAACTACTCATTTGCGGTTCTTTTTAAAAATTATGATGATAATATGTATTATTTACATTTAAACGAGTATATTATTTGTTCAAGATTAGTTTATATAGGTATGGCTATACCTATTATGACTGATTAAAGATACAGAAGTCCATCCCAAATCGTTATCACAAAACTAAACAATATCGTTTTAGGTAACCGATTATTTTATAAAATAATCAGCAGTGTTAAGTAGCAGTAAATTGATCTAAATTATTGTGTATTCTCGTTTGAAAATCTATTAAATATAGTAAGGAATAAGTCACATGTTTGGAAATAAAACAAATCGTCAAATTATCATCTGGACAACAATTATTGGTGGTTTTATAAGTTCATTAGTAAAGTGGGGATCTGAAGTTAATATGCCTCCTCGAGTTCCTGGTGAAATTTCACCACCAGCGGCACATATTGATGCTTGGCTTGGTTGGTTAAACATCAATTCTCACTCGCTTGATTATATTTATCAAGGAACCAATGTTTTGGGTGCAGTCACTCTTTATCACTGGTTATTCAGTTTCGCTTTTGCTTTTGTTTATGTATTTATTGCTTATTTTTGGAATAAAATCCGACTTTGGTACGGGGCATTTTATGGGCTAATTATTACTGTTGTCATGCACGGGTTTTTAATTCCTTTATTAGGTTTCCGCCATCCTGCTTACGCACCAGAAGGAACAATTGGTTGGTTGTGGAATTTAAATGGCTATGAATTATGGAGTGAAATTTTAGGCCATATTTATTGGGGTGTTTCTATCGAGATCTGTATGATTGCAGTACTTGCGCACTTTTCCAGACCAATCCGAGGCGAATGGCGAAAATAAATGTTGTTTACTCCCCCCTTCTATCTCGATCAAGATAGGAGGGTTTGGAATCTTAATTATATAAATTAATTATTAATCATTTTTGTAAAATATTTAGATTAATCTTCTCTACTCTTTCCACTTTTATATCACTAAGTTGTCGCTCAAGTCGTTTTGATTAACGAGATTTCTTTGTTTTTTTCACCATGAAATTATTTACCGGAATAAAAATAATAACCGCAGACAATAAGCCAACCGGAAAATAATCAAACCAATGTTTACGTGACTTAAATAGGTAATACAGAATATTGACATTACAGTTAAAAAAGAAAAAAACTATAATAAAAAAGTTCAGAATCGACTGACCAGTCATAACAACACTATGGTCATTACCTAATGATGGACAGATCAATCCAAGTTCAATAAAGTAAATTAAACAAAGAATAATACACGTAGTAACTATTATTGATCATGATCTGAAATTTCTTATTATCTTATATGCAGTTATTAAATAAATATATCTAATTTTAATTTATGTAAAAATGCTAGATCATTTTGTTATAGTTAAAAACTATATCAATCCATAAAAAACTATAATTATTCAATATCAATTTTTTTTGTTATCTTTTTATCTACTAAAGAACTGCGATGAAATGAAAGGAAAATAAAATGAATACTGCTGTTATTGGATATCCACGTGTTGGTAAGCTTCGTGAATTAAAATTTGCTACCGAAGCTTATTTTAAAGGAAACAAAACTCAAGTTGAACTATTAAGTGAAGCAAAAGCGCTACGTGCAGAACATTTAAATCAACAAGCTGCTCAAAAAATAGCATTTATATCATCAAATGACTTCTCATTTTATGATGCAGTTCTAGACACAGCATGTTTACTAAATGTTGTACCAAAACGTTATCAAGATTTAGGTTTACCTGAACTCGATCGCTATTTTGCAATGGCGCGTGGTTATCAAGGTGAAAAAGGTGATGTGCGTGCGTTAGCAATGAAGAAATGGTTTAACACCAATTACCACTACTTAGTGCCTGAAATTGAAGATTCACTACAAATTAAAATCGCCAGTACAAAACCTTTTGATGAATATCAAGAAGCAAAAGCATTAGGTATCCAAACTAAACCTGTTATTATTGGAGCATTAACCTTTTTCAAATTAGCCCAATATTTAGGTAGCAAACAACTAGTTGATTTTAAAGCAGAAATTATTAAAGCCTATCAAGAAATCATCCAAAAATTCACGACACTTGGTGCTGACTGGATCCAAATTGATGAACCAATTTTAGTGACGGATCTTAGTCAACAAGATATCGCACTATTTAACGAACTTTATCAAGCTATTTTATCTGTTAAAGGTAAAACTAAAGTCGTATTACAAACTTATTTTGGTGATGTACGTGACTGTTATAAAGAACTTGTTGCATTACCTTTTGATGGTGTTGGTCTTGATTTTGTTGAAGGTAAACAAACTTTAGCCTTACTTGAAAATAATGGCTTTCCTGCTGAAAAAGTATTATTTGCAGGTGTTGTTAATGGTAAAAATATTTGGAAAAATGATTACAAAAAAACCTTAACTTTATTAGCTAAAATTAAACAAAAAGCTGCAAACGTTGTGGTGAATACTTCATGCTCATTATTGCATGTACCTTATACGTTACAAAATGAGACTAAATTAACTATTCAACAACGTGCTTATTTTGCTTTCGCTCAAGAAAAACTACAAGAACTTGCTGAATTAGGCCAATTACTTAATGAAGCAAATCCAGATAATAATGCCGCTTATAAAGCGAACCAAACACTATTTACCCGTGAGCGTGAAGGAGCTAACCAAGCGGTCCGCCAAAAAGTGGCTGCACTGAAAGAGTCTGATTTTACTCGTTTACCTGAGTTTTCAGTACGTGAAGCTGCGCAGAAAAAAGCCTTTAATCTGCCATTATTACCGACTACAACAATTGGTTCATTCCCACAAACGCCGGATGTACGTTTAAATCGTGCTAAATTCAAAAAAGGTGAAATTTGCCTAAATGAATACACTGAATTTAATAAGAAAAAAATTGCTGAATGTATCAAACTACAAGAAGAGATCGGTATTGATGTATTAGTTCACGGTGAATTTGAACGTAATGACATGGTGGAATACTTCGGTGAAAGCTTAAACGGATTCGTATTTACTGAAAAAGCGTGGGTGCAATCTTATGGTACTCGTTGCGTTAAGCCACCAATTGTTTGGGGTGATATTTCTCGTTCAAAACCAATTACTGTTGAATATTCAAAGTATGCGCAAAGTTTAACTGATAAACCAGTTAAAGGCATGTTAACGGGCCCTGTGACTATCTTAAACTGGTCATTCCCACGTGAAGATATCTCACAAAAAGAATCGGTATTCCAAATTGGTTTAGCGATCAGTGATGAAGTATTAGATCTTGAAGCGGCTGGTATCAAAGTCATTCAAATTGATGAAGCAGCATTAAAAGAAAAATTACCATTACGTAAAGCTGATTGGAATAGTGAATATCTAGATTGGGCAATTCCAGCATTTAGATTGGTTCACAGCAAAGTTCAAGCTGATACACAAATTCATACTCATATGTGTTATAGCGAATTTGCTGACATCATCAAAGATATCGATGCGATGGATGCTGATGTTATTTCATTTGAAGCATCACGCTCAAATCTTCAATTAATTGATGTACTTAAAGCTAATAACTTCAAAACAGAAGTTGGACCTGGTGTGTATGACATCCACTCACCACGCGTACCACCAGTTGCTGAAATCAAAGCAACTATTGAAAAATTATTAGCTAAAATTGATAACCAAAAATTGTGGATTAATCCAGACTGTGGTTTAAAAACTCGAGGTGAAAAAGAAGTAGTTGAAAGCTTAGAACACCTAGTTCAAGCAACCTTAGAAGTGAGAAAGACACTTAATTAACACTGTTTTTTATAAAGTTAATTAGCTTTGTCTGTCTTAATTACCGCCGCCTTTATAGGCGGCGGTAATGTCAGTAGAGTAAAAAAGATAGCAAAAATGGATGGTACCAATGAAAACAAATTTATTATTTAACCAAAAAACAGTATTTTCCTTTGAGGTTTTTCCACCTAAAAAAACGTCACCATTAGAGACAATTTATAGCACATTACGCGAATTAGGTTATTTTAAACCTGACTTTATTAGTGTCACTTATGGTGCTGGTGGTAGCTTAAATGGCCAAACTACAATTGATATTGCACATTCGGTTAAACATACTTATGGTATTGAAAGTGTCGCACATTTACCGGGGATCAACTTCGACAAAGCCGAAATGCTAAAAATTCTTCACGACCTCAAATGTGCCGGAATTGATAATGTATTAGCATTACGTGGTGATATCAGCCCCAATGTACCACCAAAAGATGATTTTCGTTTTGCTAGCGAATTAGTCACCTTTATTAAAGAAAATGGTGATTTTAATGTTATTGGCGCATGCTATCCAGAAGGGCATCTTGAAGCAGCGACGCTTAAACAAGATTTAATCCATCTAAAAGAAAAAGTAAATGCTGGTACCGATCAGTTAATTTCACAACTATTTTTTGATAATGACTATTTTTATGCCTTTTTAGATAAAGCACATGATATGGATATTAATGTACCAATTGAAGCAGGCATTATGCCAGTTACCAATAAAAATCAGATTGAAAGAATGGTTTCAATGTGTGGCGTAAATTTACCTAAAAAGTTCAAACAGATGATGGAAAAATATGAACATCATCCGGATGCATTTCGTGATGCAGGTATTGCTTATGCTATCGATCAGATTGTTGATTTAGTCTCACAAAATGTTGATGGTATCCATTTATACACAATGAACAATAGTTACATTGCTAGACGTATTAGCGAAGCGGTATCAACATTACTTGCTGTGCCAAAATCTGCATAATGGTTAGTAATAAATAAAAGTGGGGAAAGATTTGGAGAAATTGGTTGCGGGGGCTGGATTTGAACCAACGACCTTCGGGTTATGAGCCCGACGAGCTACCAAGCTGCTCCACCCCGCGTCAAAGAGGTGGCTATATTATATCAATAAAATAATAAAGCAATACTTTTCTAGTCTAAACACCCTTTTTTTACGAATTACTTACCAAATAATCGCGTTTTTTATACGGTTTAGTATGCTTTTCTCAGTATTTTTTTACAACTAAACTTATTCTAGTTGATTATTCATTATGTTAATATTTGACCAATTAGCAAAATCATTAATTGGAAAAAGGGAAAAATATGTCAACTCAATATCATGGATCTTGTTTATGCGGTAAAGTTAAATTATCTGTGCCGTTTGCTAATACGGATTTTAGTGCATGCCATTGCCAAACTTGTCGTAAATGGAGTGCTGGACCTTTAATGACTTTAGCGCACAGTGGTGATTTAACGATAGAAGGACAAGAGAACGTTACCCATTTTAACTCATCACAATGGGCGGAAAGAGCATTTTGTAAAGAGTGTGGCTCTCATCTTTATTATCATTTAAAAGGTACGCAAAATTATTATATTGCTGCTTGGATTTTTGACGATATTAAGGATTTAAAATTCACGGCTGAAGTCTTTATTGATAAAAAACCAACTTGCTATGCGTTTGCTAATCAGACTCACAAATTAACTGAAGCAGATATTTTAGCAATGGCTGAAGGAAAGGCTTAAAAAATAAATTATAATTTAATCTATTTATAAAAAAAGACGAGCTATAGCTCGTCTTTTTGTTTATTGATAAAGTGCCTGTAACGGTATCACACTATCAGCAGGATCGTAATCCAGAGCTGCTGTCGTAGCATAAGCTGCATTCATAGTCGTATCGTAATGGACTTTATATTGGATAGCACTACGGCGTAGGATTTTAGATGCTTCAATAGCTGCACGACCTGAGGTTGTGTTAAGAATATAACTGTACTCGCCATTTTTAATATGATCATGGATATTTGGCCGACCTTCATTCTCTTTTTTAACGATTTGACAGCTGATACCAGCTTGTTGTAACAGTTTGGCCGTACCCAAGGTTGCATCAATCGTAAAACCATGCGCAATTAAACGTTTAGCTACTTCTAATAGTCTTGATTTATCTTGTTCACGAACTGAAAGTAATACTTTACCCGATTTTTTCATGTTAGATAAACTACCAAGTTGTGCTTTAGCAAAAGCTTCGGCAAACGTTTTACCAATTCCCATAACTTCACCGGTTGAGCGCATTTCAGGCCCTAAAATTGGGTCAACACCGCTAAACTTATTAAATGGTAATACTACCTCTTTAACTGAGTAATAAGGCGGAATCACTTCTTGGGTGACATTTTGCTTGGCAAGCGATTTTCCTGTCATCACCCGAGCTGCAATTTTGGCCAATGGTAACCCTGTGGCTTTCGAGACAAAAGGTACCGTTCGTGCAGCTCGAGGATTAATTTCAATCAGATAAACTTGATTATCTTTTACTGCAAACTGTCCATTCATTAAACCTTTTACATTAAGTTCAAACGCCAATTGTTTCGCTTGTTTTCGCAGTTCAGCTAAAATTTCAGGGCTTAAGGTATGAGTTGGCAGTGAACAAGCTGAATCACCCGAGTGGATACCGGCTTGTTCAATATGTTCCATAATGCCACCAATAACGATTTGTTCGCCATCGGCAATCACATCAATATCCACCTCAATGGCATCATCTAAAAAGTGGTCAAGTAGTACTGGCGCATTATTGGATTCACTTACTGCGGTTTTAAAGTAGCGCCGTAAATCTTGTTCATTGTAAACAATTTCCATTGCTCGTCCGCCTAATACATAAGATGGACGCACCACGAGTGGATAACCGATTTGCTCTGCCTTGATCACTGCGTCATCAATATCAGTTACAGTGGCATTAACAGGCTGTTTTAATATTAATTTATCGACTACTTCTTGAAAGCGTTTGCGATCTTCAGCTCTATCTATGGCATCAGGTGAAGTACCAATAATTGGAATTCCAGCAGCTTCAAGGGCTCGTGCCAATTTCAGCGGAGTTTGTCCACCATATTGTACGATCACGCCATCAGGTTTTTCAACGTGAGCAATTTCAAGCACGTCTTCAAGGGTAACCGGCTCAAAATAGAGTCTATCGGAAGTATCATAATCGGTTGAAACCGTTTCGGGATTGCAATTTACCATAATGGTTTCAAAGCCGTCTTCACGTAAAGCTAAAGCAGCATGTACACAGCAGTAATCAAATTCGATTCCTTGTCCAATACGATTAGGTCCTCCTCCTAAAATCATAATCTTTTTACGATTAAATTGTGGATTGGCTTCACACTCTTGTTCATAGGTTGAGTAAAGATAGGCGGTATCGGTTGAAAACTCGGCTGCACAGGTATCCACACGTTTATAAACTGGGTGAATATCATATTGTACGCGCAGATCTCGCACAGCTTGTTCTTGAGTATTAAGCAGTTTAGCAATACGAAGATCCGAAAAGCCTTTACGTTTAAGTTGCCATAAGGCCTCTTGATCAAGATCATGAATGGTTTGTTGCTTTAAGCGGTTTTCTATTTGTACTAATTCTTCTATTTGCACTAAGAACCAGCGATCAATATGAGTTAATAAAAACACTTCATTAACGGTAAAACCTGCGCGAAAAGCATCGGCTATATACCAAATGCGATCGCTACCAGCCTCTTGTAGTTCGTATCGAATTTTAGCAAGATTCTTTTCATCGCTAACATCATCGATTTTTTCATCTAATCCGCACGCACCGACTTCTAAACCGCGAAGTGCTTTTTGCATTGATTCTTGGAATGTTCGGCCAATTGCCATCACTTCGCCTACTGATTTCATTTGTGTGGTTAAGCGATCATTGCAACCGGCAAATTTTTCAAAATTAAACCGTGGGATTTTAGTCACCACATAATCAATAGAGGGTTCGAAAGAAGCAGGCGTTTTACCGCCAGTAATATCATTGGAGAGCTCATCAAGTGTATAGCCAACCGCTAATTTAGCTGCAATCTTGGCAATAGGAAATCCCGTTGCTTTAGAGGCTAACGCCGAAGAGCGTGATACCCGAGGATTCATCTCAATGACAATTAATCGTCCGGTTTGTGGATCAACCGAAAATTGTACGTTTGAACCGCCAGTTTCAACACCAATTTCGCGCAATACCGCAATAGAGGCATTACGCATGATTTGATACTCTTTATCTGTCAAAGTTTGTGCCGGCGCAACTGTTATCGAATCACCAGTATGAATGCCCATTGCGTCGAAGTTTTCAATCGAACAAACAATAATGCAATTATCGTTTTTATCGCGCACAACTTCCATTTCATACTCTTTCCAGCCTATTAGTGATTCGTCGATCAGGAGTTCATTGGTTGGAGATAAATCAAGTCCACGAGTACAGATTTCTTCAAACTCTTCTTGATTATAAGCGATGCCACCGCCGGTTCCGCCCATAGTGAATGATGGACGAATAATACAAGGAAAGCCCACCTGCTGCAGTACCACATAAGCCTCTGGTAATGAGTGAGCAATGCCTGAACGGGCGGTATCAAGCCCAATTTTTTTCATTGCCTGATCAAAACGTTTGCGATCTTCGGCTTTATCAATGGCATCGGCGGTAGCGCCGATCATTTCAACATTAAACTCTTTTAAAACACCCTGTTTTTCAAGTTCTAATGCACAATTTAATGCTGTTTGTCCGCCCATCGTTGGTAAAATGGCATCGGGGCGCTCTTTTTCAATAATTTTGCGTACACATGTCCAATGAATTGGCTCAATATAGGTGGCATCCGCCATTTCAGGATCGGTCATAATGGTTGCCGGATTCGAGTTAACTAAAATGACTCGATAGCCTTCTTCACGTAATGCTTTACATGCCTGAGCACCGGAATAATCAAATTCACAAGCTTGACCGATAACGATTGGACCAGCGCCAATAATTAGAATACTTTTAATATCTGTTCGCTTAGCCATGTTATTGCTCCTGCTTATAAATTTTAATTAATTCAATAAAGTGATCAAAAAGTGGCGCAGCATCATGAGGCCCAGGACTTGCCTCTGGATGGCCTTGAAAACTAAATGCTGGTTTTTGATTGTGATGAATACCTTGTAATGAACCATCGAATAACGATTTATGTGTAGCTCGTAAATGATTAGGTAAGGAATTTTCATCGACAGCAAAGCCATGATTTTGCGCTGTAATCATTACCCTATTATTTTCCAGATCTTTAACTGGATGGTTACCACCATGGTGACCAAATTTCATTTTGATAGTTTTAGCACCACAGGCTAGTGCTAACAGTTGGTGCCCCAAACAGATACCAAAAACAGGAATATCGGTAGTCAGAAACTGCTTAATCGCTTCAATGGCATAAGTACAAGGCGCCGGATCTCCTGGACCATTTGATAAAAAGATACCATCCGGATTCAGTGCCAGCACTTCATTTGCTGGCGTTTTAGCGGGAACAACAGTTAACTTACATCCACGCGCAACTAACATCCTTAAAATATTTTGTTTAACACCAAAGTCATAAGCAACAACATGGTAAGGTAGTTCACTTTCTGCTTTTGGGATTGGATACTCTTGTTGAATTGTCCATATACTGCTGGTCCATGTATAACTTTTACTGCACATCACATCTTGAGCCAGATCTAAACCACTTAAACCCTTATAATCTATAGCCTGTTGTTTAGCATTTTCTACATTATCAAGTAAGGTCTGTTTATCATTTGCGGTAATAATCACGCCATGTTGTGCACCTTTTTCACGTAAAATACGTGTTAAACGACGTGTATCAATATCAGCAATTGCAATCACATTATGTTTTTTTAAATAACTTGAAAGATCCATTTCGCTGCGATAATTACTTGCGATTAATGGTAAATCTCGAATAATCAATCCTTTTGCATAAACTTGCGTTGATTCGGCATCAGCACTATTGGTACCAACATTACCAATATGCGGATACGTTAATGTCACTATTTGTTCACAATATGAAGGATCAGTAAGAATTTCTTGATACCCTGTCATAGAAGTATTAAATACAACTTCACCAACAGTTTGGCCATCAGCACCAATTGATTTACCAATAAATTGTGAACCATCTTGTAAAATAAGGAGGGCATAAGTTTGCATGATTAAACGACCTTTTGATTAAATAATCAATAATTATGAATAAAAATTCAATTAATTGTTTTCTAAAGAGACAATATTTGGCCATTTTATTACAATTTTTTAAACAAAAAAAGCGATATTATAAAAAATAATTAAACAATAAAGTCTAATTTTTTAGACTATTCCATAATTTAACACCAATATCACATAAATATGAAATGTTTAACTTGAAATTGCATAATTATTCAAATAAAATCTTAATAATTTTTTACGGCTATTAGGAGCTCTGTATGCACGGTTTTTATCAACGTCATTTTTTACGTTTACTTGACTTTACTCCAGCAGAAATTAATCAATTGATTAATCTAGCTATTGAATTAAAAAAGGCCAAAAAACAAGGTACCGAAAAACAACATTTAGTCGGTAAAAATATTGCGCTTATTTTTGAAAAAGACTCAACTCGCACTCGCTGTGCATTTGAAGTTGGTGCATTTGATCAAGGTGCACAAGTTACCTATTTAGGGCCAAGTGGCAGCCAAATTGGACACAAAGAATCAATTGCGGACACAGCTCGAGTATTAGGCAGAATGTATGATGGCATTGAATACCGTGGCTATGGACAAGAAATTGTTGAAACCTTAGCTAAATATTCTGGTGTTCCAGTTTGGAATGGTTTAACCACTGAAGCACATCCAACTCAAATTTTAGCTGATTTTATGACCATGCAAGAACATATTGGTGAGCGAGCATTAAGCAGTGTTAAATTTGCTTATTTAGGTGATGCCCGTAATAACATGGGTAACTCATTAATGGAAGGTGCTGCACTTATGGGCATGGAAATTCGTTTAGTGGCCCCTAAAGCTTGTCAGCCAGAAGCAGAATTGGTACAAAAATGCCAAGAAATAGCTAAAACGACTGGCGCAAAAATCATTTTAACGGAAGACGTTGCTGATGGTGTTAAAGATGTGGATTTTCTATATACCGATGTTTGGGTATCGATGGGCGAACCAAAAGAAGTTTGGGACGAAAGAGTCAAATTATTAACGCCATATCAAGTAAATCAGGATGTCATCAATTTAACTGGTAATCCAGAAGTCAAATTTATGCACTGTTTACCAGCATTTCATGATATGAATACCACTGTTGGTAAACAAATGGCAGCTCAGTATGGTTTAAAAAATGGTTTAGAAGTCACAGATGAAGTCTTTGAATCTAAACATAGCATCGTTTTTGATGAAGCTGAAAACCGCTTGCATACGATTAAAGCAGTAATGGTTGCAACGTTAGCTAAAGACTAATAATATATTTGATTATCATCATTGCTTGCTTAGCTTAACTTGGCTAAGAAACTTTTTGCCGACCTAATGTCGGCATAATTTTATCAAAAGATTTTTATCATAATGACTAAAAAACAGCGCAATAAAGATTTTAAAAAGTACCTTAAGCTAACTAATCCCATTCACTTTTTGGCTGTTGGCTTAGGTAGTGGTTTATCGCCAATCATGCCGGGTACTATGGGATCATTAATGGCGATCCCATTATGGCTGTTATTCTACGGTTTAACGCCAACGTTATATTGGGTGTTTATTTTAGTAACCTTTATTTTTGGTTGTTTTGTTTGCCAAAAAACTTCAGATGATACTCATACTCATGATTCAGGCCATATTGTCTGGGATGAATTTGTCGGTATGTGGATAACTTTATTTTTTATTCCACAGATTTCGATTTTATGGGTAACGATTGCTTTTGTTGCATTTAGAATCTTTGATATGGCCAAACCTTGGCCAATCCGTTGGTTTGATAAACGTGTAGCAGGGGGATTTGGCATTATGGTTGATGATGTGATCGCGGCAATCTTTTCATCATTATCGGTTTATCTTTTAACCTTTATCATTTAAAGATAAATCTATCTTTAAATGATAATTTCAATATGAAAATAAGGGTTATTTAGCATAGCAACCCTTAAAACATTTTTTGTGACCAACCTAACTTACTCGATAAATTATTAAAATAATCATAGTCTTTAGTATGGATTAAATTAAATTCATAATTGGAGCGACGGATTATCACATCTTGGGTTGGCCTAACCGGTAAAATAATTTGGCTATCACAAGCAATATTAAGATCCAAAGCGGTAGTTGGAAATTTAAGATGAATAGGATCATCACTCTTAATCACTAAAGGTCTAACTGCCAAAGAGTGTGGAAACATTGGCGTAATAATTAACGCATCTAAATGTGGCGCCAGTATTGGCCCCCCTGCCGATAATGAATAAGCGGTCGAACCAGTCGGCGTGGCAATAATTAAACCATCAGCACGTTGTGAGAAGGCATTACGCTCATTGATATACACATCATAATCAATCATATGCGCAACAGTATTGGGGGTAACCACAATTTCGTTTACAGCAAAACCAGAATTAATCAATTGACCATCACTATAGATAGATACTTCTAGTAAAAATCGTGAATCTTCGTCATATTCACCTTTAATAACAGGTGTTAATTGTTCGATGACATGGTCGTGAGAAATATCAGTTAAAAAACCTAAATTACCTCGATTCACCCCAATTACTTTGATTTTATAGTGTGATAAGTGACGAGCGGAACGTAACATATTGCCGTCACCACCCACCACAATGGCTAAATCAGCTTGTTCACCAATAGTATCGAGAGATGCATAGACATTGCTAGGTAATTTAATATATTGAGCTAATCGATCTTCTACTAAAACTTCAATACCTAAGTTAACTAGCCAGTCATAAAGTACCTGATGAGTTTCTATCGCCTCTAATTTACGTGGAATCCCAACCAAACCAATACATTTAAATGGTCTACCCATAAAATATCCTTGTTCATTTTTGACTTAAGTATCATTATTTTTTAGTTATCAATTAAAAAACACGATATCATCTTATCGTTAAACTTGTAATAATAAAATTTGTCCCCATAATAACTGTTATTCACTAAGTTTTCGACTAAATTTGGAGTACCGTATGACAGAACAAGAGAACAATATGTCAGAAAATGAAACAAACATTGAAACCCAAGCTGAGCAAAGTACTGAAGAGCAAACCCCATCACAACCAAGTGTTGAAGATCAGTTAAAGGCTAAAGATGCTCGCATTAGCGAACTTGAACAAGCACTGCAACTTGCTAAGAAAAACGAGAGTGAAGCAATGATTCGTGCTCGTGCTGAAATCGATAATGTACGCAAACGTGTTGAACAAGATGTTGATAAAGCACGTAAATTTGCTCTTGAAAAATTCTCAAATGAACTTTTACCGGTGATTGATAATCTTGAACGGGCATTAGAATCTACCGATAAAAATAATCCTGAACATAAAGCAACGGTAGAAGGATTAGAGTTAACACTTAAATCATTTTTAGATACGGTCAAAAAATTTGGTATTGAAGTTATCAATACAGCTGATTCACAGCTAAATCCTGATCTGCATCAAGCAATTAGTATGGTTGAATCACCAGAACATCAATCAGGACAAATTGTTAATACTATTCAAAAAGGCTATACACTTAATGGCCGATTAATTCGACCAGCAATGGTAATTGTAGCTAAATAAAGTTAGGCTATATAGTAAAAAACCGCCAAAATAGCTGGCGGTTTTTTTTATCGATTTTTCTGCTCCTCACGAGTCAGTTTTTTCATCTTTTGTTCAATACGTTGTCGCTTTAATGGCGAGAGATAGTCAACAAACAGTTTACCTTTTAAATGATCCATTTCATGCTGTATACAGATGGCTAACAATTCATCAGCATCGATTTCGTAAGGATTACCATTACGATCTAACGCTTTAATCTTGATTTTTTCCGATCTAGGCACAAATCCACGGCAGTCAGGTATCGATAAGCATCCTTCTTCAATGCCTGTTTCACCCTCTTGACTAATCACTTCTGGATTAATAATCACATAAAGTTGGCTTTTATCTTCTGACACGTCAATTACAATAATTTGCTCATGCACATCAACTTGCGTTGCGGCAAGCCCAATGCCATGTTCAGCGTACATGGTTTCAACCATATTATCGATAATTTCTTGTAGCTCAGGTGTAAAATTAGAGACAGGCTTAGCGACTGTGCGAAGTCGTTCGTCTGGGAAACGTAATACCGGTAAAATAGCCATAAATTCTTCGATCTACTCCTCAATTTGGTGTTTTCTCAATTTCGTATACATTGTAAACATTTATTATGCCCATGAATAGCCTTAGTTGGCTATTGGTAAAATATATCTAATCAATTCTAGATATGGTTCAAGCTAACGATGTATATAAAAGGACTGTAATGAGTAAATATGAATTTTTATTGCGAATTTCAATGCTTGGCCATAAAAGAATGAGATATTTTGAAAAAATAGGACTATATTTTCGCGCTGGTCTACCTAATAAAATAAATAATGTACCACTATTATTGGAAAAGATAGGCGTTTGTAAAACTCTTCAAAGTCGTTTTTTTGCCATTTCCTATCTTCATTTTGAACCCATCCTCGATTGGTTAGCTACCGCTAACCCAGCTAAACATTTGATTGCTTATTGTGACTCAGATTATCCAACATTACTTAAACAAATCAGTTCACCGCCATTATTGCTATTTGTTATGGGTAATAAACAACTATTACATTCTCCACAAATTGCAATGGTGGGCAGCCGTGAATTTAGTGAATATGGCGCACAGTGGGGGCGCTATTTTGCTAGCGAATTAGCAATTAATGGTTTAACCGTTACTAGTGGGCTCGCTCTCGGTTTAGATGCCATTTGTCATCGTGGTGCACTAGAAGTATTCGGCAATACCATTGCTGTATTAGGTAGCGGTTTAGCTGAAATTACACCACGCGCCAATCTAAGATTGGCAAATGATATTTTAGCTCAAAACGGAGCGCTTATTTCAGAATTCTGCCCATTTGAAAAAGCAAGATCAGTATACTTTCCTCGTCGAAATCGAATTATTAGTGGATTGAGTTTAGGGACATTTGTGCTTGAAGCTTCTGAGCAAAGTGGTTCACTTATTACCGCACGTTATGCTCTTGAGCAGAATCGTGATGTTTTTGCTTTGCCAGGTGATATTGATAATCCCAATAGCCATGGTAGCCATTATTTAATCCAACAAGGCGCTTATCTTGTTACTAAACCAACCGATATTTTAGAACATTATAGTGGCTTTTTATCATCACTTAATCGACAGAATAATCATGAAAACAAAGAGAGTAATACCGTTTTATATCCAGAAATTTTTGCTGTTATACATCATCAGCCTATTGCTGTTGATACAATCGCTACGCTAGTTGATTTACCCATTCCTGAGTTAACCATTAAATTATTAGATATGGAAATAGCTGGCTTAATTATCACAGTCACTGGGGGCTATATTCGTAACCGCACGATATAAAGTTATAGAAAGAATTGAGGAACGGGGTTTTTTAACATAAAAAAACCGCTGTAAAGATACTGCGGTTTATTAAAATGAATAACTAAAAAGAATAACCAAGTTATTTATCGTCTACTTCAAGTGCAATTTCAGATAAGATAATGCCTGTATTATCAGCATAAACAAAATCACCTGAGAAGAAAGTTACACCGCCAAAATTGACACGAATATCAACTTCGCCAACACCTTGATCTTCTGCACCAACAGGAATTGCAGCTAGTGCTTGAATACCAATTTCAGCATCAGCAAGATAATCTACTTGGCGCACTGCACCATAAACAATAATGCCTTCCCATTGGTTTTGTAGGGCAATATCAATTAATTCGGCATCTATCAATGCTCGACGCACCGAACCACCGCCATCAATAACCAATACTTTCCCAGCACCATTGGATTGTAACACTTCGTACAAAATGCCGTTATCTTCAAAACATTTAACGGTGACAACTTGGCCAGAAAATGAAGCCACACCACCAAAGTTACTAAATATCGGTTCGACAACGTTCACATCTTCTGGGTAGTAATCGCAAAGAATTGATGTATCAAATTCCATGGTCGAGTCTCCTTATACAGTAATATCTATTCGATTCTAGTATAACGCTAACATGAAGTAAAACGATATAAATTTGGAATAAACGTGAGCTAGCTCAAAATAATACCTAAACAATAAAGTAAATTAGTCAATAAAGCAAGTTTGACCATTTGTACTAATAGTGGCACAGCGTCTTTATTCGTATTAAATTTAAACACCATGTACATATGTTTAAGATACAACGGCAGTGTTAATAAAAAGATACCACTGCAATAAGTGTGTAACTGTTGATAAGCAAATAAACCAAAGAAACATAATGATACAATTAACAAAACTAACTGATAACAACAACCATAAGTTTTACCAATCAGCACAATCAAAGTCCGTTTATGATGTTGTTTATCACTTTCATAATCACGCAAATTATTAATATTCAGCACTCCCACTGCCAACAAACCACTAGCTATTGCAGGAAAAATTATTGATGCCGATAAAGTTTTAGTCTGTAAATAATAACTGCCCATCACACCAACTATGCCAAAGAAGATTAACACCGATAGATCACCTAAACCAATATAGCCATAAGGTTTTTTACCAACGGTATAAGTAATTGCTGCGATGATTGAAGATAAACCTAATAAGATAAAAATTAATAATTGATAAGCGTTATTACAGGCTAACCAAAGTAGAGTCAATCCAGAGCAAACACACAATATAATGGTGATCCAGATAGCTATTTTTAACTGATTAAGAGTGATTAGACCTAGCTGTAAACCACGTTGATGGCCGATTAAATTGTGTTTATCGCCACCTTTAACCGCATCACCATAATCGTTGGCTAAATTTGATAAAATTTGTAACAACGCTGCAGTAATCATTGCTAACAACATAATTATTAGATCAAAAGAATGTTGCCAATACGCAAGCGCATTGCCCAACAAAATAGCAGAAAACGATAAAGCTAATGTTTTCGGACGTAAACTAATAATCCATGGATAACATTTATTGGCCATATAACTGTTTTTTTACGAAAAAATCAATCATTCATCATATCAGTAATTGATAGTATATTCATCCATTAGCACTAACTAATAGATGGTTTATTATCAATTTTTTTATTATTGGAATGCATAAATTTCTTTATTTTTCTGATGTATCCTCTGATTTTACCCTCTCGCAATGCCGCAATAAAAAAGCCTAACGAACCATAAATTGCACCAAGAAATAGAATCATAAAGATATTAAATAAATTATCTGACAAACCTAATCCCATCTGATTTACTCCAGCAATCATATTGGTTGCCCAAGTTGATGGTAACATCCGTGATACCGTTTGTACCCATAACGGCATGGCATCAAGTGGCCATATGGTACCAGATAGATAAAATACCGGTGTTGTCAAAAAAGCTAAAGTTAAGTAAATCATCTCGGTTCGATGTAAACATTCAGTCAGTAATTTACTTAAGCCTAATACTCCTAATAATAGCGGAAATGTCATCACCAAAATCGCCGGTATGCTAGCTAATTGCCGATAACCAAGCACCCATGGCCATAATCCAAACAGAACTAAAGACAAAAATAACCATATCGGAATAAGACCACACAAGCTACCAAATATGACAATTTTTGGCGGTTTTCCTTGTGGCAGTGAATGCAAAGTTAGATTAGTTCGTGTTGAAGCTATTAAAAAGGTATGTTGCAATAACATAACTAACAAACCAGGAAACGTTATCGCCGCAAAACTGATACCAGCATTATAAAGCGGCATAGTTTGCCCTTTAATTGGTGATAAGATGATATTAATCTGTGGATCAGAAAAACCACTATTCCGCATCACCCGCGTATTATATTCGGTCAATATTTGTTGATATATTCCTCTAATATCCACCTGTATCAGACCATTTGCTAAACGGCTAGAGGCATCACCATAAGCTGGGATTGTCACATCCTCACCATTCAATAGTCGCTTTTCAAAATCCCGTGGAATGGTGAACACCGCAAATAACTTACGGCTGTTAATATCATCGTAGGCTTGCAATGAATTTTCATAAGTAAGCACATCAATTTTGGAACTGGTATTTAAAGAACGAATCAGACTTCGACTGGTGGTAGTATGATCTTGATCAACAATCGCAACCGGCAAATTGGTGATGGTACCATTCACATATACTAAACTCATTAACGAGACAGACACCAACAGCAACAGCCACATTGGTCGCATTAGCATATAAAAAAACATCTTTACTGCTGAAGATAAAAATAGCTTAAGCATGCCAATATAGCCTCTTACTGTGAATGTAAACGTTTGACTAAACGTTTTCTTACTAATACTGTAATAATTATTGGATAGATCATTAAAATAGCACAGGTTTTCAATACCGATATATAACTAGAATGCCGTAAAAATAGATCGAATAATTTATTTAGCGCATAGGTTAAAGGTTCAAGTGACGAGATAAATCTCGCTATCCACGGCATCGACAATTCTGGCACAACCACCCCCGAATAAGTTAATGCCAATCCAACTAACACCCCAATATAGGTATAGGCATCTAATACATTTTTGGTAAACGTATAAAGTAAAATACCGATACTTTGTGCTGCAATCACATAAAAAAACACCACTAGCATCATAGCGAATGGAGAACCTGATACCCTAGCATCAGAAAATAACACCAGCATTGCTATTTCAAACATTAATAACATAGTATACCAAATGGTATAAGGTGCTAATTTACCCAAAACAAACGGATAATTAGGCCGAGTTCGCTTAGGCAAGCGAGATAAAATATAAATAGTTGTCGTTACAACAAATAGTTGTAATAAATGTACTACTGCAGAAAACTGCTGAAAGTACATTGAGTTACCACTGGCATTAAATAGCCCATCATAATTGAAATTAACTTGTGCAAGTTTCGGTACCGGCAAACCAACACTCGTCGCCATGGTAGTACGATATTGAGTATTTAATGAGGCTATTAAACCTGAATAATCCATTATAGAATAGAGACCAGCACTATAGTATAAAGCATTATAATAGAGCATCGGTGTTGGTTGACGTCCTGCTAACACATCAGCTTCAAAATTAGGCGGAATATACAAAATAGCGTAGATTTTTGCTTTTTCTAAATCGCGTTCTGCGCTCTTAAGCTGATTATCATAATTGAATAAATTTGCATGCGCACCAGCATTAAGATCGCGAACAATTTCACGAGATAAAGTACTTTTATCTTGATCGACATAGCCTACTGGCAGATCAAATAACACACCTCGGTAAAATATACTACTGATGATCACAAAGATAATCAGCGGTAAAATCCACATTAACCAGTGGAAAGTAAAGCGCTTAAATATATCTGGGATTTCATCGTTAAATGCGTCTTTAAAGCGATGCCAGAAGTCTAAAATTAGTCGTCGATTTTCCATAATGTACTCATACCTGCACGTAAGCCTTCTACAGGTTTAGTTGGATAAAGTCTAATTTCAAACGTTTTTAAATCAAAATCACCCGTCGCTCGTGTTGCCCGTTTAGTAGCATAATCTCCCATTGGCGCAATAAAACGAATTTCAGCTTCAATTTCTTTATTACCAAGCGCAGGAACTTCCAGTTTAACATGATCACCTTTGTGAATATTAGGCATAATATTTTCACGCAGATTAAACACAAAATAAGCTTGCGGTAAGCGAATAACCGTTAATAGTGGACTATTAGGATTAAATAGCTCGCCAACTTCAGCTGGAATTGAACCGACTTCCCCATCTACTGGCGCTTTAACTTGCAAATCATCGTATTGGATCTGTAGTTGTTTAAGCTGTTCTTCAGCTTCTTTTAATTTAGCATTATAGATTTCTCGTTGTTCAATCCGATCGCCATTTTTGGCTTGATCTAAATTAGCTTGAGCTGACAACACTTGTTGATAAGCCGCATCACGAGTTTTTAGCGCACTATCTAATATTGATTGAGAGACAAAGCCTTTGGCCGAAATCGCTTTGTTGCGATTGTATTCTTTAGAGGCGTTATCGTAAGCAACTTTAGCTTGTTCAAGTAATGCTTCATAATAACGAATACTCTCTTCACGAGTACCATTTTGAGAAAGTTGCACTTGTGCCTGCGCTTGCTCTCTGGCTGCTTCAGCGGCTTTAACTTGCGCTAACAATTCAGGGCTATCGAGTGTAATTAAGATGTCATTTTGCTTAACATCATCACCTCGATTGACATGAATAGTCTGCACTCGCCCCTTTGCTTTTGAGGAAATGCTAACATTAGGTGCATCCACTTCACCTTGCAAAATTAGCTGGCTACTATGAGCACGAATTAAAATCGTCATTGAAATTAAAATAACAATCAATGCAATTACAATAAAAATTTTTTTATTCATATATTTTTTAGATTAATAAGTATCAGATAAGACCTAAACAACTAGGATAATTGTATGTAATAAAGAATTAGCATACTTCAATTACAAATATTATATCATGGGATATCGTGCTAAATTTAAACAATCTAAGCTATATTTTATGCTCAAATAAGAATTAGAAGGAATTATTTACAACTATATTAACAGATTATTCTATTTTAGCCTTAAATAAATTTCAATAATTGTAAACCATCATTTTAATAGATTTTATTTATAAATGTTATCAGTCAAAAAAAATAGATAAAAACCTACTTATTTAGTATGATATTTTTTAATTGAAATAATAAGGCTTAAAATATGCAAAAAATAATTATTATTGGCGGTGGTGCTGGCGGTTTAGAGCTTGCTACCGACCTAGGCGATAAATTAGGCAAAACTGATAAAGCTCAAATTACCTTAATTGATAAAAACAGTTATCATTTATGGAAACCACTATTACATGAAGTAGCAACTGGCGTACTTGATGAGCAAGTTGATAATATTTATTATGCATCTCAAGGACAACAGCATAATTTCGAATTTACTCAAGGTACCTTCACCAACCTTGATCGCAACCAAAAGCAAATTAGCATTATCAATCATAACGATGAAACTTTTCTTGTTGATTATAATATTTTAGTTATTGCTATTGGTAGCACCTCTAATGACTTTGGTACCCCTGGTGTGAAAGAACATTGTATCTTCTTAGATGACCAAAATGCCGCTATTCGCCTACGTGAAACCTTAATTAATAAATTTACTGGTTTTTGTTCGATCATTGATGACGATCAAACCACAAAAGAAGATAAAATTCATATTGCTATCGTTGGCGGTGGAGCGACTGGAGTCGAATTAGCTTCTGAATTACCTCATATGGTGGAAACATTTGGTGCTTGCGGTCGTAATAAAATGTGTTCCGATCTATTAGATGTTTCAGTCATTGAAGCAACCGATCGTATTTTACCAGCTTTACCAGAAAAAACCGCAGCTAGTATTACTAACACACTGAAAAAACAAGGGATTCATGTATTAACCAATACTATGATCACTAAAGCGGAAGGCGATGGGTTTTATCCGAAAGAAGGTGAAATCATTAAAGCCGATATGATGATTTGGACTGCTGGCGTTAAAGCTCCTGATTATTTAAAAGAGATCGCTGGTCTAGAATCAAGCCGATCAAATCAATTAGTGGTAAAACCAACATTACAAACATCTCGTGATGACAGTATTTTTGTTATTGGTGATTGTGCATACGCAATGCAAGACAATGGTCATGCTTCACCACCTACCGCTCAAGCAGCTCATCAAATGGCAAAAATTTGCTATGAAAATATCGTTAGATTATTAAACAACCAATCATTAAAAACATTTAAATACACTGATAAAGGTACTGTGATTTCATTACATGATACTGCTGAAGGTGTAGTCAAATTAATTGGTAATAGTGAAATGGGAGTGAAAGGATTTTTCGCTTTAATGATCCACAAACTACTCTATCGTATGCATCAAGCAAGCTTACTTGGTATTTTTAAAACTATTCGTTTCGCCAGTGCTAGCAAATTTATGTATAAAACCAAATCAACTTCGATTTTTAGTAATCGTGATTAATTGCTAAAAAATATTTAACAGCTACTGAAAAATTTTGTTAAGTAGCTGTTTTCACTTATACTATTATCTTAATTACAATTTTTAGATAATAGATGATGCGTTTTATTTTCATTTTTAGTTTACTTTGCGCTAGTTACACAGCTATAGCAAATTATCAGCCACATGATGGCGATGTCATTTTCCAATCTTCTCAATCAAATCAAAGTAAAGCCATTGAGCAAGCAACAAATTCACCTTATAGTCATGTAGGAATAATTTTTATTAAAAATGGCAAACCTTATGTTTTTGAAGCAGCAAGTAAAGTTATTTATACCCCGTTAGATAAATGGATAAATCGTGGTAAAAATAAAACATATGTGATTAAACGGTTAAAAAATCATCCTTTATCTCAGCAAGAAATTACCAGTTTAAAACAAGTTGCCCATAAATTTGAAAACAAACCTTACGATATTTGGTTTGGTTGGGATGACAAATATATTTATTGTTCAGAATTAGTGTGGAAAATTTATAATCGAGCGCTTAAATTAAAAATTGGTCAATTACAAACAATTAAAGATTTTAATTTATCATCGCCGGCGGTTAAACAAAAACTAAAAGAACGTTATGGTAATAACATTCCATATCAAGAAACGGTGATATCACCGGTTGCGATATTTAATTCACCACTACTTAGCACTGTTGATAAGCGGGATTAAATTAGTAATAATCTTTTTATTGGTGTAAAGCTTTTACGATATAGATGATTCACGCCATGTTGTTCAATGGCGTTTAAATGATCTTTGGTTGGATAGCCTTTATGTTTAGCTAAACCATATTGAGGGTATAACTTATCAAGCTCAACCATTTCACGATCACGGGTCACTTTGGCTAAGATCGATGCAGCACTAATTTCAGCCACTAACAGATCACCTTTAACCACTGCTTGGGTTCGAATACCAAAATTAGGGCAACGATTACCATCAACTAACACATAATTTGGTTTAATGTTTAAGCCAGACACGGCTCGTTGCATTGCCAGCATGGTAGCATGTAGGATATTGAGTTCATCAATTTCATCAACCGATGCTCTAGCGACACACCATGCTAATGCATTTTGTTTAATAATATCAAAGAGCGCTTCACGTTTTTTTTCTGATAATTTTTTAGAATCAGTTAATCCCTCAATCGGTTTATTCGGATCTAAAATCACCGCAGCAGTTACGACATCGCCACAAAGTGGTCCGCGACCAACTTCATCAACACCGGCAATTAATGTCGCATCAGGGTAAGTAAACTCTAATAACAAGGGGAATCCTCTAATACATCTAATACCGCCTGGGCAGCTTGTTCATCAGCATTACAGCGAATTTGTTTATGTAAAGCTAAAAATGTTGCTTTTAGTTCGGTGTTGTCACTTTCTAAAAAAGGTAAAACATGATTAGCGATATTTTCTGGTGTACAGTCGTGCTGTAATAATTCAGGGACGATTTCTTTACCCGCTAGAATATTAGGTAGAGAAACATAAGGGGTTTTGATAAGTTTTTTTGCCAGCCAAAAGGTGAAAGCTTTCATTTTATAGCCAACAACCATTGGGCATTTAGCCAGCATACACTCAAGTGCCACCGTCCCTGAAGCTAAAATTGCAGCATTACTGGCAATCATAGCTTCCCGAGCATAACCATCTAATAATTGCAGCTTAAGCTCTGGTGCAATCTCTGCCTTTATTTGTTCAAATTCCGCTCTTCTTTTGCTATTCACTAATGGAACTACAATATTTAAATCAGGGAATTTATCACGTAACAATTGCGCTGCTTTTAAAAAAGGCTCAGATAATAATGTCACTTCGGCATGGCGACTGCCGGGTAATAAGGCTAAGCATTGGCAATCAACAGGAATACCTAACTGTTGACGCATAGCTGTTTGATTGGGTTCGAGGGGAATATCATCGGCCATTTTATGACCAATAAATCGACAAGGTACATCAAATTTATCATAAAAGGCTTTCTCGAAAGGCAGAAAAGCTAAAATTAAATTTGTATTGCGTTTAATCTTAAATACCCGCTTTTGCTTCCAAGCCCAAACAGAAGGACTGACATAATGAATCGTTTTAATCCCAGCTTGCTTAAGTTTACCTTCTAACGAGAGATTAAAATCCGGCGCATCAATACCAATAAAAACATCGGGTTTGAGATCAATCAAACGTTTAGTAATATCACGACGAATAACTAAAATACGCCGTAGCCGACCTAATACCTCAACAATCCCCATCACTGATAGCTCGTCCATTTCATACCAAGCTTGGCAACCTTCAGTTTGCATTAGTGGACCAGCAATACCGACAAATTTAATATTAGGATGGTGTTTTTTAAGAGTGCGAATTAAACCGGCACCAAGAATATCGCCAGATGTTTCACCAGCGACCAGAGCAATGGTTAACTGCTTATCTGTCATTAACGGATAATGCCTCGGGTTGAACGAGCAAAAAAGTCATTAAACAGCTGTATTTCTGGATACTGTTTAGCTAGCATTGCAATTTCAACTTTTGCATCGTCAAGCGTTAATCCATTTCGATATAGAATTTTGTACGTGTTACGGATGGCTTGTAGTGCTTCTTTACTAAAGCCACGACGTTTCAAGCCTTCATAATTGACGCCATGTGGTGTTGCGTGATTTCCTTGAGCAATAACATAAGGAGGTACATCTTGAGCAACGCCAGAACAACCGCCAACCATAACGTGAGAACCGATTACACAAAATTGGTGTACTGCGGTCATACCGCCAATAATCACATGATCATCTAACTGAACATGACCACCAAGCGTGGCATTATTAGCCAAAATACAACGATCACCAATGATACAATCATGCGCAACATGGGCATTAATCATCAATAAATTATCACTACCAATACGGGTTAACTCACCACCTTGAACAGTGCCACGATGAATCGTCACACTTTCCCGAATCATATTGCGATCACCAATTTCGGTGCGAGTTGGTTCACCACGATATTTCAGATCTTGGTTAACTTCACCAATTGAAGCAAATTGATAGATTTGATTATTTTGACCAATTTTGGTGTGTCCATTAACGACAACATGTGATTTTAAAAAGGTACCATCACCTATTTCAACATTTTCACCAATATAACAAAAAGGCCCGATTTTGACATTATCACCAATCTTTGCCCCCTTTTCTATTACTGAACTTGGGTGTATTTCCGTTGCCATAGCAATTCCTTAATACGTTTGGGATTTTTCAAAATCAAAATTATTTACGAGCACACATCATCTCAGCTTCGCAAACTAATTTGCCATCAACTGTTGCAACACCATGGAACAATGCTATACCACGACGTTCTTTAATATATTCAACATCAAGCATAATTTGATCACCTGGCACCACAGGTCGTTTAAAGCGAGCTTTATCGATTGAAGCAAAATAGTAAAGTTGACCTGGTGACAATTCTTCAATACTTTTAAACGCTAAAATTCCCGTTGCTTGTGCCATTGCTTCCAAAATTAAAACGCCTGGGAAAATCGGTTTATTCGGGAAGTGACCTTGGAAAAACGGTTCATTAAAAGTGACATTTTTAATGGCTTTTAATGTTTTACCTTTCTCATAGCTAAGTACACGATCAACCATCAAAAATGGATAACGGTGTGGTAGTAAACTGATAATTTCTTCAATATCAAGGGTATTAAGTTCGGTAGTCAAAATAGCTATCCTTATAAATTATATTTTATAACTTATTTGTATTATAACTGAGGATACTACTTTCACTCAAGGAGTGATTTAAACGCCAAATTTTAAAATTTGTGATGACTAAAAAAAACAAATTAATGTAATTAATTATCTAAATGATATGTAAATACTATTTTATACTATATTAGATCATATATAATACGTTCAATATTTAGCTAAAAAGATGATTAACTTGGAGAGTAGAATGAAATCATTTATAAAAATGACATTAGTAAGTAGTGCTATCGTATTAGCATTAGCGGGCTGCGATGAGAAAAAAGCTACCGAAGAAAACAAAGCACCAGCAACAACCACTGCAACAACAAATAGTGCTGAAAATATCAATGTGACAGAAAGCAAAACTGAAGCAACTATTGCACAAAACTCAGCAGATAAAGCGACAATTTCAACTGATGCGCAAAAAGAAGCCTATGCGTTAGGTTCTTCATTTGCTAACTATATGAAATCAAATTTAGAACAAAATGAAGTAACTGCCGATCAAGAATACCTAATCAGTGGCTTTAATGAAACCATGCGTGGTGCCTCACAACTTAGCCAAGACGAAGTTAAAAATGTGTTAGATGCATTTGGTAAACGAATTCAAGAAGAAAGCCAAGCTCGTTTTGAAAAACAAAAAACTGAAAATACTGCTGCTGGTGAAAAATACCGCGAGGATTTTGCTAAGCAAGAAGGTGTAATTAAAACTAAATCTGGTTTAATGTATAAAGTCATTAATGAAGGAACCGGTCGTCATCCGACAGCAGAAGATACTGTTATTGTCCATTATGTTGGTACATTAACAGATGGTCGTACATTTGACAGTTCTTATGATCGTAATGAACCAGCAACTTTCCCACTCAATGGAGTAATTAAAGGTTGGACAGAAGGGATCCAATTAATTGGTGTTGGTGGTAAAATTAAATTAGTTGTTCCACCTGAATTAGCCTATGGTGACCAAAGTTTCCCAAGTCAAGGCGATAAACCAGGTATAACACCTGCATCAACTTTAGTTTTTGAAGTTGAGCTACTTGGTATAGATAGCGATAAGGAAAATAATCAAGAATCAACACCGGCAGTAAAAACCGAACCAGAACAAACACAAGAACAACCAGCAGCTAACTAATTTTATGAATCCATTAAATTATACACTGGTTATTATGGGTCCCGCTTATGGGGCCCAATCTGCTTATTGCGCTTATCAATTCGCGCAAATACTGCTTTCAAGCACTAATCATTCCATCGATAATATCTTTTTTTATGCGGATGGTGTTTACAACGCCAACTGTTATACGGATCCGGCTAATGACGAGTTTGATTTAATCAAAGCTTGGCAAAACTTAGCTAAACAATATTCCTTAAAGCTTACGGTCTGTGTAGCGGCTGCGCAAAGACGAGGAATTAGTGTAGACAATCTTGCCGAACATTTTGAATTAACTGGTCTTGGAGAGTTAAGTGAAGCAATAGCAAATTCAGATCGGGTTCTACAATTTTAAAAATAGGCTGATAACATGAAAAAAGTAGCAATCATTATTAGCTCAGCACCACATGGCAGTGCCAAAGGCCGAGAGGCATTAGATACCGCTTTAGCCCTTTCAACATTTAATCATATATCTGTCTTTTTTATGGGTGATGGTGTTTTTCATCTTCTACCTAATCAACATCCAGAAGATATCTTGATGCGAGATTATATAGCAACATTTAATATGTTAGAACTTTATGACATTGAAGATGTTTATGTTTGTAAAACTTCGTTAGATAATCGGAATTTAAGCCAGATAGCTATCAATATTCCTAATCAACTGATTGAAGATACCCAATTTCAACAATTACTAGCAGGTCAAAACACTGTTATACACTTTTAATTAACTTCAAAATCCTCATTCCTGAACTCTTATTTTTCGATTTTATAATACTCTTTGATATTCAATCTATTTTTTAAGTGACAATAAAAATCCTCGAGGTTTTATTGGCCACGAGGATAAACTTGATAAAACTTGCTAGATAAAATTTAGATTAAAGCAAGTTTTTTCATTTGATCTGCAATCTTTTCAGCTTGTTGACCAACTACGATTTGTACGCCTGTTTTACCTAATTTTATAACTGCCATTGCACCTAGTGCTTTAGCTGCTTGTTCATCAATTAGATCTGTATCATGGACATTTAAACGTAAACGAGTAATACATGAATCAATATTAGTTAAGTTTTCTTTACCACCAATAACTACTAAATATTGTTCAGCAAGTTTAGATAAATCACCACCAACTGGTGCATTTTCTTGTGCTGATGTTTCTTCAGTAATTACAGTTGCATTAGCAACATCATCTTCACGACCCGGCGTTTTAAGATTGAATTTCACAATTACAAAGCGGAATACGATATAGTAAACAAAGAAGAATACGATACCTTGTAGAATTAACATATACCAATGTACTGCTAATGGGTTACGAGATTGTAACAACATATCGATTAGACCTGCACTGAATGCAAATCCAGATATCCATTGCATTGTTGCAGCAATAAATAGAGAGATCCCCGTTAAAACAGCATGGATTACATATAACACAGGCGCAACAAACATAAACGCAAACTCTAATGGTTCAGTAATACCAGTAAAGAAGGCCGCAAAAGACGCCGCTAACATGATTGAAGCTGTTTTATCTTTATTACCTTTTTTAGCAGTATGATAAATTGCCAGTGCAGCACCAGGTAAACCAAACATCATAATAGGGAAGAAACCTGCTTGGTAACGACCAGTTATACCTGCAATCGCTTTACCAGAATCAATAGAACCTTGTCCGCCTAAGAAGTTAGGAATATCATTAACACCAGCAACGTCAAACCAAAATACTGAGTTTAAAGCATGGTGTAGACCAACAGGAATTAATAAACGGTTAAAGAAGCCATAAATACCTGCACCTACTGAACCTAAATTCTTAATCCATTCACCAAAAGATACTAATGAGCTAAATACCATAGGCCAAATAAAATATAGCACTACAGAAACAAGTAGCATCACAATAGATACAATGATTGGGACCAAACGCTTACCACTGAAAAAAGCTAATGTTTTATGTAGTTCAACAGAACTAAAGCGATTATATAGTTCAGCAGAAATAATCCCTACTAAAATACCGATAAATTGGTTATTTATCTTACTAAAAGCTGGTGATATTTGTGCATTCCAACCTTCCACGCTGGTATCAACTCCTTCAAATAGAGCGATAGTATTAGGTGATAATAGTGTAGTAATGATTAAAAAGCCTACCAATCCAGATAATGCTGCTGCACCATCTTTATCTTTAGACATACCATATGCAACACCGATTGCGAAAAGGATTGGCATATTATCGATAATAGCACCGCCAGATTTAATCAAAAATGCCGCAGCAATATTGTTTGTTCCCCAACCATCTGGATCAATCCAATAACCAACACCTAAAAGTATTGCAGCAGCAGGTAATACTGCCACGGGCACCATTAAAGAGCGCCCAATTCGTTGTAAATAAGCTAAAATTCCCATAAGTTTTACCTCATATTATTATTTGGGAGTTACTTAAAAATAGTGAAATCTCACATCTTTAAGTAAAAGTAAGTAAGTCGATTATATTTGACATTATATTATTTTACTTCGCAAATTAAATGTTTGCTTTTTGTGATTTATATCACGATTTTTTTTTGCTTAATTAGTTTAATATAGTAGAATACCTACAACATATTTTACTTTAAAAAAAAAGATTTTATTTAATTATATCAGAAGAGGCTATATCTTATGAGACTTATTCCTTTAGAAAATGCGCAAGAAGTCGGCGCTTGGGTAGCGCAGCGCATTGTTAACAAAATTAACCAATTTAAACCGACAGCGGATCGTCCGTTTTTACTAGGTTTACCAACAGGAAGTTCACCGCTAGTTATGTATCAACAACTGATTAAACAGTACCAAGCTGGTAACGTCAGTTTTAAACATGTAGTTACTTTCAATATGGATGAGTATGTTGGTCTTCCTGAAGATCATCCACAAAGTTATCACACTTTTATGTATGAAAATTTCTTCAACCATATTGATATTGATAAAAACAATATCCATATATTAAATGGTAACGCGCCTGATGTCGATCAAGAATGTCGTGAATACGAAGAAAAGATTAAAGCTTATGGTAAAATCAATATTTTCGTTGGTGGTGTGGGTCAAGATGGACATATTGCATTTAATGAACCGGGTTCTTCACTTTGTTCAAGAACACGTATCAAAACCTTAACTGAAGATACTATTATCGCTAATTCACGTTTCTTTGATAATGATATCAAACAAGTTCCAAAACATGCGTTAACTATAGGTGTTGCAACATTAATGGATGCACAGGAAGTGATCTTATTAGTTTGTGGTCATAACAAAAGTTTAGCTTTACAAGCAGGTGTTGAAGGATCAGTTAATCATTTATGGACAGTTACCGCATTACAAATGCATCCAGCATCAATTATTGTTTGTGATGAGCCGAGTACTGATGATCTTAAAGTGAAAACCCTAAAATATTTCCAACAAATGGAAGCTGATAACCTTAAAGTGACCGTTTTATAAAGGATAACTCAATGTACGCATTAACAAATTGTCGTATTTATACTGGTTATGAAATTCTTGAAAATCACGCCGTTGTAATCGACGGCGATAAGATTGCCAAAGTTTGTAAACAAGAAGAATTACCAGCAGGTATCACCATTAAAAATTTACAAGGTGCCATCGTCGCACCAGGCTTGATTGATATTCAGGTTAATGGTTGTGGTGGTGTACAATTTAATGAAACACTTGATGCGTTAAGTGTTGAAACATTAGAAAAAATGCAAGCAACCAATCTTGTTTATGGCTGTACCAGCTATTTACCGACGTTAATCACTTCAACTGATGAATTTATGATTAAAGCAGTAAATGTAATGCGTGAATATTTGGTTAAACATCCAAACCAAGCATTAGGTTTACATCTTGAAGGGCCTTATATTAACCCTGAAAAGAAAGGTATACATAACGTTAATTATATCCGCCAACCTTCACAAAAAATGATCGACTTTCTTTGTGACAATGCCGATGTAATAAAAATTATTACGTTAGCTCCTGAAAAAGTTGAATCTCATTATATTAAACAATTAGCTGAAGCTGGCATTCATGTTTCTGTTGGCCATTCTAACGGCCATTATGAAGATTGCCGTCGTGGTTTTAATGCCGGTATTCGTTTAGGCACACATCTATTTAATGCAATGCCTTATATTACAGGTCGTGAGCCGGGTGTTGTTGGTGCAATTTATGATGAGCCAGAAGTTTATGTTGGTATTATTGCTGATGGACAACATGTAAGTTGGGCAAATATTCGTAATAGCCATAAAATTAAAAAAGACCATTTAATTTTGATTACTGATGCGATGTTATTAGCCGGCTCTAATTTAACTTCTGGGGTATTTGCTGATAAAACTATCTATTACAAAGATGGTCGTTGTGTTGATGAAAATGGCACATTAGGTGGTTCGGCATTAACCATGATTGAAGCAGTAAAAAATGCGGTTGAATATGTTGGAATTGCGTTAGATGAAGCATTAAGAATGGCAACGCTTTATCCAGCAAAAGCAATTGGCGTTGATAAACAACTTGGCACCATCACCGAAAATAAAATTGCCAACTTGGTTATTTTTGATCGTGATTTTTCAAACGTGAAAACGGTTGTTAATGGAGAGATGACCCGCTAGAATGTGAGATAGTTAATGAAAGTATTGAGATAAAATATGACCTTTAATTATCTACACCTAGTTGGTAATGCTGAACTAATTAAACAATTAAATTATGCAATGATTTACCGTTTGATTGTTCAGCAAGCCCCTGTTTCACGCATTCAACTCGCCGAAATTAGTCAATTAGCACCAGCCAGTATCACCAAAATTACTCGCCAACTTATTAAAAAAAACTTAATCAAAGAAGTTGATGCACAGCAATCAACAGGCGGGCGACCTGCTGTTTCAATACAAGCAAAATTTGGTTACTATCAAACTATTGCTATCCAATTGAGTCGTTCGCATGTCACCATTGAACTTTATGATTTTGGCGCTAACACTTTAGTTTCCGAAGTTTATCCATTAACCTCATTTACTCAGCAATCAGCTGAAGAGTATTTAATTGCATTAATCGATCAATTCATAGAGCAAAACAACAAAAAAGTAAAACACCTTGTTGCGATATCTGTAGTTTTACCCGGTTTAATTGACTCAGTACGTGGAATTATTCGTTATACTCCTCATATTCAGGTTAAAGCATGGCCTTTAGCCGATGTCTTGCGAGAAAAGTTCAAGGTTTCGATTTTTATTGGCAATGATATTCAAAGTTTAGCTTTAGCGGAAAATTATTTTGGTTCAACTCAGGATGTTGATGATTCCATTTTGATTCGTGTGCATCGAGGTGTTGGTTCCGGTGTAATTGTTAACCAACAATTGCTAACCAACCATAACCAAAGTGCCTGCGAAGTTGGTCACATTCAAATCGATGCGTTAGGTGAACGTTGCCATTGTGGCAATTTTGGCTGTTTGGAAAATCGAGTAGTTAATAAAGCAATTGAGCTTCGTGCCAAACAGATGATTGAGCAGGGTTATCCAACTAAATTATGTTTGGATGACTGTAATATTGCCAATATTTGTAAATATGCTAATCAAGGTGATGAACTGGCAATTAAGTTGGTCAAAGATGCTGGTGAAAATTTGGGTAGAGCAGTTGCAATGATGGTCAATATTTTTAATCCACAACGAATTGTGTTGGCAGGCGAATTAACTAAATCACCAGACGTATTATTAAATGCAGTAACTAGTGCGTTAAATGCTCAAAGTTTAGAAGAGTTAAGAAACAATCTAACTATCAATTGTTCAACACTTAATGACCGTTCAGCAATTGGTGCATTTGCCTTAGTACAACAAGCGTTATTTAACGGTTCACTGTTAATGACTTTGTTAGAAACAATCTAATAAATTGCTTTACAATAAAAATAAAAGCCCATAAACAGGGCTTTTTTTATTCATCATTAAGCTAAGATGCGTAGCATTCTTCGTAATGGTTCAGCAGCACCCCATAATAACTGATCGCCAACCGTAAAGGCTGATAGATACTCTTTACCCATATTCAATTTACGTAAACGTCCAACTGGTGTACTTAAGGTACCTGTAACCGCAGCTGGAGTAAGTTCTCGCATAGAAAGTTCACGATCATTTGGTACAACTTTAACCCAATCATTATGAGCAGCAAGTAGTTTTTCAATCTCAGGAATGCTGATATCTTTCTTCAATTTAATCGTGAATGATTGACTATGGCAACGTAATGCCCCAACTCGTACACAAAGTCCATCGACTGAAATAATCTGACTCGTTCCTAGAATTTTATTGGTTTCCGCTTGGCCTTTCCACTCTTCACGACTTTGGCCGTTATCAAGAGCTTTATCAATCCATGGGATTAAGCTACCCGCTAAAGGCACGCCAAAATTATCAGTCGGTAAACTACCATCACGCATTTTTTGTGTCACTTTGCGTTCAATATCTAAAATAGAAGAGTTAGGATCTTGTAGTTCTTTAGCAACTTCAGCGTTTAACATTCCCATTTGGGTCAGTAATTCACGCATATGACGTGCACCACCACCAGAAGCCGCTTGATAAGTTGAAACAGAAACCCAATCGATTAAGTTTTCAGCAAATAATCCACCAAGTGACATCAACATTAAACTTACTGTACAGTTACCACCAACAAAAGTTTTAATGCCTCTATCTAAGGCTGATTGAATGTTAGCTTTATTCACTGGATCAAGAACAATAATTGCATCATCTTCCATACGTAAAGTTGACGCAGCATCAATCCAGTAGCCTTGCCAACCGGTTGCACGCAATTTTGCATAAATTTCAGAGGTATAATCACCACCTTGGCAGGTGACAATAATATCTAATGCTTTTAAAGCATCAATATCATCGGCACTTTGTAATATTCCTGTTTTTCCGCCAAAAGAAGGAGCTGCTTGACCAGCTTGAGAAGTAGAAAAGAAAACAGGATTGATATAATCAAAATCATGCTCTTCAACCATACGTTGCATAAGAACAGAGCCCACCATTCCTCGCCAACCGACAAAACCAACATTTTTCATAGTTTATTTCCAAAAGTAGATGTTATATAAAGAAATATTCATTTACTATTAAAGCAAAAAATCACCATAAAACAAGTCAGATAAGAATTATTTTTCTAGTCAAGCAGATAATAACGTGGTGTTATATATAATTTTATAGGCAAAACTGAATATTATGCTAAAACTAGTACTTCATAAACTAGTCAGTAATATTCGTTTTCCACATAAAAAACACCACCATATTGACAAAATTATTAATAAAATGGCCATCTTCTTGGTTAGCTACAATAAAGACGTTTTCATTTTGAGAACTATTTATCTCACCGAGTCGAGCTGCAAATTTGGCACTCTGCCAAGGAGATACGCGCGCATCTTGTAATCCAACTGAAAGCATCACCGGTGGGTAGTTAATACCTTCACGTAGATTAAGATAAGCATCGATAGTTTGCAGGTTTTTAAATTCCTGTTTATTGAAAGGCGAACCAAATTCCGCAAAATTGGCATTACCAATTGGAATTTGATCTAAGCGACTCATATTCAACATACCGGAGGTGATTGCAGCGGCGGCAAAAAGCTCTGGATATCTTGCTAATGCGGAACCAATTACAATACCACCAGCATTTACACCACTAATAACTAACTTGGATGAATTGGTGTAACGATGATCAATAAGGTATTTTGCACATTTGATAAAATCATTGACGGAATTAATTTTATTTTTACCCTTTCCATCATAATGCCATTTAGGCCCTAACTCACCACCACCACGAACATGAGCGATAGCAATAATACCCCCTTTTTCAAGCCAAATTAAACGAGTAGTATTATAATAGTTAGGATATTCACTTTGACCATAGGCTCCATAAGCAAATAACCAAGTTGGATTACTTCCATCAAGTTTAACTCCTTTTCGATGGATAAGTGTAAGTGGAATAAGCTCACCATCATTGGATTTAACCCATTTTTGTTCTGATTCATAATCTGCAAATAGTGATGCATCAGTATTTATTATTTTAGAATCTTCAATTAACTGACTATCAGGGTCATATTGCAATATTTTTGGTGGCATGTTCCAATTTTGTTGGGTAAATAAAATCTCTTTATTGTCTAAACTAGAAAAAATAGCCGTTACCTCATTACCATCACTAATAGGAATCATTTTGATGTTATGCAGATCGGAAAAAGGAATAGTAACAAATTTATACTTTCCATAATCATAATAAGCAAGATAAATAGCATCTTTACTGACTGTAAATAGAACCAATTCGCCTTTTTTCCATTCAATTATTTTTTCTTCTGGAGAATGGATATGATTAAGGTTTAGTCGAGAAATGGTATAACCTGAAAAGTTATTATATTTAGCCAAATAAAGCCAATTATCTCGTACAAAAAAATCCTCTACATTTTGTTTTCTATCGATGATCTTTTTCCAATATTTGTTTCCCAGATAAAGAGAGTTAGAGTCGGTTAAATACAAATCTATGGCATCACCAGATATTGAAGATTCCACTGAAACAACTGCCCAATTAGCAGATAAAGATAAATTGATATTTTGGTCAGTATTAGCTTGATAATCCTCGATATTGGCTTTGCCAAAAATAGCCGAATCCTTTTCAATATTGGAGCCTAAACGATGAAGATAGAGTTCTTCCGTTCCTAACTTTCGATTATTAGAATTAGCAAAATTATTACGATGATAGAAAAAAGATAAATTATCACTCGCCCATACTATATTTGAAGCAGTTATGCCGGATAAGCTATCGGCTAGATGTGCTTTAGTTTTTACATTAATCACATTGATAGCTGAAACTTCAGAGCCATTTTCGGAAATAGCATAAGCAATATACTTACCATCATTTGATGGGTAGAAATTATATATATAACCAACTGATGGGTCGACTAATAATCTTTCTTTGCCGAATCGATCTTTAACAAACAAACGGTTATAAGGATGCTTATTTGTTCGTTTCAAGTAAAAAGTATTATCACCCTTTAGTCTAATATTATGAATTATTGGTTCAGTTCCATAATCTGTTAATTCACTGAATCGTTTTTCAATCGATGAGAACAAATCGAGTTTTTTAAGAATTTTCATTGAACGATTTGATTCAGATAATAACCAATTATTAGTTAGATCCTTTTCTGTTTCCATCCAACCATAACTGTCAACTAATGAATAAGAGTTGTTAGATACACAACTAATGCAGTTCACTAATGATAAAAAGGCAATAATGATAAAAAAAAATTTTTTTAACCAGAACATTATTGATCTCCTTTTATCATGCTCTATAAAAAATAAAACTAGAATAATTATCTAGTTCTATCACTTATATCTTAATGTATCAAATGATTATTATTCATTCGTTTTGGCCCACTCTTCGTCTCAAATATAGATTATTATTGCAATTTAGATAATTGGTTTTTAATAAAAAAAGCCCGAATTATCGGGCTTATTTTAGTTTTGTGCGTTGTCAATTTTAGAAATCTTCATCACTTGGTTCATCTGCTGCCATTGCTGCCATATTATACCGCTCAATCCCTTGAGTTCCGGCTTGTATAATATCTGGTAACAATGTTACTAGATTTACCTCACTGCGTTGCATAAAAGTTTCTAACAGCATGGGCACATTTACCCCAGTGACTATTTCTATATTAGGAAAATCAGCCATCAATCTAACTAAAGTATTAAATGGTGTGCCACCTTTTAAATCAACAAAACAGACAATTTCCGAGCCAAAATGCTGTAATGTTTTTAGCTTTTGTTGCAGTTGCTGTTGAAAATCATCGGTTGATTGTCCCATAGCAAACGAAACAGCTTCACACTGAGATTGTTTACCACAAATCATTTCCGCCGTTTCAATTAAACCTTTCGCTGTTGAACCATGAGTACTGACTAATACAGAAATCATCGAGTTAAGTTCCTATTTTAATAATCTAAACAACGATAATAACGACGGATTGTCATTGGATGACGATTGAGATGTTCAACATAAGCATCGATACGATTATTAATAGCTCGGAAGACAAATGGTGAAAGATTTCCACGATATTTTTCCGATATACCTGGTAATTCATAATCTTTAGTATCAATAATGGTGTAATTACCACAGATTTGCGGTAAGAACTTAGCTACTCTTTCACTTAATGGCCGTTGGGTATCTTCACCAACATAAACAGTGACTGCTGTGTCACGGTCGATAACTTCTAACGTACCATGGAAAAACTCTGCTGATTCAATTGATTTTGATCGTAACCAGTGTTGCTCTTCCCAATAACACATAGCATGAGAATAAGTTGCTCCCCATTGATTACCCGCGCCAACAAAATAGTGCATTGAATCATTATGATGTTTTTCAGCAACTTCTTGACCAAATTTATCGGCTTTTTTGGCAACAGCTACGATATTTTGGGCAAAATGTTGATCCATTTGTTGGTAAAATTCATCATAATCTGGAAATTCACCCGCTAAAAACATTAAACGATCGGCTGTCATAAAGAATTTTAACTGTTCATTCATCGGGTAAACAACTTCATAATCGGCCATGTTGCCTAATGTGGTATCGGCTTTATCTATAAAAGCAAATACCGTTGAACCCACTTCTTTTTTAATTTTATCAATAGCAGCAACCACTTCCTGTGTCGTACCTGTCACTGATGAAATAATGATAAGCGTATCTTTAGTAATACGTTTATTGCCAGTGACTAAATATTCTGCCGCATGTTGCACAAAAGTTTCAACCGCTGTTTTTTCTTTCATATGGACAACTGCTTGCATTGATGATGCATAGGTACCACCAATACCTAACCAACAAACATTGCTATAACCACGCTCGTGGATTTTATCAATAAATTCATTAATTTTTGGTCTTAATGCTAACGCACCATTCATGCTGTCTAATTCTTTCTTTTCGTCATATTTTCTCATTTTTAAATCCTCTTAATTTTTGAGCTAGTTATTTCATCAAATTCTGGATAGGTTGATTTTTCAAGGTTATGACCTTTTAATTTTGAAACTTGGTAACTTAATAGATGAACGGGTATCGTCATAAATAGTGATGCGTACAGTTCATCTATATCAATATTAAGACACAAATCGTCTGGTTTAAGATTGCTACTGTTATTGGCATAAATAGTCGAAATATTTTTAACATGTTTAGTCAAAAATAATTTTAACAATTCAGCACGATCAGATAATACGCCATGTGGCTCAAGGAAAACGATATTATCATCCTCATCTAATCCTAAATATGGGCCATGCATATACTCTTCGAGCTCTTTACCAAAAGCACTATTTCGTACAGTTTCCGTGAACTTGGTTTCACCTTCTCTGGCGGTTCCATAAGTTGCACCATAGCCAATAAATATGGCCCGTTGCGAATGATTAAATTTGTGTTGACATTGATCTACCCACGTTTGGGATTGTTCGATAACTTTAGGTAGCAAGCGTGCAACTTTTCGAAGTTGATCGAAGTAACTGGCAAAATGTTTATCATCCATGCTGCCATTTTTTTGTGCAATGACTAAAGCAATTAAGATCAAATCAAGAATCGTAACGCTATAACCCGCACTGACATAAGGCATTTCCTCAATCGGAATACCCATAGATAACACATGATTACTAATTTTATATAATGGGCTATCAGGGTTACTGGTAAGCGTATAGATAGTTTGGTTATTCTTAATAAACTCTTCAACTAAATGAATCGTTGAGTAGCTTTCACCTCCTTGTGAAATAGCAAAATACAAGGTATTAGGATCGCTGTAATGTAAATAATTAGCAGCGATTGAAGGATCTTCAATATAAACGGGAACCTTTAAGATTTTACACATTAAAGGTCTTGCCCCATAAGCTGCGTTAGAACTTGAACCAGTAGCAAAAATAACAATTGAGTTAAATTGTTTAACTTTATTTAAATCAATAGGATCAACAAATAATGTTTGATAATTGTCTAAAATACTCTGATAGTATTCAGGTTCTAATGCTACATAATCAGCAATATTTTTCATTACATATTCCTTTTTATAAACCGAGTAATCCACTCCAAGCACCAAAGATTCCGATACCAGCAATCATTAATAAGATCCAAGGTGCTTTCAGACCTTTTCTATCTAATAAAAAGATAAATAAAGTAAATAATAACGGCAGTATTTGCGGAACAATGCCATCAAAAATGGCTTGTAATGATGTTGCATCATCGCCAGATCCTATTGTTAATGGCATATTTAGTGTCACCATCGTCGCTACCATAGCGCCAACCACCGAGAGCCCCAAGATAGATGCTCCATAAGATAATTTATCCATCAAACCGGTTTTTTGCACTTTTTCAATAAAAGATGCACCAATGTTATAACCAATAAAGAGACCAAAATAACGAGCTATAATGGCTGGAATATTGAAAATTAATAAAAATAACAGTGGACCTAGGATATTCCCTTGCATTGCCAGTGAGGTCCCAATACCTGTGGCAATAACCCGTAATGTTCCCCAGAAGAATGAATCTCCCAAACCACTTAGTGGTCCCATTAAGGCAATTTTGACGTCATTTATTGAACTTTCATCAAAATCTTTATTTATGGCATTCTGCTCTTCCATGGCAATCGAAATACCTAATGGGAAAGTAATTAACCATGGTGTAACATTATAAAACTCTAAGTGTCTTTGATAAGCAGTAGTTAATTGTTCTGGTTTTTGGCTATAAATCTTTTCTAAAGCAGGACGAATCGCAAAAGAATAACCTAAATTCATTTGTCGTTCATAGTTCCATGACCACTCAGCAGTGAAAGAGCGCCAAAATGTTCGCATTAAATCCTTTTTAGTAATTAAATTAGAATTCTTCATTTTCATAATTGATCTCCTGTCCTACTAAAGCATTGCCTGATTGATTATTAACTTCTTGATTGTCTGAGATAGTAAGTTTTTTGCCGGTAAATGAAGAGTAACCGGTAAGAATTAACGCCATACAAGCGCCAAAAACGGCAACACCAGTGACAGGTACTTTCATATATACTGCTACAGCAAAACCGAGAATAAAGAATGTTGCATTGGTTTTTTTGATCATAATCTTCATTAACATAGCAAAACCAAATGCAGGTAATAAGCCTGTTGCAATTCCTAAACCGTTAATGACAAACTCAGGGATCACATCAAGTAAGCTTTTTATTGCTTCACTTCCAAATAAGTAAGAAAAACCAACGACTAAGCCAATTGGTAGGTTGATAGAAAAGAAACCGCCGAAAATATTCATGCGATCAACGCCTTTACCATTACCTTCACTAGCATACTTATCTGCTTTATGCACAAAGTAAGGTAAAATGAACAAGAAACATAAGTTTTTAACCACTAAAACCAAAGAAGCAATTGGAATCCCTAAAGTTAAGGCAACTGCCGTACTTTTACCAGCACCAATCGCAAACGCGGTTCCTAATACACTACCTGAAATAATTTCTGGAGGGATAGATGCACCAATAGAAAAAGAACCAACAAACGCCAACTCTAATGTCGCACCGATAATAATTCCTTGTGTAACATCCCCCATTACTAGCCCAGCTAAGGTACAAGTAACTAAAGGTCTTGATAACATAGATGAACCTAAAAAGTATTCACCATTGGCTAACATAGCAATCAAGGCCAAAATAATTGCTGTAATAACAATACTCATTTTGTATTCCTTTTGGTCTATTTTTCAAATTTTTGCTTAGATTCACTTGGGATCTGTTGTATATACACTTCAACACCATCTTGTTGTAATCTAGCTAAAAGATCCGCTTCTAAATCGGTCAAATTAATTGTTTTAGAGTAATTTTTGGTTCCTTCACGTGGTTTAGTTCCTCCTAAATTAAGGCTAGTTATCTGTTCTTGAGTTCCCCGAATAAGTTTTTCTGCATCTTCAACTGATTCCACCACAACTAACATCTGATATTTATCGGTTACACCAGAATTAATAGCGTCAATACTGTCATCAATTGACTTCATAACCAGTTTGGCATTTTCTGGTTTAGCTAACCGAATCGCTGATTTACGAAACTCATCATTAGCAACAGCATCATTGGCAACTAAAATAGTATTAGCACTAACATTATCGAACCATGAAACAACAACCTGACCATGCAATAAGCGGTGATCGACACGTAATAATTTAATCATTGGTTTTCCTCCTAGGTGAAATCCACCACATATTTAGTATTACTAGCGAATTTGTATTCAATGGCAATCGGTTCGCTATTTATATCAAAATAGTGATTAGACACTTTAAATAATGGTTCATTGATTTGGCAGCGTAGTTGTTTGGCTAATTCAGCATTGGCTACAATAAGTTGTAAATCTTGTTCTAATTTATCGACTTTTTTCTTACCTGAATTGGTGATTTCAAGTGCAGACAGCACTTTTATTATTGAAACTTGAAAATCAGGAAAATGGTTAAGTGGTAAAATAAAAATTTCTTTCACTACACTATTTTTTGCTATTTCTAAAAAACTAATGTAATAAATCAATTCTGATGGTTTTATTTTCAGTAATTGACTGTAATAAAGACCCGCTTGTCTTAAATAAGCTTCTTTGATAATTTTTTTGTGATGTTGATAAGTACCCGGTTTAATAATACCTGTCATCTCTAAAATATTTTGCGTAGAAAGCATTGGCGCAACAAATAAACCAACACCTTTCTTTCGAACAACCATATTTTTTTCTACCAATAGATCAATGGCTTTACGCACAGTTGTTCGGCTAACATCATAATCTTTCTGTAATTGGACTTCTGGAGGTAATTCAGAACCCACACCATATTGGCCGGTGTTAATTTTCTCGATTAAATGATCAGCTATTTTTTCAAACAATTTCACTATTTTTTTCTCCGTAATTGAAGATATTTTTAGCCGATAGATGATATTTAAATCGATTACCTACTAGATATTGTTCGGTATGTTCAAATGGTTGAAAATTATCATCAAAATTATTACTAGAAACTTTATAAATTGGTGTGCCATCAATAATTTGTAAATATTTAGCCTTATCTTCAGCTGCTAACTCATAGGTTATTTCTTCACGGCCGTGACTAGGTTTAACTGGATAATGATCTTTTAAAAATTGATAAAGAGAGATATTATTTAAATCGATTTGCTCTAAACCTTTGAACTTATTAGATGATAAATAGGTTATTTCGTAAGAAAGCGGGGTTTTGTTTAATATCCTTTGTCGAATAATTCTAATCAATTTTTCGTTTGAGCCAAAAAAGGCTCTTAGTTCAGCTGGCATATTAATAATTTGATTGCTGAGAACTTTTATATTAATGTCAATATCATCTTCTTTTTTAACTTCTTCACTAAAAGAAGACATTTTTAACATGTTAATCTCAAAAATTTTATGCTTTTCGACATCAGTCTCAGCTTGGAATACATAACCTTCCATAGCTAAATCATTTAAAGCATTTCTTATTGTTGTACGACTTACACCAAAATGTTCTGCTAGTGCCCGTTCTGTCAATTTTTGACTAACAATAGTCGGATTAGCTTTAATTTGTTCTTCAACATAAGTTTTTGAAGCAATTTCACGATATTCCAAAAAATCTTACTCCATGGTTGGACTTTTTTATAAAACAGATATACGTTAAATTAACGTAACTATTATTAAAAAATAGTCAAAAAGATATATGTTGTCAATTTTAAGTACCAAAACTGTTGTGTAGATCACAATTTTTATTATTAACTTAATTAAATCAATAGAATAAATACCAATATAGGAATTTTAGGGGGTGAATCAATCAATATCAGAATAAATAGATAGGTAAATATAGTCAGAAAGTTGCTTTGTCTAACGGTGCGAGATTTGTATCAAATACATAATGGCATTAATAAAAAAGTCCACTCAATAAGCAGACTTTTTTATAAATTTAGTCGACAAGAGGCAATTGACTAGCATCTTATGTTCATCTTGCTGATCGTTGTTAAAGTAATGCTGTCTCGCTGCACTCATCGTAAACCTCAGAAAGGTTCTCATTGTCTTAGTTAGTAAAGTTTCGCCATGAGAGACGGTTTTTCATGGCTTTTTGATAGTTTCCCGGTGTTACCCCGAAATTTCGTCGGAAAATAGCAATAAATCTACTAATATTGTCATAACCTAAATACAAAGATATTTCGGTGATTGGTTTTCCCGTAGCAAGTAATTCTAACGCTTTTAACATCCGCAGTTTTTGACGCCACTGTGTGAAATTAAACCCAGTTTCATTGGTAAATCGACGTGTTAATGAGCGCCGGGAAATGCCTGCCCAAACGCCCCAGTCATTAATATTTCTATCATCACTAGGATTATCAGACAAAGCTAAAGCGATTTTTAACAAACGCATATCTTTTGGCATAGGAAGTGCAAGCTCAATTTGAGGCATGGTTCTAATCTCATCAAGGATTACGGCAATTAATCGCTGCTGTTCCGGTTCCAGTTCTGAATTATGCCATGACATGGTTCGGGTAATTGCTTCGCGCAATAAGCCAGATAACTCTAAAATGCATGGTTTGACAGGTAGTTCAATGCATGCGTTTTTTTGTATATAGATGCTCCATCCCTCGAATCGCCCATGTGATCCAAGAAGACTATGTTGTACATTTGGCGGTATCCAGACCGCATGAGTTGCGGGCACTACCCATTGACAACTTTCAGCTTCAATTGAAATTAACCCATGTAATGTGCCGAGTAATTGCCCTCTAGAATGACCATGACGCTGAGTCACTCTTTGAGAAGAGTGGCTGACTGTCGATATGATCATCGGTTCACTATCAGAGGAAGCTAGCTGTGGAGAGATGAGTGGCGTATTCATTTATGTGGCCCCGATGGGATATTTTGTGGCTTAAATTGGCTAGTAAAAGGCTATTCTACTGGCTATCCTAAAGTCCTCTTAATTAAATTCAAGATAACAAGTTAGCAATAAATAGATAAGTTGTAAATGAGCCAAATAATCGTTTTTTATACGCATTAATGAGTAATTTGCAAATTTATTCATTGTTTAATAGTCTGGTTTTGAGAAGGTAACAGATGCATGAAAGGAAAACATAAAAATTATAAAGAAGTGATGCCAACAAACTTTGATGACATATATACACATGGTGCAATTAAATATCGTTTAGAGAGAGTTTGTCATGAAACAAACCCTTGAGCTGACGGCCGCCGAAAGAAAGTTAGTGTTTGCTATGACGCTATCTAGCGTGCTGCCATTATTAGATAATAGCATTGTTAATGTTATTTTATCCGAGATTTCGAATGACATTAATACCTCTTATGCTTATATACAATGGGTGGTGACTGTATATATGTTGGCCTGTGCTACGGGTATATTACTATCTCCTTATATACATGAAAATTTTGGGCTCAAAAAAGCATGGCTATACTCAATTATCATTTTTCTTGTTGGCTCTGTATTGGTTGGCTTCTCATATAATCTACTGTCTTTGCTCTTATTTAGAGGTATCCAAGGTCTTGGTGCGGGGATTTTAATTCCAATTACTCAATCAATAATAGCGACTTATTTTGGTAAACAAAGACTAAAATCAATTATGGCATTAATTGCTATTCCGTCAGTCTTTGCTCCCGCACTAGGACCAATATTTGGGGCGATTATCTCTGAACAGTTAAATTGGAGAATGGCCTTTTTTATCAACGTACCCTTAGTGCTTCTGGCTATTTTCTTTGGTAGGACGACAGTACCTGATAATAAAACGTCTAAATACAATATGAATATTTATGTATTTATAACATTCCTAATCGCTTTAATATTATTTTTTATCTCGATTAAAAATATCGCTTCTGGCCATTTTTTTGATATGTCTAATATTATTATGCTGGTTTTAGGGATTGGCTTGATGATAGTTTCGCTTCTTGTTAATAGTAGGTCGGCTATTAAACTGGTCGACTTAAGTGCCTTTAGTTGCACTCAATATTCACTGGCAATAATTATGGGATTTCTAACGTCGCTTATCTTTTTTGGTTTCATGATTTTTTTTCCTTTAATCCAAGCTATAAATGATAATATTGCTGTCACGTATATTGGTTTGCTACTTGCTTTACAGGGTGTAGGTGCCTGGTTAGCTAGAAAATTTATTTATCAAAGTTTAAGTGAGATAAATTCATTTTTAATTATTGGCATTGGATTAATATTTTCTGCCATAAGTATATTAATAATTCAAATCGGCGGAAACTTATCAGAAATTATTGGTTTTATTATCCGAGGTTCAGGGTTGGGTATTGCGACGATTGCGGTTCTCTCTTCTCCATTCGAATTTTGCGATAAAAATCAAATCAAGGACACGAGTGCTATCACGCGTGTTGTACAGCAGATTGGTGGCGCATTTGGGGGAGTATTATCAGGAATACTGATCTATCTGACGCAAGCTCAACTAATTTCAGTAAACAATAGTTACTATATCATGTTTTTGATCTCTCTTGTTTTCGGTGTTATTGCCGTTATTGCCTATATTTTCTTTAGTCGAGAGAATAAAATTACCTACTAATGTAAGACTTGATTGATTTATATGAATTTTGCTAGCCAGTTAACGAACCTATTGCAGTGCAACTAGTACACAGATTGACTAAAAACGCCGCCATCTTACCAACTAATCGTCTGTTAATGTTATTACTAAATCACATTGTGGCAAAATGGACTTAGCAATCTGTCAGCTATAAATTTACCTTAATTTGCATCAAGAGAAGACACGGCATCAAACCAATCAAAATTTTAGTCTTTACCAAACCAGATGAATGTAAAAATGACCCTAAGATTTTTTACCTTTGCTCAAGTCTCAGGATAATCCCCAAAAAATATAGAAAACGGCAGCAATCCTTAGGCCAATCGAATATACCAAAGGGTTCGTTAAAGCATGACAGTGGACGAGCGTCGAAACATATCGGCGGTAATTTTTTCACAATCTATCAATAAGCTAAAAAAATTTTCTAATATAGTACAGTTAATGTGCTGCTTAAGAAATATATTGCTAAGCAAGATCAATTTGATAATTGCTACCCACATCACAGGAAGACCTTATCATGTTAATCATTACTATTCATATAAATCATATAAAAATATCTAATAAAAACAGAGAAATACTCACCATAGACAAATGATAATAGTTATCATTATACTTGATTGTACTTTTTTTGAAGATTTTGTACACCAGCATTATCCAATTTCTATTTTAGAATGAGTTTTTGGCTCCCAAAAAGTAACAGTGGCTAATAATTGATGAAAAAAACTTTGTACTTTTGTGGGTATTTTTATATTTAATGGTGGCGTTCTTTTGAAACTTATATTTGCAATTGGCTCATTTTATTTTGTTCAAACATTAATCGGTGGTATTGTCTTTCAAGCTATACCGGCTTGGCTACGGAGTCATAATGTGGATTTGTACACTATTGGTTTAGTGTCACTTGCTATGATTCCTTGGACACTTCGAGTACTCTGGGCGGGTGGCGTTGAGCGTTATAGAGTCACTGCATCCGGGAAAATTCGCAGCAAACAAATTGTCATTGCAGGACAAGTGGCTCTGGCGGTGATATTAATTGGCCTATCATTCGTACATGAAAATATGTTCATCACACTAATCTCACTATTAATTTTATTATCATTAGTTTGTTGCACGAGTGAGATTGCTTGTGATGCTTATATGATTGAGAATTTAAATTCAAAATCATATGGTATCGGCAATGGATTACGGATTGGATGTGGTTATTTAGGAATGGCAGTAGGCGGTGGCGGGTTAATTTATCTATATGATAAATGGGGATGGCAATCCTCCTTACTTGTTTATAGTGGATTACTACTCTTTTTATTGCTACCTTTGTTATTAGCGCCGAGTATCAATCAGCTTCCTGTTACAGAAAAAAGCGATCAGAGACCCTCTCTCATTAAAACACTAAAGCAACCAATGATGCTAAAGGCGATCGTTTTAGTCTTTTTCTTTGAGATTAGTGGTCGTTTAATTTCATCTATGCTATCTCCTTTTGCGATTGACGCTGGGCTTTCTCTAGAGAATTTAGGCAAAGTAACCAGTTTTGGCGGTGCTGCTTGTGGGATGCTAGGCACTTTATCAGGTATGCTCTTTATCCGAATTATAGGCTATCGCTGGGCACTCTTATTGGCGACCCTATTTAAATGCTTGTCAATCAGCTGCTTTATCATATTAAGTCTTCAGCCTGATATAAATCCAATATGGCTTATTGTTAGCTATCTGTTTTTTAACTACACTTTTTCTGTGGGCTTAGTTTGTCTTTACTCGTTCCTAACCACACAAGCGTCGTTGAAGCAAGCTGGATTAGATTTTACATTATTTCAATGCGGAGCAGCGCTTGCTGCCGGATGTTCTGGTTATATCGGTGGTATCGTTGCTTATTATTTGGGTTACGTTACACTCTTCAATCTTACTTTGGGCTGTGCTTTATTCGTACTTATCTTTTTGTATCGGAACTCAATCTTAAAAGCAGTATAGATTTTGGATTAATTGCAACGATAAGCATGAGGTGTGACACCAAACACCTCAACAAATCGTCTGGAGAGATGACCAGCACACGTAAAGCCACATCGAATTGCAATGTCACTGACGGTTAATGTGCTTTCATTAAGTAATTTTGTCACCTGTTGCAAGCGATAGTTGATAATGTAGCGGTGTATACCAACATCGAACACCTTTTTAAAGTCTCTATTTAATTTAGACTCACTCACACCAATAACTTTAGCAATATCTTTTATGATTAAATGAGTTTGGAAGTGCTCGTGTATAAATAATTGTGCATTGATTACATTTTTGCGATCTCGACCAGTTAAACCACTCCTCATCGGTTTGCCATCTGTCGATGAGGAGCACTTTAACTGCTCTAATGTTAACCACAGCGCGTTAAGGCTTAATCTTTGTATATTAAGTTGCGATAAAGCATCAGAAGATCTTCTGGCGGCTTGCAATCGTTGTGCTATATCTTTGAGCACCGGTGTAAGTGTTAACCGCCAAATACAGAAATTTGGTGAAGAAAATTGCATATTCGCCCGATAGCTATTTAGTGGACACTCATTGAATATCTTTAATAGCTCGTCCGGACGGAATTGTAACAATATGATTTTATAACTGTAATTAGCCGGAAAAAAATCGGTGCCATATATAGTATCGTGTGAGTAAGAGAGATAAACCTTATTGGGTTGATAAGACACGACTGATTTGGAACCATGTATATGATGATGCACAGCCCCATTGAGCATAAACACGAGCGATAAATGCTTACCAACTTTTGTATTATTTCGAATATCTTGTAACGGCGCCATTTCTACGAAACCAGCATTAAGCAACCCTTGTATGTTAAACCATTCAGTACTTTCAAATAGTTTTTTGTCTTTGGTTGCCTGTTTGCGGGTATCTTTACTATAGCGAATGGTTTTCATCCGTCACCTCTCTATCCATAACAAGATGATAATAATTATCATTATACTTAATTATACTTTTTTTGAAGATTTTGTACACCAGCGTTATCCAATTTCTATTTTAGAATGAGTTTTTAGCTCAAAATAAAAGTAACAGTGGATAATAATCGATGAAAAAAAAACTTATATTTTTGTGTATATTAGGCTTATTATATAATGAAGAATTGCTGGCAGAACCAATAGCTAAACAAAGCGATCAGAAAACTGACTTTGATACTATTATTGTAACTGCAAGTAAGCAATCTAATAAAGCAGCCTCTTCACTGAATGTATCTTCAAATACCATTTCCCAGGCTAAACTCGAAGCTGCGGGGGTAGATGATACGAAAAAACTCTCTCGGGTACTGCCTGGTCTGAATATACAAAACAGTGGTAATTTGCTATTTCCTGCAATATCGCTAAGAGGTATCTCTTCTGCTCAGGATTTTTATTCGCCTGCAATCACATTTTATGTTGATGGTGTACCACAACTGTCGACTAATTTAGTCCAGTCTTTGATCGATGTCGAGCATGTCACCATGATGAAGGGCCCGCAGGCAACTCTTTATGGTCGCAGTGCACAGGGCGGTATAGTTAATATTAGCACTGCAAAGCCTAATAATATATTTCGTGGTTATATTGATGGTGGTGGTGCTAGCCGAAAAGGTTACCATAGCCGTTTGAATCTCAGTGGTCCTATGGTAGAAGATTTATTCTATGGAAGCGTCACATTGCTGCGTCAATCACAACCGGGGGCATTCAATAACCCATCCACTGGTTCGCACAGATTGGGAGGATCAGATGAAAATACCGGTAATATTAAATTCAGATTAGCACCAATAACCGCTCCTTGGGAAGTCAATTTTAGTGCAACAGAAGATAGAACTCATTCAACTCAGGATACGTATTTAGACTATAAAAATACCCACAGCCGCAAACTATTAACGTCTGCGGGTAGTTTAGATCCGCGCATGCATCGTCGTACACATAGTCAGACTCTAAATGGAAGTTATGATTTCGGCGATTGGTTACTGACTGCTAGTAGTGCTTGGCAACAACTGAAATATGAACGTCGTTTTCCTTATGGTCCTTACTCAGCTCAATCCTCGGAGCATTGGGATCAAAATACCCAAGAAATTCGCGCAGCAACACAAGGCGATGACCGTTTATGGGATGGCGTATTTGGCTTATACCGACTAGATATTGATGAAAGTCGCAAAACGAGTACAACCGATTCCTCAGTCACCTCACAATCATTAGCCACTTATATGGATGGAACCTTGCATGTTTCCCAATTTGATCTAGGAGCAGGTTTACGTGCTTCTCATGATAAAGCGAAGACGCATTATGGTAATAATAGCGCTTGGTCCGCCGGTGATAATAGTGATAATCAAGTGTTAGGCCAGTTTTCGGTTGGTTATCGTTTAACACCAGACTGGCGTATCTATACGCGCGTCGCACAAGGATATAAGGCTGCTGGCTTTACTATTACACCACAAGCTGGTACTCGAGCGGAGCCTTTTTCTGCTGAAAAATCGATTAACTATGAAATTGGTTCACGCTATGAAATTGACGATTTTCAGCTTCAAAGTGCAGTCTACTATACCCATACGAAGAATATGCAGCTTTACTCAGGTCCGATGGGTTTTCAAACATTGAAAAATGCGGGTAGTGCAAATGCTGTAGGTATTGAATCTGATGCAAAATGGTTATTTACCCCCGGATGGGCAGCAACCCTAAATGGCAATTTAACTCACTCCAAGTTTGCCAGTAATGTGACTGCTGATGATTATGCTAATAATCGAGTTCCGTTTATTCCTAAGTATGGTGCTGGGTTTAGCGTAGATGGCTTGGTTGCAACGTCAATGGGCGCTCTAATGCCTAGAATAGCGGTGAATATGACTGGTCCTCTTTACTTTGATGGTAGTAATCAACTACGTCAAGGTAGTTACAGTACAACTGATATAAGTCTTGGCTGGCAAACCAATGAACGGATTACTGTGACTTGTTATATCAACAATATTTTTGATAAACGCTACCGCACATACGCTTACGCTCGTGGTAATAATGCTTTTGCGCAATTTAACGAAGGGCTAACTGCCGGCGTTAACATAAAAGTTGATTTCTTTTAAATTAGGATCATATAAGTTCGAGGACAGTTATGAACATTTCTGAGCCACTGCGTTTTATTCTATTAATAAAGTTAATGGGTAAGACTTTTTGGATATCAACACTGACAGCAATCATCTCAACCATTATGACGTTGGTACCCATTTGGATACTTTACATCATGGTGAGAGAACTGACTATTGCCACCGTGTCGCTTGAACTTATCTATTCATGCCTAGTAGCAGCATTCATTGCAATGTTGCTTCGCTGGGGATTAATTGTGATTAGCCATGTTAGTGCTCATCATGGCGCATTAAAGCTAGCTTATCATTTAAAGTTGCATTTAACCAACAAGTTGGGATTAGCTCCCTTATCGTTTTTCAGCTCTCATACAGCAAGTGATTTACGTAAAGTAATTAATGATGATATCGCCGCATTAGAAGCTTTTCTGGCGCATTTTTTGCCCGATGTTGCTTCAGCGCTTACTCTGCCAATTGTCGGATTATCATTGTTACTTTATATAGATGCACAGATGGCGTTTGTTGCCATTCTATTATTGCCAATCGCGTTTTGCTGCCAATGGTTATCTATGCGACACAGTGCCGAACAAGCGCGTCAGTGGGGAGAATTACAGCTCAATATAGCCCAAAAAGTGAGTGAATACATCCGAGGCATTGCAGTAATTAAAAGTTTTGGACTGAGAGCTGATTCTTTTCGTCAACTCAGTCAAACAATCCGTAATGTCGCACCTTGGATAGAAAACTACTGTAAAAAGAATATGTTTGGCTGGAATTGCTTTAATTGTTTACTTTCAAGCAATTTAATCTTGGTGGCGCCTATTGGAGCCTGGCGCTGTTTTCATGGAGATTTAGCGCCAGTTGATTGGTTACTGTGTTTATTGGTTGCTCCAGTAATAGTTCAACCATTTTCACGCCTTGTATTTGCGTTATCGGAACAAGCCCAACGGCAGGGTTCTTTAGATCGTCTTAACCAGATAGTTAATGCATCACAGATGACAGTACCTGATGTGATTGATCAAGCGAGTTTACCAATGGGAAACCTTGTGTTGTCGTTCTCTAGCGTTTCTTACCGTTACGATCAGCAAAAACCAACTCTTCAAGAGGTAACCTTTAATACATTGCCACATGCATTAACAGCGATTGTTGGGCCTAGTGGCGCGGGGAAAACAACGATTGCCCGTTTAGCAACACGATTACTTGACTGTGATCGCGGTGAAATCACCTTGGGAGGGCTCAATATCCAGCATTGGCCAATAGAAGAGTTATTTAAACAGATATCCATGGTATCTCAGAATGTATATCTTTTTAATGGCACGGTTATGGAAAATTTATTACTTGGTCGACCGGATGCCAATATTGATCAGGTAATTGCTGCAACACAGGCAGCCTGTGCTCATGAATTTATTCTCTCTCTACCACAAGGATATGACACCCCAATTGGTGAAAATGGCACCCGCTTATCGGGAGGTGAACGCCAACGCCTTTCCATCGCCAGAGCACTATTAAGAGATGCCCCTCTTTTAATTCTGGATGAAGCAACAGCCTATGCAGATAGTGAAAACGAGTGGCTTATTCAACAAGCTATCGCCAATCTTTGCAATGGGCGAAGTGTGCTAATGATTGCCCATCGCCTTAAAACGATTATCCATGCTGATCAAATAATCGTTGTCGAGCAAGGAAAAGTGGTTGGTCAGGGACGCCATGACGAACTGCTTCTGAAGTGTCCCTGTTATTGTCAACTTTGGCAAGATATCGAGTTGAATGGAGAAAAATAAATGCTGATTAAATTTATTCGTGCCGGTTATCAGTTGGCTGGTTATCAAGATCGTCGACTAACCAAAGGATTATCTCTGGCGGCACTTGATGGTTGCTTATTGACAGTAAGTTATTACATTGTTGCACAACTTATCTTGTCCGTTTTCAATAAAACTATTTCGTTACCGATAATCCTATTAAGCGCAGTCGGTTTATTGTCCTGCCTGTTGGGGAGAATTTATTCAAGTAATTTGGCATTAAGCCACGTTTTTGGTGGGACTTATGCCATGATGGCTGAAGCTAGAATTCGAATTATTAACCATTTACACGCTTTACCACTAGGTTGGTTTTCAGCAAAACGAACGGGGGATTTAAGTGTTCGTTTAACATCCGATCTCGAGCTAATCGAATGGCTGTGGTCGCATTTTTTAGCTGTCTTTACCAGCACCATAATCACGATGTTATTAATATTGGCACTGCTATGCTGGATTGATCTCTTTTTAGCTTTGCTAGTTATTATAACCATTCCTTTTTCCTTTTGGGTTATGTCATTAACGCAGCGTGTCATCAGTCGTTATGATGAAAAAATGTTGGACACTGCGAGTAATGCACAAGCAGAGTTATATGATTATATACAAGGCATTAACGTTATTCGCTGTTTTGGTCAGTTTGGTACAGCTTGGAAGCGTCTTTCTAATGCGTTGTTTCAACAATATCAAGCGCAACTAGTATTAGAAACTAAACCCTCTGCGTTAGTCGCACTATTTGGTTTTGTTAGTGAGTTCAGCTTTCTACTATTACTTGTATCAGGCGGATATTTGTTGTTTCAGGAACGTTTAGATATTCAGCACTTTATCCTACTCAATTTTTTTTCACTGATTGTCTATCGGCAATTACAAACACTTGGAGATGGGTTAATAAAACTTCGATTTAGCTCACGCGCCATGGAACGTATCAAAAAACTACTGAGTGAAACACCGGTGGCCACATATAATGATGGGAACGTCTCTATAATCCCTAGCTCGAATGAAATTACTGTAAAGCAACTCACTTTTACCTATCCTGAACAATCCTGTCCGGTCTTACAAAACATTAACTGCCACATTCAGAGTAATGCGATAACGGTTATTGTTGGCCCTAGTGGTTCAGGAAAAAGCACTCTGTTGCAACTCATTGCGCAAATGTGGGTACCAGACTCTGGTCAAATTCTTTGGGGTGAATATGATACTAAAATAATCGCTAGTGAGATCTTAGATCGCAATATTGCCATGGTATTTCAAGATGTGGTTTTGTTTTCGGCATCAGTATTTGACAATATTTTGATGGGTAATCAGAACGCAACTGCTGAGGAAGTGATTCAGGCAGCTAAATTAGCTCAAGCTGATGAATTTATTCAAAAGTTACCGGATGGTTATCAAACAATTCTTGGTGATAATGGTTACTCATTATCAGGCGGAGAACGGCAACGACTGTCAATTGCCAGAGCATTATTAAAAAAAGCCCCTATCATCCTATTGGATGAAGCGACTGCCAGTGTTGATGCTTCTACTGAACTGGCAATACATCGAGTATTAGAAAACTTATCTCAGCATTGTACTGTTGTGGTTGTTGCTCATCGTTTGAACACAATACAAAAGGCCCAGAAAATACTGGTTATGAATGCGGGGGGCTTGGTGGAACAAGGGGATCATGACTCTTTGCTTCGCAAAAATGGTCTTTACACTCAATTGTGGCAGCGTCAACAGCAATCACTCTCATGGCAGCTTACTACATCAAATAAGGAATAACAACGCGATGACCACTTCAACGCAGGCAAAATTAAACAATTTTATATAATGTGATGTTATATCGGGTGGCATAACAGGATAGCCATGGATAATTCCCCAAATATACACAGACCATGCTTACTTTTCGATAACCGTTGCAACAGTATACCCTTTAAATGAAAACAGTGTGTATCTTTCCGTATTACTGGTTTCGTACCATTTTACATTAGATTCTTCGGGTATATTTGGGTGGCGGGAGCGGATTGACTCACATTTCATGCTCGCCCTACGGGTCGTTGCTAAAGCTACGCAGTCTCGTGCTACTAGGCTCGAACCTCTTATTGGTTCGAATCAAATGCATAGTAGTAATAATAAAAAAGCCCACTCAAATGAGTAGGCTTTTTTTATTGAATTGGTCGGCGAGAGAGGATTCGAACCTCCGACCCACTGGTCCCAAACCAGTTGCGCTACCAAGCTGCGCTACTCGCCGTCAGAAATCGCTTCACATTCTAAATATAAAATGGGGTGGCTAATGGGATTCGAACCCACGACAACTGGAATCACAATCCAGGGCTCTACCAACTGAGCTATAGCCACCATAGAAGTAGGACGAAATATTACGCATAAAAAATAATATTGTCCAGCATATTTTTAAAAAATAATACCAATTGGTTATATTAAAAGCGTTAAAAGCCTAATATTTACCATTTTGGATAAAATTAAACTTTATGCGACATAATATCAATTATCTGGGTGTCTGTGGCTTTCATACTATTACTGACAATCGCCCCTAGATTATTAATGGTGGTTTCAACACTATCGCAAACAATACCTTCATTACCTGTAACACGAATTCGGTTTAGCGCCATTAATACGGCTTTAAATCCGGATGAAACCGAAGTTGAAACTTTCATTGCACAGCTATTTGACGCACCATCACAAATTATTCCGGACAAATCACCGATCATGTTACATATGGCCATATCAACTGGCTCATATTGGCCTTTACCCAGTAACCACGCCATACCGGCAGCCGATCCCATGGCAGCTGTTGAGGCTGCACAAAGTGCTGATAATGGCGGAAATTTACTATGAATATAAATGGCAATAGTATGTGATAAAATAAGCGCTCTCGCTAATTGTTCTGGCGTTGCATCTAAATAATCGGCAACAACAACGACTGGCATAGTAGCAGTAATACCTTGATTGCCTGAACCTGAATTACTCATAGCCGGTAACGTTGCCCCCCCCATGCGAGCATCTGATGCAGCAGTAGTACGAATAATCACTTTAGACAGTAGATCATCGGCTAATAAGCCATTTTTAGTTTGTTCATGTAATGTCGCCGCAATACTTAAACCATAATCTCGTCTTAACCCTTCTTGAGATAAGGCATCATTTAATTCTGCTGAGTGTAAAATAAATTCGATATCAGCAAAAGCAGCCTGCGAGGCAAACTCATATATCTGTTTTACCGACATCAATTTGATGATAGCCGCATCTTTCGAATCATCTTGCTTTTGGTTATCAGCTTTAAAAATTATTTCGCCATTTTTTTCAATCAAAATCACATTAGTGTGTGAGTTTTCAATACAGACGCGGACATGATCGTAACTAGTATAAATATTAGCTTCAGAATAAATAGCAGTATTATTATTGGCAATTTGCACATTAACTTTATGCTCATTGAGCATCGTTTTGGCTTGTTCGATTTGTTGTTGAGTAATATTTTTAAGGACTTCAAGACCAGCCTCAGCATCACCGCCAATGGCGCCGATGGCCGCTGCAATAGTTAATCCCACCATACCAGTGCCTGGAACCGTAACCCCCATGCCATTTTTCATTAAATTGGGCGAAACATAAGCATCAATGCGGCTAATTTTGTTTTTATCAATATATTGAGTTGCCGTAGCAGCAGCTAAAGCAAGTGAGATAGGTTCAGTGCAACCAAGTGCTGGCAAGACTTCATGTTTCACCAATTTGATTAATTGTTGCCACATTACTTGTTGTTCCATTTTTTATCTCCATATTACTAACCGTAATGTTAGCAAGTGAAACATTTAGCCACAAAATTAAGTAATTATTTTATTCTATTTAACTTGAAAACTGAATGTTAAGCTCACATATTAAAGAGTAAGTGAACATAATTTATCAGTTCAATACTGATTTTATTAATACGTTAAACCTCTATAAACAGATTTTTATTAAATCACTTTTTGTTTAAAATACACACAACAAAAAATAGACTAAATCTGAAACGTCTATACTTAACTGCATAGTAAATAAATTAATCAGGAATAGTTCAAAATATGTAATATTTTAGTAAAACCACCTGACTTTTTTTTTATTATTGCAATAATGTAACTATCAAAAATTAAATAATAATGGCGAGATATGATAAATATTTTATTAATTGATGATGATGTAGAATTATCACAAATGCTTAGCGAATATTTAACTAATGAAGGTTTTAATATTACAAGTGTTTACCAAGGTAAGGATGGTATTGATGAAGCACTGTCAGGTAAATATCGTGCAGCAATTTTAGATGTTATGTTACCTGATATTAATGGCATTGATGTCCTAAAAAGCATTCGTCAACAATGTAATATGCCAGTTATTATGCTGACAGCCAAAGGCGATAATATTGATCGCGTATTGGGGCTCGAATTAGGCGCTGATGATTACATTCCAAAACCATGTTATCCTCGAGAATTATTAGCAAGATTGCGAGCGGTTTTACGTCGTTTTGATGAACGTTCGGTCGAATTGGTTGATGATAAAAAATATCATTTTAATGGTTTAACCTTAGATATTCCTCAACGACTATGTACTTGGAATGGTCAACCTATTGATTTAACTTCTACCGAATTTAACTTATTAGTTCTACTTGTAAAACATAGTGAACGAGTGGTCACTAAAGAAGAATTATCTGAAATAGGTCTTGGTCGTGCGCGGGAGCTTTATGATAGAAGTGTTGACGTCCATATCAGCAATATTCGCCAAAAATTACATCAAGTCGCACAAAATGATGTAACCATTGAAACAATAAGAGCGGTTGGATATCGTATCCGTTAATCAAGCCATAGGTTTGCTATGAATCGTCGATTATTTTGGAAAATACTGATTATATTTTGGATAATCTTTTATCTTACTTTCCAATTAACTTGGATTGCTTTCTCTTATTATATTGAGAATAAAAATCAACGATTCTTAAATCATATGCCAACTAAAGTGGATATGATTGCGCAATTATTACATGTTGCCGGAGAAGATGAAACCCTCAATTTTATCGCCCATCTACCCGAACGTGAAAGGGCTTTATTGTCGATAAAATTGGTATCTCCACAAAATGATCAAGTTAATATCATCACCGATGAACTTGAACCGACCACTTATATATACCAAAGAATGGCGGTTGCACCAGATGGTACGCTTTACTCGGTATCATTTAAAGATGATAAAACCGATCACAGCAACAGTGCTAAAAAAACTCTGTTTACAATGCCAACCCCCATTGTACTAATGGGGATCTTTGTTGGCTTAGTGTTCAGTCTATTTTTAGCCTGGAACTTGACCAGACCGATGAAGTTACTAAGACAAGGATTTTTCCGCGTCTCGCAAGGTGATCTGTCGGTTCGGTTATTTAAAAAGTTAAAACCTCGTCGTGATGAACTGAGTGAATTAGGTAAAGATTTTGACATGATGGTAGAGCAACTCAACATCTTAATATCTGATCGTCAAGCTCTACTTCATGATGTTTCTCATGAACTCAGAACCCCTCTGGCCCGCTTACAATTGGCAATCGGTCTTGCCCAACAAAATAAACAAAATATCGATACAGCTTTAGCTAGAATTGAGTTAGAGTCGGAACGATTAGATCAATTAATTGGTGAGATTCTCAATTATTCACGTGCGGAAATGAATAATCGAACCGATGAATACTTTGACTTAAAAGAGTTAATTGGTGTAGTAGTTAATGATGCCAACTATGAAGCCAATCACCAATCTATTGAAGTAGAGTTTAACTTATCATCCATTAATCACTCTATTGTTAAAGGTAATTCTGAACAGATACGACGAGCGATTGAAAATATTATTCGTAATGCTATCCGCTTTTCTAATGCAGGCCAAACGGTTGAGGTATCATTAAAAGAAGCAGGAAAATATTTACAAATTGAAGTTAAAGATCGTGGACCGGGTGTCGATGCCAGCAAATTATCAAGTATTTTTGAACCCTTTGTCCGTATTCAGTCAGCACAGTTAGGTAAAGGCTATGGACTAGGTCTAGCCATCGTCAGAAAGACCGTTATTATGCATAACGGTACTATTCAAGCTAATAATCGCGATGGTGGTGGTTTAGTGGTAACAATCAAACTACCATATTGGCGAAAAAATTAATAACAATCAGGATTAACGGTTAATACATACTCTTTTACCAGACTTTCTAAGGTAATTTTATCGTAACCAGTAAAATTCAGATTGTGCATAATCATCTGTGGATTGCTATCAAGTATTGCTTTATATTCAGCAATATATTGTTTTGAGATTGGTTTATATGACCAATGCCACTCTTCTGGCAAATAGCCCCCTTTTCGTCCCTCATTGAATGGTTGGCAAAAACCATATTTAGGTAAGTTTTCACGAAGCCATTGATACAAAATAACTCCCTGTTTATCATTTTTAAAATATTCAGACGATACACTAGTAATATCAATATCTGTTCCCCAATGATGTCTTGATGTACCAGGCATTGAAGATAATTTTAAAATTTGTTCGGCAATTTTTTGTGGATTATTCAACTTAGGTAATAATGCATCCCACTTACGTTGCCAAATACCATTTTGATAGGTGTAATTACGCGTAGCACTCACTACAATAAAAGGAATATTAGGATAAGATTTTTTAAAATCATTATAAGCCTTAATCAACTGCTCAGTTGGTTCTTTCTGTAAATACATACCTTTTTTGTTTACTGGTAATATTGTTGAGTCGAGAGCAATATAATTACTATCTTTTTTTTCATCAAATTGTCCAGTAAGTTTATTTAATGGAATAGATTGTGCCATAGCAAACGTTGAACATAAGAGTAAAGTTAAAGTTGAGCTAAAATGAGTAACTGTTTTCAATGTTATTATTTTTTTCATCATTTAGATTCTAATTAATATTATATTAGCCAGACAGGGTGAAAACCAGTATAATCCTTTCCCTAAAAATTGAAATAGCCATAATGTGTAAAAACGAGGCCATATGTTAACATCAGCTACACACAAATCGTCTGATAATTGTTTGGACGTGACAAATACAACTAATCAAAACACCACCAATCCAACTAACGAAAAAATAAACTTACTTAACTTTACCAGACAACAGTTAAGAGAATTTTTTATTTCGCTAGAAGAAAAACCATTTAGAGCAGATCAAGTGATGAAATGGATCTATCATTTTGGGATAGATGATTTCGATCTTATGACCGACATTAACAAAAAATTACGGGAGCAATTAAAAAAATTAGCTGAAATTAAAGCACCTAAAATTGCCATCGAACAACGTTCATCCGATGGCACCATAAAATGGGCATTAGATGTAGGCAATAATCAAATGATTGAATCAGTTTATATTCCTGAACGTGATCGTGCGACTTTGTGTGTTTCATCACAAGTAGGCTGTGCTTTGGAATGTAAATTCTGTTCAACAGCGCAACAAGGTTTTAACCGTAATTTAACCGTATCTGAAATTATTGGCCAAGTTTGGCGCGCTTCAAATGCTATTGGCGTAACAGGTAAATTAGCCGATCGACCTATCACTAACGTTGTTATGATGGGAATGGGTGAACCTTTACTTAACTTATCCAATGTCGCACCAGCAATGGAAATTATGCTAGATGATTTTGGTTATGGTTTATCCAAAAGACGCGTGACGCTTTCTACTTCTGGTGTCGTACCCGCCTTAGATAAATTAGCTGGCATGATTGATGTAGCATTAGCTATTTCATTACATGCACCAAATGATGAAATTCGTAGTGAGATTATGCCAATTAACCAAAAATATAATATGGCAATGTTACGTGATTCAATTTTACGTTATCTTTCAACCTCGAATGCTAATCATGGTAAAGTGACCATCGAATATGTATTACTCAACCAGATCAATGATAGTGTTGAACATGCCCATGAGCTGGCTAAATTCCTGAAAAATGTACCAAGTAAAATCAATTTAATTCCATGGAATCCTTTCCCTGGTGCGCCTTATGCTCGTTGTTCAAACACCCGAATTGATCGGTTTATGAAAACATTAATGGGTTACGGATTTACAGTTATCGTTCGAAAAACACGTGGCGATGATATTGATGCAGCTTGTGGTCAACTTGCTGGTGAAGTCGTAGATCGAACTAAAAGAACACTTTATAAAAAACAAAACCTTATTCAAAAAACAGCATAAAATAGAGAAGGAGTTGTGGATGAAAAGTGCATTAATCGTATTAAGTGGTTTAGTTATACTCATGCTAGCTGGTTGCCAAACGAGCTCTCGTGAAGAGTTTGATCCTGAAGCAGCAGCATTAGCGAGAATGCGATTGGGGTTAGGCTATTTAGCTAAAGCCAATGAATCCGAGGATAATATTAAAGCAGCACATTATAATCTAAAATTAGCTGCTCAGTATTCACCAAATAATCCACAAATAATGCTAGCAATGGCAATATTTGATCAGCATGTTGGTGAATATAATGAAGCAGAGATGATTTATAAACGTATCACATTAATGCAACCAGGCAATGGTTTATTTCATGTTCACTACGGTTCCTTTTTATGTGGTATAAATCGTTATCAAGAAGCAAAACAACAATTTAGTAAAAGCCTAGAACTGGATCGACATCGCTGGAAAGCTGATACCTACGAGCAATATGGTTATTGTGCTATCCAAAATGGCGATAAACAAACAGCAGATCTTATGTTCAAACAACTTTTTGAATATGATTCAAGTCGTCGAAGTAATGTGGTAAAAACAGCAGAACTTTATAAAAATAAAGGCGATAAAAAGATAGCTAACTATCTATTTTTAATATCAAAAAAATAAACTATAAAAATTAAAAGAAATATCATTTGAAGCAAGAGTAAATATCATGAGTTTTTTGGCTATTTTATTGTTAGCATTAGCCATGTCTACTGATGCATTTGCGGTAGCGATTTGTCGAGGTGTTTCACTCAAATCAACACCGTTTTTAGGCGCATTAAAAGTGGGGATCTTATTTGGTTTTGTTGAAGCCATCACTCCATTACTAGGCTGGTTAATTGGTTATATTGCCTTACAATATATTGAAAGATGGGATCATTGGATTGTTTTTGCCGTCATGTTATTGTTAGGTCTAAACATGATCTATCATAGTTTTAAAGAAGATAACGATGACAACTGTGATGGAAAACCACTTCCTTCATCGAAAAAATCATTTCTAATATTAGTTCTTACTGCGATTTCAACAAGTATTGATGCATTTGCTGTTGGTGTCGGATTAGCACTTGCCAGCGTTAATATTTATATTGCCGCCACCATGATTGGGCTTGCAACTTGTATCATGGTTACGTTGGGCTTATTGCTAGGTAAAAAAATTGGTTGTTTAATTGGTAAACAAGCATCATTTATCGGTGGCGTTGTACTTATTGTTATCGGTTCAATCACATTGTATCAACATCTCGCTATATAATTTTATTCTTTACTTAAGTTTAGATATAAAAAAACCACTCACATATTGGAGTGGTTTTTTATTTTGACTGGCTAAATAGGGGAATTACATCATTCCGCCCATTCCTCCCATGCCGCCCATACCACCAGCAGCACCTAAATCAGCTTTATCATCTTTAGGTAAATCAGTAACCATACATTCAGTTGTGATCATAAGACCTGCTACTGATGCAGCATATTGTAATGCACTACGTGTTACTTTAGTTGGATCTAAAATACCCATGGCAATCATATCACCATATTCTTCAGTTGATGCATTGTAACCATAGTTACCTTTACCACCTTTAACCGCATTAACTACAACTGAAGCTTCTTCACCGCAGTTAGTAACGATTTGACGTAATGGCGCTTCCATCGCACGAAGAGCAACTTTAATACCAACGTTTTGATCTTCGTTTGCACCTTTAAGGTCTAAAATTGCAGAAGCCGCACGAACTAACGCAACACCACCACCAGCAACAACACCTTCTTCAACTGCTGCACGAGTCGCATGTAATGCATCTTCAACACGAGCTTTCTTCTCTTTCATTTCAACTTCAGTTGCTGCACCAACTTTAATTACTGCAACACCACCAGCTAATTTAGCCACACGCTCTTGAAGTTTTTCTTTATCGTAATCAGAAGTTGATTCTTCGATTTGTTTACGAATTTGTTCAACACGTGCATTAATTAATGATTCTTCACCAACACCGTCGATGATAGTTGTATTATCTTTATTGATAACCACACGTTTTGCTTGACCTAAATCTTCAAGCGTTGCTTTTTCAAGTTCTAAACCAATTTCTTCTGAAATTACAGTACCAGCAGTTAAAATAGCGATATCTTGTAACATTGCTTTACGGCGATCACCAAAACCAGGGGCTTTAACCGCTGCAACTTTAACAATACCACGCATAGTGTTAACTACTAATGTTGCTAATGCTTCACCTTCAACATCTTCAGCAATAATTAATAGAGATTTACCTGCTTTAGCAACTGCTTCTAATACTGGTAATAATTCACGGATATTAGAGATTTTTTTATCTGCTAATAAAATATACGGACTATCTAATTCAACAGTCGCGGTTTCTGGTTTATTGATGAAATATGGTGATAAATAACCACGATCAAACTGCATACCTTCAACAACATCAAGTTCGTCTTGTAAACCAGTACCATCTTCAACAGTGATAACACCTTCTTTACCTACTTTTTCCATTGCTTGAGCAATTAAAGTACCAACAGTTTCATCAGAGTTTGCTGAAATAGTACCAACTTGTGCAATCGCTTTAGAATCAGCACATGGTGAAGATAATTTTTTAAGCTCTTCAACTGCTGCAATTACTGCTTTATCAATACCACGTTTTAAATCCATTGGATTCATGCCAGCAGCAACTGCTTTTAAACCTTCATTAACGATAGCTTGCGCAAGTACCGTTGCAGTTGTTGTACCGTCACCAGCAGCATCGTTTGCTTTTGAAGCAACTTCTTTAACCATTTGCGCACCCATGTTTTCGAATTTATCTTCTAATTCGATTTCACGAGCAACTGAAACACCATCTTTAGTGATAGTTGGTGCACCAAATGATTTATCTAAAACTACATTACGTCCTTTTGGACCTAAAGTTACTTTAACTGCATCAGCTAATACATTAACGCCTTTAAGCATTTTAACGCGAGCGTCATTTCCAAATTTTACATCTTTAGCTGCCATCTTCGTATATCTCCTAAATTCTGTATATAAGTTAAATTATCTGCCAGTTATGCTTCAACAATGGCTAAAATATCGGTTTCTGATAGGATAAGCACTTCTTCATTATCAATTTTTTCGGTTTTAACGCCATATCCTTCGTTAAAGATCACGATATCACCAACTTTAACATCTAGCGGCTGAACTTGACCATTTTCTAAAATGCGACCATTACCAACAGCTAAAACTTCACCACGTGTTGATTTACCAGCAGCTGAACCAGTTAAAACAATACCGCCAGCTGATTTTGATTCTACTTCTTTACGTTTGATGATCACACGATCATGCAATGGACGAATTTTCATTAGTTATCTCCTAGCACTAATTTTCACTTAAGTAATTATTAACAATAAATCATAAAATTATGATGAATATGATATAGTGCACATTACATGGGGGTTATTTTAAAATCTTCAAGAGAATAAAATTAAAAAATTTTTTAATTGATTAATTATTCATCAGCCTTACGCTCAAATTCCCCTTCAATAACATCATTAATTTGAAAATTGCTACTTGAAGAAAATGAACGTACTTTAAAAGGCAATTTCCCAACAATAAATCGAACAATATACTCTTGAACACGAGGGATTAACAAAATTGCGCCAAGCATATCTGTTAAAAAGCCAGGAATCAATAATAAAAAGCCTGAAAAGAGTAAAGACACACTCTTAATAATTTCATTTTTTGGACTTTGTTGATTAGCAATCTTTTGTTGCATAATGCTTAGATTTTTTAAACCTTGCTTCTTTATTAAAAAAAGTCCTAAAATTGATGTAGCAATAATCCCAATTAAAGCAAGAAACACACCTATTGAATCTGCAACTTTTATAAAGAAACTCAATTCTAAATAAGCATAAATAAAAAAAATAATAAAACCAAAAACTCGCATACCAAAATTCCTCTAAATATAGAGCGATATTATGTCATAATTAGTGATTAATATAGTGACAACTAGTTAAATTTCAACCAAACGGCATATATTTTTCAAAATATCTCACAAAAGGGATTGACGGATAATCATGAATCGTGTTTAATACAGCTCCATTGTTGCCCGGATAGCTCAGTCGGTAGAGCAGGGGATTGAAAATCCCCGTGTCCGTGGTTCGATTCCGCGTCCGGGCACCAATCACCAAATTTTAAGACCTGCTTCTAGCAGGTTTTTTTATGTCTAAAGCCTTTTCCAAGCTACCTTTCAAAGGATTTTATTTGTCAACCGATGTCAACTGAAATTACCCCATATCAAGTGCAAAATCGGATACAAACCCGGATACATTTGGTTCGATAATGACGTGTATCCATAAAATAGCTTTAAAGCCTTTATTGGCAAGGGTTATAGAGAATTGCTTGTAAAATTCATGTTTCTTTATTTAATTAGAATTGAGGTTATTATTACGTTTTATGGCAGCAATCACCAAATTTTAAGATTCGATAAATTCGAGTGGATAACCATGATGTTCAGCCAGTTTATCCAGATAACGGGTAACTCTACCAGCCGACAAGCTGACTGCAATATCAATGCCTAATGCCTTACGATTAAAGCCATCTATCACATTATTGAAGTTCTAAATCGGCGTTGATTGCGACTGCTGTCACTCATAAAATTCATTGATCAGCATTCAACTTGTTTATTGGGTGCTAATAGTTTTTCAGGGCTTCGCGGAGCGAGCAATACACTGTTTATGCTTTATCCTAAGATTAAACCTTAATTCACAATACACCCGTTTATGGTTCCATTTATAACTCAGCTTTCTGATGCGATTAAAACATTTGGCAAAGCCCCAGCGTAAATGCTTATTAGTCATCGTACTGAGTACCGATATAATCACCAAATTTTCCTCAAGTTGATAATATAGTAAGCAAAGCAGCTTAAGCCAACGATATTGCAGCTCATGGCAATATTAATAGAATGACTTTCTTACAATTGCACTACCCAAACTTTACGTTTCTTAGTAGGCACTAGAGCTTTTTTGTAATTTCCTTCTGGAGCTGAGCTTTTAAACTAAGTTCAACAACCATCTGCTTAATCTTAAGATTTTCAACTTCTTTTAAGATAGATATAATTTGATGTTCAGTCATTTTTTCATGGTTAAATCCTCTGTGGATTAATAAAGAGAATGTTCTACTCTTTTACTGTAATATTTTAGGGAGTAGTTACAGATTTTTTTAATATCAATAGTAAAGGTTGATAATGTTTGAGTCTATGAACCTTTATACCTTTTTCTTTTAATTCATCAAATGTAGGTGGAGTATTAATTTCATGAAGAAGATGTAAATCTATATAGATAAGGACTTCGCTCCTACCTAAGGAATCAACAATATGTGATCACCAAATTTTCTAAAAAATTTATTTTAGGATTCATCGATATCACCAATAGACGTTAAAGGTTCTTTCTTTTTATAGAAAGAAACAAAACACAATAAAGATGCAAATGTTAAAATAGCTACAACCGCCCAAACTGCTCCCCATCCATAGCCATGTGCAATACTAGATACTAGAATAGGTGTTAAAAAATATGCAAAAAATACTGTGGCACCAACCATACCCAATGCAGTTCCTGCTCTTTCAACACCAGCTTTTACAGCTGCTTCAGTATAAGCAAGACCGTGCCATGCATGTCCAAATAAACCCGTTAATACAAGAAAAGCAACACCTGAGTAAGTGTTATTCACCATTAAACAAAGTATAAAAGAAGCAATTCCACTTAGTACGGCATAATACTTCAATAAAGAAATACGATTCTTTTTCCGATCAGTATAATAACCTGACCAAATTCTGAGAATTCCACCACCTATTTGAACACCAATGAGAATGATAGAGATCAAAGTTAAATTGATATCGAGAACATCTCTCATATAAACGCCTCCAAAGGTAAGTACTGCCATTTGCGGTACAGTTAGAAAGCCTGCGGCGATAACAACTTTCCAAACGTCAGCACTTCTCAGTGGTGACACGGTAAGAGTAGATGTTTTTTCTTGTTTGAATTCATTTTGTTTAGAGTTAATAAAAAACAAAACAGCAAAGCCGACAGTTAAACCTATTACAGCTAAGGCTAAAAAAGTCACTTCAAAACCATATGAATATGCTAGCCAAGGAAGTAAACCAGTACCAATTGCCCCACCTACTGGAATTGCAGTTTGGCGAACACTCATAGCAAAGCCCCGCTCACTATCATCAAACCATTGCATTACTGTTCTACCTGATGACGAGTTAATACTACCACCACAAGCTCCAGCTATTGCCAAAGCAGCTCCTAAGTGTAAATATTTAATTCCACTATTTGAATTTCCTGGTGTAAACCATAATGCTATAACGACAAATACCAGTGTTGATGACCATAGCCCTAAAATTAGAACTGTCTTATCGCCTAACTTATCCGTGATGATTCCCCAAACTATCTCAGAAGCTGCAACACCAAGTCCCATTGAACCTAAAACAAAACCAAGTTCATGCAATGAAAAATTGTAAGATTCTCGCATTAAAATTCCAGTTATAGGAATGCCAGCAAACCCCATTGCGAATGTTGCTTGTGCCAACACTCCGATTCCAAGCACAAACCAACGATAATTATTTTTTTTATTCATATATTTGTATTTCCTTAATTAAGAGTTTAAATATAGTGTTTTAGATTCTGTTTATAGGTGACGCAAATTTTTTACTCGACTCGCTGTGCCTTTTAGCTCAAGTAGAAAAATCACAATTTTGATTAATGAAATGAACTGTTTAGTCATTTCATCAATAGATTGTGAGCAAGTGATGTTATATTTATTTGCTAGGCAAATATCATTATCTGTAGCCACGATCTCTATAGTGTGATTTTTACTTCTAACAATAGCATTAAATACAAGCTCAACATCTTTATTCAATGCCCTAGAAAATCTTGTAATTTCAGACCAAGTAATACTCCGACAAATCAATTTTATTGCTTCAAAATCAAATGTAGATGAAGCTGGAAATCCTTATTCGATATGATTAACTCCAAATGACTTTAACTTTAGAGTTATTTGGAGTTTATGTATTGGATTCATCACGTTTTGTGATGTTTGTTCCTTGTCATTTGACGTTGTATTTAAAATTGATATTTTTTTCATTTTACAATTTCCTTTTTTTCTTTATAATGAAAATACATACTATTATGTATGTTAATGGATTTACTAAGACTTGTACACCATTAAATTAAACTAGTTTTAATACATTGATTAATAATTGTAATTTAATTTGATTATGGTTAAATAATTCAATTAATAACATACCAATAAGTATGTTTTAATTTAAAAGGAGATAATGATGACAAATGTAGCTATTAATGGTTTTGGTCGTATTGGACGAAGTTTTATACGTGCATTGCAAGAGAGTTCGAATGATATCAACGTCGTTGCAATCAATGATTTAGGCTCAATTGAGCAACTAGCTCATCTTTTAAAATATGACACAGCTTTTGGACGTTTTACTAAAAGTATCGAAGTAAAAAAAGATTATTTAGTTATTGATGGTTACGAAATTGCTGTTTACCAAGAACGTTATCCTGAAAATCTTCCATGGGCTAAACATAAAATTGATGTTGTTCTTGAATCAACAGGAATATTCAATGATGGAAAAAAAGCACAAGCACACATAAAAGCTGGGGCTAAAAAGGTTCTGATCTCCGCACCAGCCTCAAATGTTGATTTGACTATTGTACAAGGTGTGAATAACCATATGTACAATAGGAATGAACATCACATCATTTCAAATGCTTCATGTACTACAAATTGTTTAGCACCTTTAGTAAAAGTAATACATGAAAATTTTGTTATTAAATCAGGATTTATGACTACTATTCATGCTTATACTCAAGATCAGAATCTTCAGGATGGCCCACATCGAGATATGAGGCGAGCACGTAGTGCAGCTCAAAATATCGTCCCGACGTCAACTGGTGCAGCACAATCAATTGGTATAGTTATACCTGAATTAAATGGAAAACTGGATGGTGGTTCGATACGAGTTCCAGTTATCACCGGTTCAATGATAGATCTGACAGTAGAACTAGAGAAAGAAGTGACAGCACAATTAGTAAATAGTACCATTAAGGACGCAGTTAAATCCGAAGAAATGGAGGGTATTCTTGTTTACACCGAAGATGAAATTGTTTCATCTGATATTATTCAAAATCCAGCTTCCTCTATTTTTGACTCTAAACTGACTAAAGTTATAGATGGTAAATTACTCAAAGTTGTTAGTTGGTATGATAATGAATGGGGGTTTTCAAATCGTTTAGTGGATACAATATTGCAAATGAAATAATTATTTAATAAGATCATACCATCTTAGGATGGTATGACGTTCTGCCACAAAAATGAATACAAAACGAAATTCAAAAGAAAAACTAATCAAAGCTATGGCTGTTCTTTTGTTAGAGAAAGGTCTAGCCAATACAAGCCCAAATGATATTTTGACTCGTGCAGAAGTTGGTCAAGGTAGCCTGTATCATTATTTTCAGGGTAAAGAAGATTTATCACTAGCAGCAATAAAATATAATGTAGAGCAATTAGTAAATTTCAATACGTTAGTTTTAAGTTCTGATAAAAATGCATATGATAAACTTTCAGATCTTCTATTAAAATCCCGTAATATAGATAGAGGGTGTTTAGTTGGTCAACTTGCTAGAGATAGATCGATTATGGAAAATAAAGGTTTAGCTGCGGAAGTTAATCGTGGATTTGAGTCAATGAAACAAACTTTAGAAAGTATCATAAAAGTTGGGATTTCTGAAGGTACTATCTCTAATATTCTCGCTCCGTTAGAGGCCGTAACACTTATTATGTCTACTTCGCAAGGTGCTTATATTATAGCAAAAGGATTGCAAGATGATTCCTATTTCCACTTAGCTATTAATACCCTATTGAAAATATTTACTCCGTAACATAAGTTTTACAGTTTCGTTTGTTTTTTTGCTTTTCATTTATCAATTTCACAAATTGCTGGTCGTGGATAAGATAAACGATCCTCGCCCGAAAAGTAGACAAAAGTCGCCTCTATGATATAAACAAAAATCATAGGAGACACATATTATAGTCAAAAAATTTAGTGTCTAATTCAAACAACAATCTTTTGATTATGCGTTATCTCATGCACACATTCCTATAAGTGAACTTACCAATCACTTAAGAATAGGCAAATCAACCCTAGATAAGTAGAAAATTATGCAGCTTGTTTTAATGGTTAATATTCACTGACGTTTATGCTTTTAAGTTATTTCTTTTATTTTTAAATAACACTTCAATTGTATCGCAATTTTATATACAACATATACTACAGTACTTTCATACTAAATTAAAAACAATAATTAAAATGAGAACTGAAACCAAAAAATCTCTTATTAATATTAGAGCTAAAGTATTCCCAAAAGAATTGATTGATATTGCAACATATCTAATATCTAAATCACGCACTGATTTTATTTTAGAAGCGACCAGCTTAAAGGCTGAAGATATTTTGCTTAATCAGTGTTTTTTTAATCGACGATAAACAGATAAATCCCCTCAATCATGCAATTGAAGTTTTTTTGATAGTAATGAAAAAATCTAAGCTTTATTACCTCGGAAGTCACCATGGTAAAAATAGAAGCACCACACATTATTTAATGTACATAATGATTTTACATCATTTAATTATGAAGAGTTGTCTTTGAATGAATGATTGAAGAAAAATCTATAAAAAATTAGAAAAGTAATGTTTCGGTACATTTATGGTATGTAACAATAACAAAATAATCGGCTTTTATTGTTTATCAACTGGTAGTATCTAACATTGAGTAGATTTAAGCGCAATATGCACGATCCTATTTTAGGCACCAATCACAAATTTTAAGATCTGCTTCTAGCAGTTTTTTTATATCTATAGCTTTTTCCAAGCTACCTTTCAAGGGAGTCTCTTTATCAACCGACATCAACTGAGATTACCCCATATCAAGTGCAAAATCGGATACAAATCCGGATAAATTTGGTTCGATAATGACGTGTATCCATAAAATAGCTTCAAAGCCTTTATTTTCAATGGCTATAAGAAATTGCTTGAGCACTACCATTTATGATTAATATTTTTTCACACTAACTCAAAATTTTGTGAGGTAGATCACAAAAAGAATGTGATATTTGTAATATTTTTCTACTTATTACCTTTATTTTGAGTATTGATGGATATTAAACAATTACAACAACAAATTACCAATATCACTATTTGGAAAAAAGGCGATCAACGAGCTCCACATAAACCTTTATTGCTACTTTATGTATTAGCACAATATAAGCAAGGTCATGATCGCTTATTTGATTATGAAAAAGAAATTGAAAAACCTTTACACGATTTACTCGCTCGATTTGGTCCTCAACGTAAACACTATTACCCCAATATGCCTTTTTGGCGTTTGAAAAATGACGGGTTTTGGCAACTCATTAATTCTGAAAATTGCACTAATCCAATTTTGACAAGTAAAGAACCAACTAGCAAAACCCTTGCTTCACACCAAGTACTCGGTGGTTTTGATGAACAAACGTATCGACTGATAAAAACAAATCCTTCCATTATTGATCAATTAGCCGAACAAATTTTAAGTCAGCATTTTACTGAAAGTGTGCAAGAAAACTTAACTAATCGATTTGGTTTCAATCTAATGGAATCGAATAAATACCGAGATCCTAAATTCAGACAAATCGTATTACGTGCATACAACTATCAATGTGTCATCTGCGGTTACGATTTAAGGTATGACTCAGTATCAATCGGTCTTGAAGCTGCTCACGTAAAATGGAAACAACATGGCGGACCATGCATTGTAAATAATGGCTTAGCACTATGTTCATTACATCATTCCGCTTTCGATATGGGTGCTATCGGGCTTGATTGTAATCTAAAAATCAAAGTATCAAGTGGGGTAAATGGAAACCACATAGTTGAAAAACTATTTTGGGATTTCGATGGCAAAAACATCTTATTACCTCGAATGAAAAGCGATTATTTACATGATAGGTTTATTGAATGGCATGTTAGAGAAGTGTTTAGAACGTAAGTATTATAGAGTGGAAAAATATGAAAATAAGAATTCTTTCGGCATATTGTATTCAACTTGGACATGAAGTGTCAATTGATCAAGCTCGGCTTGAATATTTATCTGAAGATCATCCATCAAGGTATCATTTCTATTGTTCAAGTCCTGATTGCTTTGCTAATAAGGTTAGAGTTATTGGGGTTAACTATCACTATAGTGCAGAAGAATCTAAAAAATATAAGATCCCGCATTTTCGCAAACAAGATGAACACTTACCTAATTGTGCTTGGGTTATTGATACTTTAAAAGAAAATCAACAAGGTCGATTACCTAATGAAACAGAGGAAGAAGCTAAATTAAGGCAAATTCGTCAAAAGTTATCTGACCTGATTGATGTTTTTGACCCAACTGAAGATTCTGATGATATAAAAAATGAAGATTCTTTCATTTCATCAACTCCTCGATTTCCCGAACAACAAAATACTATTTTGAACAATAATACAAAAAATGAATCCTCAAAATCAGGTTATAGAAGAACTAACCAACTTAGTCGTTTAATTGAGACTTGGAGGGAAGCAAAGAATAAGTTACCCAAAAAAGAATTCGAACAATTAAAACTTAATGTTGTAGGAATAGGAAAATTAAAATTATGTAACTATTTTAAACGTTTTAATTATGCTTGGAATACTGAGCATTTTGGTGTTATGTATGGTGGTGTCAAACCTGATTTTAAGCGTTATGGACTAGGTTTTCGTATGACCTTTTACGATAAAATTAATGACTGTGATGTTATTTTGTATATCTCAAAAGAGAAAATGGAAAAATATCGTTATCGTCGTTACTTTGATATGGAACTTAGCAGAGATGATATTCGTTATATTACGGTCTATTTTATTCCTGACAAAATTGAATTATATGAGAATGGGAAAGGTTATAAGAGTTATCAGATTGAAATTAATCAGTTGAAAAATTTCTTTTTGATTGTTGAACCTAAAATATAATTAATTATAAAAAAACATATAAAAACCAATGATTTTTTAGGAGTAAGGAATAAAAATCCAGTTCAAAAATGAGTCTTTAAAGGATTAGTATGTTACAAAATCACTTGAATTTTCGTCAAATAATTCATTTCTAACTAGTAGAAAAGAAGTTCTGAATTATGTTTTTTATATTATTCAGATTTAAACTGCTAAAATGGTAGTATTAACTCATTTTTCGAGTAATCTTAATAACTCAGTAACTGATTTTCCTAACGCCAAACCAAGTAGTGGAGGGACAGCATTTCCTACTTGAGTATATTGTGGCACCTCAAATTTTCGCATCTGTCCACCAGTTGTAATTTTAGAGCGAAACACAAAGTTATCCGGAAATGATTGTATTCTTGCCATTTCTCTAACAGTCAAAACTCGCAATTCTTTTTCATCATAATGACAAGCATCATCTGGAATAGAAAGTGCGGCTGGAGCTGGACAATCTTTATTTAAAGCCTTTTGGGTTTGCTTTTTGGTTGGATGTAATTTTAAAAATTCTTCAAACTCAATTTTGTGTTCAAATACTTTCATCTGGTTATCGTCTTGTAGATATTCAAATTTTTTCAGTACATTCCAAATATCTTTAGGCAACCTATCTTCTTTACCTTTTAAAATATCAAGTACAACATTTGTAATATCAGACCTATCACATTGCTGTAATATCTGGTAAATACGAAATCGGCATTTTACGAGTGGACTATTATTACGTAAGTCATGATTATAAATTTCTTTTCTTGTTGATAAAATATTTTTAAATTTATCATTTAAATTCCTAACAAAAAGAGAAGGATGCGATGGATTATTTATTTTAAGATCATCAATAGCTGATTTGACATTAACTTCCTTTTGATTAACCAAGTGTTTTAAAAAAGAATTTTTAAATAAATTAAAATGTTCTTCAATTGATACATCAAAATATGGGAGAGAACCCCAAGCTACTTTTTTGACGTTTTTTTGAACTAAAGTATAAAAATTAAGAGAAGGTGCAAATAATGTTTCTTCTGCACTTCCTTTTTTAAAAAATGGTTTCAATTTTAGGAAAACATCATGACGTATAGCTAACATGATAAAGCGTGGTCGGTTTTGTGGTACACCTACAAATCTTGCATTTACATGTAGGCAAAGTGGAATGTATTTTTTGGTAGCAAATACTTTAGCGACTTCAAACCAAGCGTGATATAGAGAACCATCTTTATCCTTAAATGCACGTAAAATACCTGTAACATTTTCAAGTAAAACAATTTTAGGTTGAATTTTGGCGACAAAGTTAGCAAATTCCCAAGGAAGGGTATTTTTGTCACTATCTTTCTCACGTAAACCAGCCATACTAAAGCTTTGGCATGGAGGACCACCAGAGATTAAATCAACCTCAGTATCATTAAATGCTGATTTTAATGCGAGTAAAAGCTCGTTATCTTGTTCAATCAAATGATTTAATTCAATGATATTACCAATGATTAGCGAGTTTTCTAATTGCTTCTTATTATTTGGGATGTCACTGAACCCTTTATGAAGAGAGGGATAATTAAAAGGATTCTCTCTTAAGCGTTCAGTTAAGGTATCAAATTGACTTGAAAGCCAAAAGGCTTTTTTAGGCTTTTTATTTTTTTTTGCTAGTTGTTCAAAGTTTTCATTAAAAAAGTTATAAGCAAATGTTTCTGCTGCCATTGGCGATAGCTCATTAGCCAGCGTGAGTTTAAACCCTGCTTTATCTAAGCCTAATGATAGACCTCCGCATCCGGCAAATAATTCAATATGACTAAACTTTTTTTGAGACTTCAATTGCAATACCTAGATAAAAATATATTAGAGGTGAATTCTAAACTAGAAAAGAACAAAAGTCCAGGGCTTAACAATATAGAATTTGACTTTTGCGAGTTATCTCGATATTCTTAAAAACAAGGCTTAGAGAGAAGCCGCCAGCCCACGCTCGTAAAGACTCATTCGTCCTCTCTGTAATAAAAATTTTTTCGTTTGCACTTTTAACTTATTTGTGGGCAGTAAGTTTAGTGCATGTATTTCTTTGAAAATTTTTATTACAGAGGGGAAAACATGCCTAAAGAACATCCTTATATTGCTCGCTTAAGAAAACAAGCCAAGATACTTAAAAAACAAAAAAATATTATTAGTGCAAGAGCATTAGATGAAATAGCAAAACAAGAAGGCCACTCCAATTGGACCGCTTTACTTAGAGAGTTCGATAAAACTCAAAAGATAAAAACGCCAACAGCTAAAGTTTCAACAACTTTTGTTGGAAGTGATGATATTGAGCTTGATGAAGACGATTATGAATTATTAGCTGAAGAGCGTAAAGATGAACTTTCATCAGAGATCAAACTTAATGTATTACAGAACAAAAAAACATTGGCTTTCCATTCTATTGATTATTCTATTTTTGAACCAACAAAAACAGGATTAAAAAAATCAATTCTTGATGCAACACAACCAGTGAGAACCCATTTTGAACTTGCAAAGTTTCATGACTACTCTAAACAGCAACAAGGAATAGATTATAAGAAAATATCTACAGCGTTCTTTTTATCTTCCTCGATTGTTCGTGAAACCAAAATGAGTTTATATCGACCAGTGACGAAAAAAGGTGACCCAAGAATGTGGTTTACTGCTTTAGGTACTTTTGCTGAGGCAGGTGATCAAATTGCTATCATTATTTTTAATCAAGTTCCTTACTTACTAAACCTAAGTAAAATTAATCTAGATAATGAATTACAAGAATTTAAAAGTAAAATTAATGGCTTTATTTGTGAATATACAAAACAGACAAATACCATTGCAGATGAATTATTAGCTAAGTTAAAGGAACTCGCGAAAAAGCCTATAAAAGCGATCGGACATGGTGATACTACTATAGGAATGTCAATTGAATGTGCGCTTGGCATCCCGCCTAACTCAAGTAAACAACCCGATTATAAAGGTATTGAACTAAAATCCGGAAGAGGAAATAAAAATAAAACTCGTACTACACTTTTTGCTCAAGTGGCTAATTGGTCAAATAGTCATTGTAAAAGCAGTGCCGAAATCTTAGATAAATATGGCTACCAAAGGGAAAAAGATTTTAAACTATACTGCACATTAAGTACTCAGCAAAAAAATAGTCAAGGTTTAAAATTTGAAATACGAGATGATTTATTATGCGAAATACACGAATATATTTCTCCAAAAGGTTGTGAAATAAAAAAACAAGATGTAGCGATTTGGAATGGTTCAACATTACGCTCTAGATTACATGAAAAACATTCAGAAACATTCTGGATTGAAGCCGAGAGCACTTTTATAAATGGTGAAGAGTATTTTAATCTTAAATCAGTAATTCATACTAAAATGCCATTATTAAATCAATTAATGCCTTTAATTGAGAATGGAGTAATTACAATGGATCACCTAATTAAAAGAAATTCCAAAAATAATCGTGTTTCAGAAAAAGGACCATTGTTTAAAATAGATAAACGCAATTTAGAGTTACTATTTCCAAAACCTATAAAGTATAATTTAAATTAATATAAACTCGGTTAATCTGCATTATAATTCCATTAATCAAAAAACTGTGTGAAGAATAATTATTCAATCTTAATATTTTTATAAGTTTAATATGACCCGCTAAGCCCCGATCTTTTTACATAATTTTTCTTCCCTTATCAGATAACAAATTTTGATATTGATGGTTTTATGATAGTTTCTTTGTCTCAACTGACTACATTCATTATTGGCTTTGCCAAGGTCTAATTATGCCCAATTCATCTGCTAAAAAAGTTGCTTTTGCTGCTTTTATTGGTACTACCATTGAATGGTATGATTTTTATATCTATGCGTTAGCATCAGTCTTAATTTTTGGTCAGCTTTTCTTTCATTCTAATAATCAATTTGTGCAAGTTTTAGGGGCATTTGCCTCATTTGCAGTAGGTTTTTTATCTCGACCATTAGGCGCAATAATTTTTGGTCATATTGGCGATCGATTAGGGCGGAAAAAATCGTTAATTATTACCTTGCTATTAATGGGTATTGCCACAACATGTGTTGGTTTGTTACCCTCTTATCAACAAGCAGGAATCATCGCACCGATACTGTTAGTTGGATTACGCATTTTACAAGGTATTGCTGTCGGTGGTGAATGGGGTGGCGCAGTATTAATGGCTAATGAACATGCTCCCAAAGGCTTAAAAAACTTTTTCTCATCGTTTGCTCAGTGGGGGAGTCCGGCTGGTAATATTCTCGCTTTATTAGTTTTTTCTTATATCATTAGCTTGCCTACCGATAAACTTATAGATAACGGTTATTGGCGTATCCCATTTTTAGTCAGTTTTGTTTTATTAATTGTTGGTATTATTGCCAGAATTACCTTAACCGAGTCACCCGTATTTATCGAATCAGCTAATCATCCAATTGAATTAAGCCAAAAAATCAATACAAACACATTTTTATTGTATTTAATAATATTTATATATATAGGGTTATATAATTCAATCATGGTGGATTTAAAATTTTTGAAAAGATTATTATTAAAACTAATAAATGTGATTTAGAAATTTTATTAAATTATAAAAACGTTTATTATAAATATCATTAATATTGTCTATTTAACATTTTAAATGCATCGAATGTTAAATAACTTGCTTGACAATAATTAACATATCATACTTGAGTTCGCATAGAGTAAAGGCATAATTGTTTAGTCTATAAAATAACATCACAGATGTATGATAAGGAATAAGAAAATGAAAATCGCATGTATCATCGCTTCCATTTGTTTAGGTATGATTAGCACTGCCAGTGCATATGAAATTGTTTGCCCGTCTGAAATTGAAGTTAAATACAATCAACCAGAAATTAAAGATATACCAGATGGATGGGAAATGTCTTACAAAAAAAACCTTATTCATTTTCTTGATAGAATTGACGTTTATTATGATAAACCTGTTTATTTAGGTATGTTAAAGCCAGAGCCAGGAATCATTAACGGCAAAAGATATGAATCCACATGGCAGCTTGGTTCTATCTATGATAAAAAAGATAGTTATGTTAGTTGCTCTTATTCAGGAATCTACTTAATAAAGAAAATTGACCCTTCCATGAAAAGCTGTTGGAGTATTGAATCTAAAAATGAGTCTGGATACCCACAATTTAAACTTGTTTGCAGTACACAAGAGTTAGAAATGATTGAATAGTTTTCTTGAATACACAATAGAGAATTTAATATTTTCCAACTAAAGATGTTACCGATGATCTTATTTTATAAGAGATCCGATATAAGTACCAAAATAAGATTAAGTATAATTTATGCAAAACAAATCTTTATTATAAATTCTAAAATTATTAAAAACATAAATTACTTTTTATAAAACTAAAATTGAAAAAACTTCCCTTTAGTATCTGATTATTTACGATAATGAGCAAAATAGTATTGTTAAAGTAAATAGCTAAGGGAAATTTGTTGAAGAAATTACTGAATCAACAATAAGAAAATATATATTATAACGGTATTGAATATCCTTTAATAATATTAAGCGATTAAAACTTTAATAAGTAAATTACAATACGTTGCTTAAGACCAGTCATTTTATTAAAAGATCGTATTAAAATAAAAATAATCACCTCTATCTTTTTACATAATTTTTCTTCCCTTATCAGATAACAAATTGTGATATTAATGGTTTTGTGTTAGTTTCTTTGTCTTTACAACTTTACATTAGTCATTGACTTAGCAAGGTCTAACTATGCCCAATTCATCAGCTAAAAAAGTCGCTTTTGCTGCTTTTATTGGTACTACCATTGAATGGTATGATTTTTATATATATGCGTTAGCATCAGTCTTAATTTTTGGTCAGCTTTTCTTTCCTTCTGATAATCAATTTGTACAAGTTTTAGGGGCATTTGCCTCATTTGCAGTAGGTTTTTTATCTCGACCATTAGGCGCAATAATTTTTGGTCATATTGGCGATCGATTAGGGCGGAAAAAATCGTTAATTATTACCTTGCTATTAATGGGTATTGCCACAACATGTGTTGGTTTGTTACCCTCTTATCAACAAGCAGGAATCATCGCACCGATACTGTTAGTTGGATTACGTATTTTACAAGGTATTGCTGTCGGTGGTGAATGGGGTGGCGCAGTATTAATGGCTAATGAACATGCTCCCAAAGGCTTAAAAAACTTTTTCTCATCGTTTGCTCAGTGGGGGAGTCCGGCTGGTAATATTCTCGCATTATTGGTCTTTTCTTATATCATTAGCTTGCCTACCGATAAACTTATAGATAGCGGTTATTGGCGTATCCCATTTTTAGTCAGTTTTGTTTTATTAATTGTTGGTATTATTGCCAGAATTACCTTAACCGAGTCACCCGTATTTATCGAATCAGCTAAAAAGCAAGCTAGCTTGAAACAAAAAGAGTCGGTGCCAATTATTGAGGTGTTTAAACGGGCAACGCCAATATTGGTATTAGCTATATGCGCCAATGTACTATCATTTAGTGGTATTTTTTCTAATACGCTAATGATTGGTTATACAACAATGGCACTAGGTGTTGAGAAGAAGATCATCGTTGATGCTTTATTTTGGATTGCAATGGTACACTTTATTGCGCAACCATTTATCTCTTATTTTTCAGAAAAGTTTTCAGCAACACGTTTTTTAATTATTTCAGCAATATTAGCTATGGCATCCGTATTTTTGTTATTCCCAATTATTCAAGCAGGAACAAAAACTAGTTTTATTATTGGTATTTCATTAAATGTGATCTGTTACAGTGGTTTCTATGGCGTGATAGCGGGTTATTTAAGCCGAATTTTTCCTGCTAGAATTCGCTATACTGGACTATCCATGAGTTATCAAGGTTGTGCAGCTATTTTTGGTAGTCTTATTCCATTGTTCGGGGGTTATATTATCTTTACCTACCAAACTTATTGGTTACCATTAGCGCTATTTTATTGTGGATTAGCAATGCTATCTATTATCAGCATCTATCTTTTAAGCCATTATCACTATTATGATGAATAAAAAGGCAACTACTTATGAAAACCGTTTTATCAATTCAATCTAATGTTGTTTATGGCTATGCAGGCAACAAAGTTGCCACATTAGCCATGCAATTACAAGGCATTGAAGTCATGCCGATCCACACAGTACAACTATCGAGTAATACGGTTTATCCCGATTATGATGGTATTGTGCTAGGGGCTCAGCAAATTACACGGATCGTAAATAGTCTCGAAAAAATTGGCGTTTTAAAATCAATTGATGCCGTCATATCAGGTTACATTGGCCTTGCCGAACAAGGTGAAGAAATTATTGAAGCAGTAAAAAAGATAAAATATTATAACCCTAACGCCATTTATGTGTGCGATCCGGTTATGGGCGGAGATATTAATAAAGGGAGTTCGCTACCGCAAAATATTATTGACTTTTTCACTAACCAAGCGATTAAACATGCAGACTATATCACGCCGAATTTATTAGAATTACAGATATTATCGAATATCGAAATTAAAACCTTTAGCGATGTACAAACAGCAATCAAAAAACTGCAACATCAACCTATCCAAGCAATTTTAGTTAAGAATTTAGTCCATGCCGGCAAAACCACAGAATTGTTTGAAATGATATTAGCCTCACCATCGCAAAGTTATCACCTTACCCGTCCATTATATGATTTTTCTTATCGTCCATTGGGCGTTGGCGATTTAATCTGTAGTTTGTTCACTGCTCACTTAATCAATGGCAAATCACAATTAAATGCATTTGAACTAGCCGCCAATGCAGCGAATCATGTATTAGCTGTTACTAAACAAAAAGAGGTTAGAGAACTAGCGATTATTGATTCACAGGACTGGCTGAAAAAACCTGATTTACAGTATCGAGCAACACCATTATTATAAAACAGCATTTTAATAACAATTCAATTTAGATTATTGGCATAATTAATTAACAGCACTAATAATAGATTAATATGTCATTTAAACAGGATGGATGAGATGAAAGGTTACCGAACTAGTTTGATTGCAACAGCGTGGTTGGCAACTATTGGGGTTGCTACTGCTTACGAAATTGATTGTCCAACGCGAATCAATATTAAATCCGATCATTCCGAACTTGAAGCAACTCCTGAAGGTTGGCAAGTTTCAATCAACAAAAATCGTAGCCTGCTACTCACTAGTCTTGGTGTTTATTCCGATGAACCAGTTAAATTATTTGAATTAAAACCTGAAATTGGCATTATTGATGGCAAAAAACATGACCTCACATGGCAAATCAATTCAGCCTATGATGAAAATGGAAACTACGTTAAATGTAGCTATAATGGTGAGGAAGTACAATTGGCAAAAAAAATTGATTCATCGATGAAAAGTTGCTGGGCGATTTATGCAAATGATGAAAATCAACACACAACAGCCAAACTTATCTGTAGTACCAGCAAATTGCAAGAAGTGGAATAAGTTTCACTGTTTAATATTAAACCTTTGAATTTACGTATCTTCAATATAGCGTTTGTTATACTTAATCAATTTGATAATTGTCTTATCGCCTTATCAAATTTAGCATATTTTAATCTATGCTTAGATGTCATTAGTTGAACTAATAAGAACTATATCAAAGTTTGTAACAAGAAAATAAGATATTAGTAGTTTTAAACAATGAAAAAATTATGCCTTTTCCTGTATTCATTATTTGTAAAAATAATTAAGGAGTTTATACCGTCTTAATTCTTCTTAATAAGAAAATAGATGCGATAAAACACAGTAAGGTTATGTTGAGCAATTTTAATTACTGGTGATAATCATAGATTAATGGGTGCAATCGATCCTTGTGGTGATGGTTTAGCTGCGGGTTATTGATGATTTATTAAAATAACAAATCAAATCAGAAATGATAAAACTAATATAATAAAGATAATGACATTAGTCATTATCTTTATTAACTCGCTATATAGATGCAAATTTTTGAAGAAACTGACATTTTTTTTACATCATACTTTAAAGGTTATCCAAGGTTTAAGTCTGACAGCGGTTTGGATTAAACCGGCATTCTCTTGTGCTTGAATGACTGGCGTAATCGGTTTATATGCAGCAGGCGCTTCCTCAAATAGTCGCTCTTGTTTTAAAGTAACGCATTGCCATGGCAATAAGGCGTTATCAGAGGCCAATTTTTTACTGCGCATTGTTTGCCTTTTTTCAGCTCGTCCAGCGCCATGCGAACAAGACCATAACCAATCAAGATGACCTTTCCCTATTGCAACATAAGAATAATCGCCCATAGAGCCTGGTATCAATACTATTTCATCTAAATGTGCAGGTGTTGCACCTTTGCGATGAATATTCATGCCATTTTCAGGAAAAATGACATTGTGTGAGATATCAACCAATAGTTGACTAGCATCTTGCTTAAAGAGTGTACTAAACGTTTTACGCACTAGCTCTGTGATCACAATGCGATTTATCCAAGCATAACGAGCAGCAACGCCCATCGCTTGCAAATACTCTTGAGCATGATTGTCTGTCAAAGCAAATAAACCTGATTTAGGGTATTTTTGATCGACCGGCCATAATGCTTTGGCTTTATCTTGCCAACGCTTGCCAATATAAAAACCGACATCACGTGATCCAGTATGAATCATCACCACAATAGCACCTTTCTTTAAACCTAATTGATAAGCGACATGGCGATCAATAATTTCATCAACAATTTGTAATTCAACAAAATGGTTACCTGAACCTACTGTGCCCAGACTTGCCGGACGAATAATCGCTCGTTTTTCAAAAAAGGCTTCGGGAGCATACTGACTATCCGCCGAAAGTAAATCATTGCCAGAAATTTTACTAATTTCATGCGAGAGCCGCTCAAAATCGACACTATTCCATAAACCTTGTTGCGGTAAAGCTCCTAACCAAGCTGCAAGACCTTCATCAAAAAGAGCCTGAAAAGAAGTGGGGGTAACTGGCACATCGCGCTCATCGTGCAATAACACTTGTTTCAATTGTTCAATGAGACTTGATTTTTGTTCATCCACCTCATTAAGACTTAAGCCAGTAGTAAACAGGCGCATCCCACAATTAATATCCGTGCCTATCGCCGCAGGAATAATTAAATCAGGAGTCGTGGCAACAATACTTCCAACTGGTGCAATCGCACCAGGATGAAAGTCTGGCGTAGCCCTTGCAGCGCAAACTTTGCCATCACTATTGGGCATTGTTACCGATGCAAAATCGAGTAATTGCTCAACCGCTTTTTCTTCTAAAGGTAACGGATTAGGTAATAATACTTGTGCCGTAATATCTTGTTTATTAAATGTGTAAATATCATTATTAAAATGAGTTTCAATCCCACTTCGGGATAAACGTTTTTGTAAACGGGTAAATGTAGACATAATAGCCACCTAGAAAACAATAAAATACCGTCCTCTCAATTTGAGAAGATAATTACTGTTTCCTGCAGCAGCACTATTCAGGAAAGCGGCCGTATTCTAGACTAAAGTTTATTAAAAAGTAAACTGATAAATCATTTTTTTATTAGATCATCAATTATTACTGTGTATTATTTCCCAACTCAGGCCAAATTTAGCTAAGTATTTTTTTAAACGATCAGCATCGTTACTGCGCTGTTTTTTGCTTCTTGAAACAGCAAATAGTGCTCGGCCTGCTTCAGATAAGGAGGCGCTGTTTTGGCATATTTCTAATACTTTTTCTAACTGGCAGCGATCAAATTCATCAATTTCAGTTGGAATTAAATCGTTATAGCTTTTGGTTGGTTGTTGCCAATTTTGCTGTAAACGACCGATTTCTTGCTCAACTTGTTGTAATGTAATATTGGCTTGTGGTGCTAATGTCGCCATACGGGTAATCGAACTATTGAGTTCACGAAAATTACCTTGCCATTTTACTTGAGGAGAAGTGGCAAATTTCAGATAGGCATTACGAGATTGTTGATTAAATCGTGGCATAATGCCATATTCTTTGGCATAACGGGCTAGCTCAAAATCTATATTGGGTTCGATATCTTCCTTTCTTTCCGCCAATCCTGGTAATTGATAACTCCAAAGATTAATTCTTGCAAAAAGATCTTCACGAAACTCTCCTTGTGCTATAGCCTGTTTGAGATCTTTATTAGTACCAGCAATTAATTGGAAATTGCTTTGAATCGGTTTGTCACTGCCATACGGATAAAATTGTTTTTCTTCTATCGCTTTCAATAGCATTGCTTGTTCATCAAGACCTAATTCACCAATTTCATCTAAAAACAATAAGCCACCATCGGCACTTTTAAGTAATCCGGTGCGCGCAATATTGGCACCAGTAAAAGCACCTTTAACGTGACCAAACAAGGTTGACATGGCGCCATCACCGCGTAATGTTGCACAGTTGATCTCAACAAATTGCCCTTGAATTTGATGATTATTGTGTTTGAGTAAATAAATCTGTTTAGCTAAAAATGATTTACCCGCACCAGTTGGCCCAGACAATAAAATCGGCGCATGTGATCGACTAGCTACTTGTTCTATTTCGGCTATTAGCTGATTAAATCGCTGATTACGGGTTGCAATACCCGATTTTAAAAGATCGGTGGCCTGAGATGCATAGTGTTGGAAACGAGTCAGGATCTTATCATATCGATGTAGATTCAAATCAATCTGATTCATTGTGCCACGAGGAGTCATTGCCAATATGTCATCGTCATTTAACTCATGATTGCTAGCGCTAATATCTTTTGGTTGTGGCGGTGACATTTGGAGCAATTTGGCCGGAAAGTAACGTGATTCAGTCAATAAAAACCAGCAAATCTGTGCAACGTGTGTCCCAGTAGTAATGTGAACATAATATTCTTCTTTATCAGGCTCAAAGGTATATTTTTCGGCAATATCAAATAAGCAAGTATAAACTTGCTCAAAATCCCATGGATCGGCTATGTCTATGACTATTGGTCTAACTTCAGTCTGTGGTGATAACAGTTTAATATCATTAATGATTTCACAAAGAAGATGATAATCATCTTGATAATAAAGTAATTCTAAACGAGAAATAGGTTTATCGGCATGATGACATAAAGCAATGGTTGGTCGCCAATGCTTCCATCGTCGTTTACCTTTGCCTCGTTGATCAAGGACATTTCCGAGAAAACCAAACACCACATTCTTTTTCATAAACTTATCTATTTTTATAAATTAATATCTAAAATTATAAAAAATACCATTAAAAAAAACTATGTAAATTTTAATCAATAATAAAGAAAAAATTTATTTCATTTAAAAACATGTAATTAAAAAATAATTTTAGTTTTTTTTATTAATTGGCACGCTTTTCGCAATATTAATTATACCTAAGCAAACATATTCAGATATGTTGAGATGGTTTAAATTAAATAATTAAGTCACTTTGTGGTGATAAAAGATACCAGCACTAAAGCGTTCATAGCGCAATGTACCAATAGAATTTTGGTCATAAACGAACGGTTAAACGGTAACATTCTTTAGTGCAATCTAACCAATATAAAGATATTACCACTGGCGGAGTGCATTTTGCCTAGATTTAAAAGGAAGATAAAAATGATTCAATATGAAGTAATAAAAACTGAAAATTCAAGACCAGTAAAAATGTGGACTAAAGGTGTACCAGTCGAGCAAGAAGCCAAAGAACAATTACTAAAAACAGCACAATTGCCATTTATATTTAAACACATTGCAGTAATGCCTGATGTCCATGTGGGTAAAGGATCAACAATCGGGAGCGTTATTCCTACTCTAGGCGCTGTTATTCCAGCAGCCGTTGGGGTGGATATTGGTTGTGGAATGATGGCTGTACAAACGTCACTAACTGCGTCTGATTTACCTGATGACCTAGCGCCTTTACGTTTAGCTATTGAAAAAAACGTGCCACATGGTTCAACGCCTAAAAATATGGGTCAAGATCAGGGAAGTTGGCAAGATGCACCAGCAATTGTAGATCAATATTGGCAACAACTTTTACCAGGATTTGAGAAATTAACCGAAAAATATCCGTGTTTTTTAAAAACAAATAATTACTGTCATTTAGGGACACTAGGAGCGGGTAATCACTTTATCGAAGTTTGTTTAGATGAAAATCAACAAATCTGGATTATGTTACATAGTGGTTCGCGTGGGGTCGGTAATGCTATCGGTGAATTTTTTATTAAATTAGCCAAAAAGGATATGGAGACTTATTTTATTGATAAATATTTACCAAATAATGATTTAGCTTACTTTGTTGAAGGTACTGAACATTTTGATGATTATCTTATGGCAGTAAATTGGGCGCAAGAGTTTGCTCGTTTAAATCGTGAAATTATGATGCATAACACAATTATGGCTATTAGAAATACATTAAATATTGAGTTCACTAGTTATATACAATCCGTAAATTGTCATCATAACTATGTGCAAAAAGAGCATCATTTTGGGCAAAATGTGTTTGTGACACGTAAAGGAGCAGTATCTGCCCGTAAAGGGGAATTAGGGATTATTCCTGGATCGATGGGTGCGAAAAGCTATATTGTTCGCGGATTAGGGAATGAAGAAAGTTTTTGCTCTTGTTCTCATGGTGCAGGACGAGTGATGAGCCGATCTGCAGCCAAAAGAATGTTCACTATTCAAGATCAAATGAAAGCCACTGCACACGTTGAATGTCGAAAAGATGCTGATGTGATTGATGAAATCCCAATGGCATATAAAGATATTGATGCTGTAATGACGGCACAAAATGAATTAGTTGAGATTGTTCATCAACTACGACAAGTGGTCTGTGTGAAAGGATAAATGATATCGAGGATAACTTCCTCGATAATGATGATGATGATGATGATGGTAATAATATGATAACTAATGATTACTTATAGCATTTTGATATAAACAATTAATCATTCACGATAACGATAAGATATTTTAAGGATAAACAATGACAACGAATTTAAACACAACAACTGAGCAACCATTCCCAATAGTATGGGATAACAATAGAATCAGTATTTATCAGTTTTTACTCCCTTATCAAAATGCTGATAAATTACCAGAGATAGCGGAAACGCTCCCTGATGAATCTTTGGATAATAACGAATTCAAATGGGCAGATGGAGCAATGGATGGTGTTATCAATCATCACGGTGCATCGACAGAACAAAATTGTGCAGAAAATATGCTAATGTTGCTTCAACAAATAACAATACAACCTAATCAGTCAGATATTGAGCAACTGTATAATTTAGTCACCACTGAACGAACATTAAGCTTTATTGATGATTTAGCTGAAGCAATACCGAACATTGATGTTGATTTTGATAAATTATATGAGTTTATCTATTGGTTAGCCATTAATAGCCCTGATCGTGAAATCATTAAATTTAGTATTGCTATATTGGGTTCTTTTACCACCGAACAAACCGAACTATTTATGTTATTCGGTATGCATAATGAGTTTAGCTTATATTCTGCTATTGCATTAGAAAATACATTATCATCTGAAAATGATATTGAAAATACCTTAATGAAACTAGCTCAAAAAGTTGATGGTTGGGGACGTATTCAAATCGTCGAACGGTTAACCAACTATCCATTATCATCAGCAAGCAAAGATTGGTTGTTAAGAGCTGGTTATCAAAATAGCATTATGAATGAATATCTTGCTTATACCTGCGCAGTAGCTGGTGAATTAGATAAGGTGTTAGAGCAAGAGAGTATTGATAATGAATTAATTAGCTCAATCGGTGAAATTCTAGAAGCATTAATTAACGGTGGGCCTGCTGAGGATATATATTGTTATGATGTTGCTGCTCAAGTTTGTGCCAATTATTTAACTCATCTACTTAAACAACCAAACTTAGTCGATCTGAATATATTACGAGCGGTCAAATTAATACATAATTTTGTTGCTGAGGAGGTAGATGAAAATACGCCTAACTGGCACGAACAAATAAAAGATGAAATAATCGAAAAAGCTAATCAGTTTATTCAACAAGATAAATGGTTAGAATTGATTGAAGAAAACCTAACGGCTAACAATGAGAATCAATTTTCGCTAGCAGCAGAACTTTATTCTCAATATGGTTTTGATGCATGGCCTGCACGATTTGAATATCAGAAAAAATATAATGGTGATCAGTGGAATGATTTGATGCAAAGTGATTCAATATCAAGAATCCAACAAGTTATTCAATTAGCTAATCAACAATATGATTTTGCTAAACTCGCAACCGGACCTACATTGGATGATGGATTCGGCGAAGATGATGCACATTATATATTATTACTGATATTACAAGAACTTGATCGTTTTCCTGAGGTTGGTGAAGATTTATTATTAATCGCTTTAAAAAGCCCGCTAATGCGACATCGAACTATGGCATTAAATGCTATAAAAGCTTGGGATCGGTCATTATGGTCAGACAATATCAAAACAGCAATACAAGAATTGGCAATCATTGAACCTGATGACGAGATTAAAGAAGATTTAGCCGCATTAATAGCTGAAATGAATGATTAAAAATTTTATTCAATTGATGGTTATTATAAAAATTAATAAGGATGTTATTGAAAATGCAAAACCGTATACAAGAAAAACTTATTGAATTAGAACAACAATATAGCATCAATATCATTTTTGCCTGTGAGTCTGGTAGCCGAGCATGGGGATTTCCCTCACCAAATAGTGATTATGATGTTCGTTTTATTTATATTCATCCAATTGATAAATATTTATCAATTGATAATCCTGCTTCTCATCTGACTTTTCCAATCGACGATGAGTTGGATTTACATGGGTGGGATTTGAAAAAAACGTTACAGTTAATTCGCAAATCCAATACTACGCCATTTGAGTGGTTGCAGTCACCAATTATTTATAAGCAAAATGCTGCAATTGCTGAGCCATTATGGCAATTATGCGCAGAATTTTTTAATGCTCGCGGTAATATTTTTCACTATTTAGGTATAGCGAAAAGTGCTTGGCAAAGTAGTGAAGAGCAACAAATTGGTGTCAAAAAGTTATTTTATGTGTTAAGACTACTATTATGTGCTAAATGGTGTTTGGAAAAACAGCAAATCGCGCCGATGGCAATAGCACCATTATTGGCGCTATTGCCCGAAAATTTACGTAACAAAATCAATAAGATTATTGAGCAAAAAGCAACCATGGCTGAATCACAACTTATCGCTATCGATCCTGAAATATTACTATTTATTGAACAATCAATGAATGATATCTTGCAACAGGTTGCACCAATAACAGAACGGCATTTTAAACCAGCTAAATTAGATCAATTTTTCATAAAAACATTGATGGATTTGCAATAGGGAAAAGAATATCAAATGACAATTGATGATTTAAAAAGGCAAAATTTAATCTTATTTGAGGTTATCAGTGGTAGCCGTGCTTTTGGATTAGCCACTGAAACATCGGATACTGATATCAAAGGGGTATTTTATCTACCAAAAGAAAAATTTTATGGACTTGAATACATTCCGCAAATTAGTAATGCCTCAAATGATATTGTCTATTATGAATTAGGCCGGTTTGTTGAATTACTGCTTAAAAATAACCCTAATATTTTAGAAGTGTTAGCTTCCAGCTCAGAATGTATTTTATATCAACATCCGATTATGCAGCAGTTGACCCTTGATCTTTTTTTATCTAAACAAACCGAACAAACATTTGCTCACTATGCAATATCGAAAATAAAAAAAGCTAAAGGATTGAATAAAAAAATCAATAACCCAGTGGAAGTTAAACGAAAAACAGTACTGGATTTTTGTTATATTATTCAAGGGCAACATACTTATCCAATGACCAACTGGTTAACAAAAAATGGTTTACAGCAACAGTGTTGTGGTTTAGTTAATATACCTCATGGTAAGGATTTATATGCCCTTTTCTATGACGAGTTAGGTAGTTGTGGTTATCATGGCATTATTCAGCATGAAGATTCAACGGAACTCTGTTTATCTTCGGTGAAAATCGACACCCCTGTGATGGCTTATTTGAGTTTTAATCGTGATGGCTTCTCATCGCATTGCAGTGGCTATAAAGCGTATTGGCAATGGGTCGCCAATCGTAATCAACAACGTTATAAAAATAATATTGAAAATGGCAATGACTTTGATGCTAAAAACATGATGCATACCATTCGGTTATTGCAAGTTGCCTACGAAATCATGACAAAAGGAACCATTACCAATAAACGACCTAATCGCGACGAACTGTTAGCCATTAAGCAAGGTAAATTAAGCTATGATGAGATTATGCAACTTGCTGAGTCGTTATTAGCAAAAATTGAAACCGCATCATTGTCATCGCGATTACCTGACCAACCTAATCGCCAAAAAGCATTAGCAGTTTTACTAACTATGCGTAATCACTTATATCAATCATAATGATTAATAAAAAGCGCTCATTTTAATAACGGCGCTTTTTTACATTCAATTTTACTAAAGCTTATTATTTATCATCACCAGCCAATAAATATAATGCTTCGTATGGTCTTAATTGAATTTCAGAGTCAAATGCGGTTGCTTGCTGATAATTACTCAATAATATTTGCCAATTAGTACCTTGTAAGGTTTTTGGTAACTGCCAGTTAACCGGTTTTTCGGTTAGATTGGTTATCACTAATAGTTGTTGGTTATTATAACGGCGCAAGTAACACCAATAATCAGCAATATTGGCGGTTAAATCTTGATAATCACCAAAAATAAAGATTGGATACTCTTTGCGTAACTTAATTAATGTTTGATAGCAGTAAAAGATCGAATTCTGATCAGCCAATGCAGCTTTGACATTAATTTGAGGGTAATTATTTGCCACCTCAATCCATGGTTTTCCCGTTGTAAAACCAGCATTTAAGCTATCATCCCATTGCATAGGCGTACGACTGTTATCACGTGATTTACTCGCTAAAATTGCTAAAATTTCCGCTTCATTCATCCCTTCAGCTATTTTTTCTTGGTAGATATTTAAACTTTCGACATCACGATATTGGTTAATACTATTAAAGTGCGGATTGGTCATGCCGATCTCTTCACCTTGATAGAGATATGGCGTACCTTGTAATCCATATAGTAACATAGCAAGCATTTTCGCTGATTCACGGTGATATTGGCCTTCATTACCTAAGCGTGACACAATTCGCGGTTGGTCATGATTACACCAAAAAATGGCATTCCATGCTTTAGCATGCATCCCAGTTTGCCAATCACCAATAATATTCTTCAACTCAAGCAAATCTGGTTTAGCTAATGCCCATTTATAGCCATTTGGATAATCAACTTTTAAATGATGAAAGTTAAAAGTCATAGTGAGCTCTTTTCCGTCTAACGAGGCATATTGCAAACAGTTAGCTAATGAGGTCGAAGACATTTCACCAACGGTTTTGAGATCATTAGGTTGGAAGGCATCGCGACTCATCTCTTGTAAAAACTCGTGGATTTTGGGGCCATCAGTATAAAAACGTCGACCATCACCATTGTTGTCATCAGCAAAATCCTGTTGTTTGGAGACTAAATTAATCACATCCAGTCTTAATGCATCAACGCCTTTATCTGCCCAAAATTGACATACTTTCTTAATTTCGTTGCGAACTTGTGGATTTTCCCAATTAAGATCAGCTTGCTCTTTGGCAAATAGGTGTAAGTAATATTGCCCAGATTGTTCATGCCATTGCCATGCTTTACCACCAAACTTGGAGCGCCAATTATTGGGCTCGCTACCGTCCGCCTTAGCATCTTTCCAGATATAAAATGAGCGGTACGGGCTGGCTTTATCTAAAGCTGATTTAAACCATGGATGCTCGGTCGAGGTGTGATTGAACACCATATCCATCATAATGCGGATGCCACGCTCATGCGCCTGTTTAATCAGTAATTCAAAATCATCCATTGAGCCATAGGCTGGGTCGATATCGTAATAGTCGGCAACATCATAGCCATTATCAATTTGCGGTGATGGATAAATTGGCGTTAACCAAATGGCACTAATACCAAGCTTTTTTAGATAATCTAATCGGCTGATAATACCTAACAAATCACCGGTTGCCTGATCTTGACTGGCTTGAAAACTTTTAGGATAGATTTGATAAATGGTACCGTTTTGCCACCATGGAATAGCTATTTTATTCATCGCTTGCTCTTTATTTTTAATCAGTAGATTCAAATTCACCAGCAGTCAAAACCGTGGTGAATCCCCTATTTATAACCGTTATCGGATATTTAACGTGCCCTTTTTCTGTTTTATTTTGTAAACAATGACAGTTAATACGATTGGTACTACAATCGCTACCAACATTGCTAAGGCATAAATTGACCAGAAGACTGGTTTTATCGATAGGATACCGGGTAATCCGCCCACGCCGATACCATTGGATAACACCCCATATAAACCACAGATTAATCCAGCACAAGCGGCACCAATCATGGCGCAAAACATCGGGAATTTATAGCGTAAATTGATACCATACATCGCTGGCTCTGTCACACCGAGATAACCAGATATTGCCGCAGGAATGGATACTTCTCGTTCATTATGTTTTTTACTTATTAAGATGATACCAACCACCGCTGATGCTTGGGCGATATTGGATAAGGCAATAATTGGCCAAATAGGTGTGCCGCCCATACTTTCGGTCATCTGCATATCGATAGCTAATGTGGTGTGATGAATACCAGTAATAACCAAAGGTGCATAGAAGAAGCCAAAAATAGCAGAGCCAATAAAGGCATAATCACCAGTCATTAAATACTTAACCACATAAGCGATACCATCGCCAAGCATGCGTCCAATAGGCCCCAAAACAAAGTGAGCTAAGACGACTGATACCATTAAGGCAACGATTGGCACAATCACTAGATTTAAGTAATCAGGAATAATTTTACGAAGGCGTGTTTCAATCCATCCTAAAGCTAAACCAGCAAAAATTGACGGTATAACTTGTGCTTGATAACCCACTTTAGCAATGGTAAACCAACCAAAATCCCATACCTTGGGAATGGCCTTACCCAAATCATAAGCATTCATCAGTTGTGGTGAAACTAATGTGATGCCTAATACAATGCCCAAAACGGGTGATCCGCCCATTTTTTTCACCGTAGACCAGCAAATAGCTACTGGTAAGAAGTGAAAGATAGCTTCACACGGTAACCATAGGAAATCGTTAATTGGTATCAGCCAACTAAAAGTGTGTATTAGCGGTTTATTATCAATGGTTGGCATTTCACCAATCACATTACGTAAGCCAAGTAGTAAACCACCCGCAATGAGTGCGGGTAATAATGGCACGAAGATTTCCGCTAAATTAGAGATTAACCGTTCAAACCATGACATATTTTGTTTAGCTGCGGCTTTGGTTTGTTCTTTGGTTGCTTCATCAATATTTAACTGTTCAGTGAGTAATTTGTAATAACGGTCAACATCCGTGCCAATAATAACTTGGAATTGCCCGGCGTTATTAAAGCAACCTTTGACAAAAGGTAATTCTTCAATAGCGTCAACATTGGCTATTTTCGGATCAGCAAGCGCAAATCTTAATCTGGTTAAACAATGGGTGACACTGGCAATATTTTCTTTTCCGCCAACCAGCTCAATTAGTTGCATAATTGATGCGGTTGAAACTTTAGGTGCTTTCGCCATTGTTAAGTCTCCTTATTTTCAATTTAAGCCAATATTTTAGTTTTTAGTTAAATGATTTCGATCCTAATTTGATAGAGATTAAGCATAAATGGAATTACTATTTAAATAAATGGGAACGTTCCCTTTTTGTGATAAACCTCACAAATTTCAAATAATCACAGCTAAATGTTATACACAGTGAGTTATTTCAATAGTTGGGATGGAACAGTAATAATTTTAGCGTTTACTTGTTTTTCTAACATCAGTAATAGCTCGTTTGCCGCATAAATGCCAGCTTTATCAAAACCAAGATCAACCGTTATCGTTTGAGAAAATAAAAAATTTAGTAATTCACTACTACCGATACTAATAACAACAATATTATTAATATTTTTTTCCGATAAAAATTTATTTAAGCCTAAAGCAATCGAATCAGTAGCACAAACTATCGCTGTTGGTGAATGAACTAACACCGATTCGGCAAGCTCATAACCAGAATAATAACTTAAATTACCAAGTACGGCGTTGGGTTGAATTTTATAGGTAGTACAAAAATCAATATAGGCCTGATAACGTAAACCACCGGTAGTTTGATCTTGCTTATCAACGCCAATAAAACCTATTTTTTTATGTTTTTCTGATTGATATAAGTAAGTTAGTGCTTTGTTTACTGCACCAATATCATCATAACAAATACAAGAATAAGCCGGAAATGGCCTAGCAATCACCACACATTTATGTTGCCAAACCGTTAACAATGAACTGTCTAATCCCGTAAAAGCAAACACAATAATACCATCAGCTTGTTTTTCTCTTAACATCGTCAGATGTTCGGCGACTTTTACGGCACTAAATTGACTCTCGATAATTATAGGATCATAGCCATTAGCATAAAAAATCGGCAACATACTTTGCACTGCATGATTTTCAGATATTGAATCAAGGCGTGTGACAATAATACCGATAACCTTATTACCATAACCGCGCATTGCTCTTGCTGATTTAGAAGGAGTGAATTGATATTGTTCAACAATTGCCATCACTTTATTTCGAGTTGATTCCTTCACCATAGGATCATGATTAATCACTCGTGAAACCGTCGATTTACTGACGCCACTTAATTTAGCTATATCTTTAATGGTTAAATTAGTTGATGATTTACTCATAATCAATTTGTTGAATGAATATCAATTAAATCATAGTAATATAGATTAAAGAAAATAGCGATATTGACGCTTATTATACGGTGGCAAAACAACTTAATTTGTTATTGGAAAATAATATTAATGTATTGTTTTAATTTGTTTTTATTATAATCATCAGCATATATTGCTAATAATAGATTTATTGTTATCGACTGCGAAATCTTGATAGCAAAGTCAATCATTCTCATGACTGTCATCATTTAAAAATTTAAATTAACTCAATAAGTGATTTTTAATCATTACGTTGATTGCATTGAATTTATCAACCAGAGCATTAGCTCTTTATTGTGTTTAACAAATCCTACGCAGGCATGGTATTGGCGATTACTATAAATAGACCACATCGAAGACTGAACAAAACCCCTATCCAAAGACGATAATTATTGTTCATAATAAAAATCTAATGCCAGAGCTAAACCCAGATGAATTTTATTTTGATTGGGAAGAATGTGATAGCTAAGCGCCAAGCATACTTATTAAAAAAGGGCAGAATAGCCCCTTTTCTGAGTAAGCTTAAACCCTACTCGTTTTAGTGCTATATTTTGATTTGTAGATACTCCCCCAATCTAACATAGCATCGTGTACTTGTTTTAAACTTTCTCCGACTTCAGTTAAGGTATATTCCACTTTAGGTGGCACTTGTGGGTATACTTTACGGGTGATTAGGCCATTTTTTTCCATAGTGCGTAGATGAGAAGTAAGCACTTTTTGTGATATACCATTTAGTGATTTTTTCAGTTCACCAAAACGTTTGGTACCTGTCAGTAAATCTCGCACAATTAGGACTTTCCATTTGTCACCCATTAATAATAGGGTAGTTTCAACAGGACATGGCGGTAAATTTTCAATTGCCTGCATAATAAAATTCCTTTAATTTCAACAATAGTATCTAAATAGTAACTATATTACTACTTGGTACCTACTTTACAATAGAAACTTTGGATATTAAGCTAAAAAAATTAATTTATCTAAGTCGTAATAAGGAGAACAAGATGAAAATTGCAGTAATTGGTGCAAATGGTAAATCAGGACAACTATTGGTTAAAGAAGCATTATCACGAGGACATGATGTCACAGCTATCGTACGTAAACCAAGTTCAAATAGCGACGCAAAAGTATTAGTTAAAGATCTATTTCAATTAACTTATGACGATTTAAAACCATTTGATGTGATTATTGATGCATTTGGTACTTGGACACCTGAATCACTACCATTACATCAAACAAGCCTAAAACATTTAACCGATATTTTAAGCGGTAAACCTAACCGTTTATTAGTTGTTGGTGGTGCTGGCAGTTTATACGTCAACCCAGAGCATACCGTTCGTCTAGTTGATTCACCAGATTTCCCTGATGAATTTAAACCATTAGCCAACAATATGGCGAAAGCTTTAGATCAACTAAGAACCTGTGATGATGTGCAATGGACTTATTTAAGCCCAGCAATTGAGTTTATTGCTGATGGTGCAAGAACTGGTCATTATATTGTTGGTGGTGAGCAATTCTTAGTTAACAGCCAAGGTAAAAGTCAAATCAGCTACGCTGACTATGCGGTCGCTATGATTGATGAAGCAGAAAAAGCCCAACATATCAAACAACGTTTTACTGTTGTCGCTGAATAATATATATCGATAAATAACTTTACATTAAGATAACCTATATACAAACGGTTATTTTAATGTAAGGAAAATTATTTAAACTTTCCACTCGACCAGCCACATTTTCTCACTCACGCTAACAAACCAAAATAGTGCAAAAACACCAACCCTTGGTATATAAATGGATCATTTTAGTGCACTAACAATTAAAAAAATTAAATTAGACCAGTTATCGGTTAACTGTTCGATTATTGGCATGTTTATTGCATAAATAAAAGATTATTATGAATAATTTGATAATACCAATAATACTGATAATATGAATTATTATGTGTTTAATTTGTTATCACTTTACTTGGGAAAACGCTTATGCAGTACGATCTAATCATTAAAAATGGTATTGTTATTCTCGAATCAGGCGAGACCAATACCGACATTGCAATAAAAAATGGCAAAATTGCTGCTATTGGCCCTAATTTGGAGCAAGCAGAGCAAATTATCGATGCTCAAGGTTTAATTGTCAGCCCGGGAATGGTTGATATTCATGTTCATATTAGCGAACCTGGCGGTGTCCGCCATGAATGGGAAGGTTATGTTACTGGAACAAAAGCATGTGCAAAAGGTGGAGTGACAACTTTTGTCGAAATGCCACTAAATCAACTTCCTGCCACCACCAGCGGTGAAACATTGCGAACCAAATATGCCGCTGGCGAAGGTAAATTATATGTTGATGTTGCTTCATATGGTGGATTAGTTCCCTATAATCTAACCAATAATGGTATAGAAGAACAAGTTCAAGAAGGTGTTGCTGCGTTTAAATGCTTTATGGCAACCTGTGGTGATCCAAATCTTGACGGTGATTTCGCTAATGTTAATGATTATGCATTATGGGAAGGGATGCGCCAAATAGCCAAAACCGGTAAAGTTTTAGCTATTCATGCCGAAAATGCAGCAATTACAGATATTTTGGGACAACAAGCCAAAGCACGAGGGGAAAGCAAATTATCACAATACGTAGCAACTCGTCCGGCATTCACTGAAGTAGAAGCTATTCGCCGAGCTATCTTTTTTGCCAAACAAACCGGTTGTCCAATTCATATTTGCCATGTAGCTTGTCCAGAAGGGGTTGAAGAAGTAATAAAAGCACGTCAAGAAGGCGTTAATGTTACTTGTGAAACCTGTATTCATTATCTCTATTTCACTACAGATCAATTAGATGCAATTGGCCCAATTGCAAAATGTTCTCCGCCAATTCGTGACCAACAAGCACAAGAAGGTTTGTGGAAATATCTCTTTGCCGGCCACATTATCACTGCCGTATCTGACCATTCACCATGTACCTATGATTTAAAAGACAAAGCCAATGCGTTTGATGCATGGGGAGGAATTTCAGGTGTGCAAAATAATGTCGATATTTTGTTTGATGAAGCTGTTCAAAAACGTGGTATGTCATTAAAACAGTTTGCCGATATCATCGCTAAAAATCCAGCCGAAAGATATAACTTACCCACCAAGGGATCAATTCAAATTGGTAAAGACGCAGATATTATCTTTATAAAACCTCATTCAGACTATGTTTTAACTGCACAAGATCTCGAATATCGTAATAAATTTAGCCCTTATGTGGGTAGGCAAATTGGTGCTCAAGTTGTGCAGACCATATTACGGGGAAAAACCATTTATCAGATTGATTCTGGTATTGATGCAACGCCGAGAGGTAGTTTTATTCGACGTTAATCATAAAATTAAAACTATAAAAAATAAAATATGTAGGAAAGGAAAATAATGAAGAATAACACAGCACAGTCACCGACGACACCATTGCAGATTGATAGTTCGTTATTACCCAAATCTAGCAAAGATAGAACAATGAATCCTTTGGCTTATGCCTTTATGTGGATTGGTGATGGTATGAATTTAGGTAATATGACCTTAGGTGCTAGCTTAGTAGTAGCTGGTGTGGCCACCATGAATATTTTCCAAACGTTTGCCGCAACGTTTATCGCAATATTAATCATTACCTCAATTTTTGTCTTTAATGACCGTCTAGGATATCGATCAGGTATTCCTTATGTCGTGCAATTGCGAATGTCATTTGGTATAAAAGGCGCGATTATTTCTTCATTGCTCCGCGGTATTCCTGCTATTGTTTGGTATGGTTTTCAAAGTTGGATCGGTGCCACGGCACTCAATGAAATTGTAAAAATATTTTCTAATGGTGATTTTGATAATGTATTTATCTGTTTCCTTATTTTACAATTTTTCCAAATATCCTTATCGCTATATGGATTCCATGCCATAAAATGGGTCGAAACCCTAATTTCAGTGGTGATTCTGTGTGCATTAGTTTATGTCTTTATTCTATTACTCAACAATCACCAAGATATTATTATCGATAAATGGGTGAATGCCGAAGGAACTTGGGGACTACCATTTTGTGGCTTTATTATGATGTTCTTGGGTAATTATGCAGCAATTTTTCTTAGTGCGGCTGATTATTCACGAGAACTAAAATCAGGTTTTAGCAATCGCAAACGTGGCCTACTCTATTTCCTACCAATTTTTGTCGCTTATGGCTTTATTATTACTATTGGTGTAATGTTAGCATCAGTCACCGGTAACTCGAACCCTGTTAAAGCGTTCGCCATTGTAGTAAATAATCCATATATTACCATTGTAGTCTCATCCTTTATTGTATTAGGTACCATTGCCGTAAATATTGTTGCTAACATCATCCCACCTGCTTACGTAATTACTTTATTAACTAAAGCGAAATATAAAGTGGCGGTAACTATTACGGGTTTATTAGCTATTGCTTCTTTCCCATGGGTGTTAGTTCAAGATACGTCAGCTAAAGGATTAGGTTTATTTATCTTAATTTATTCGGCATTTTTAGGGCCAATTGTGGCAATTTTATTGGTGGAATATTATCTATTACGTCGACAAAAAATTGATGTAAACACGCTATATGATAATAACGGTCAATTTGCTGGTTTTAACCCTGCAGCGATTCTAGCAATGCTGATTGGCTCAGCAGCTGCATTTTATGAAGTTAGCTTAACATGGATTGTCGGTTTTGTTGTTGGTGGAATTAGTTATATTTTATTAACCAAATTTACCTTTAAAGATTCGCCGTTCAAAAAAGGAACTATTTTTGAAAAGAAATAGCTCAATTAAGTGACCATCAAAATTAGATAGTAAATTAAATGTTATCATCATGATTCACTACCAATTTGACAGGTCACCTTGATTTCACGATTATCGCTAATTTCTAAATTTGATAATACCGCTAATTGTGGAAAGTTAGGTCTTAAAAATTGCGCCAGCATAGCCCGCAAAGTATGATTAACTAATAAAACTGGCGGTGCACCAATTGCATCTTGCTGATTAAGGGCTTGCTGAAGCTGTTGGAGTATATGTTCCGCCAAACCTGGCTCAACATTACTGGTATTTTGTAGCGCTTGCAGTAATATTCGCTCTAAACTGATACTTAATCCAATCACTTTTACCGGCTCTGTTCCCGGAAACCACTGCTGAGTAATCACTCTACCCAATGCGATTCTAACAATACTAAGTAAATGGTAAACATCATTTTGGTTAGGTGCTTGTTCACAAATTGTCTCAATAATCGTGCGCATATCTCGAATAGAGACTTTTTCGGCCAACAAGTTTTGTAAAATTTTATGAAACGTGGTTAATGGTACGACACCAGGAATAAAATCCTCGACTAATTTAGGAATATCTTGTTTGATGCGCTCCAGTAATTCTTGCGTTTCTAAACGTCCTAATAGATCACTGGCAAATTGATGCAATAAATGATTAAAGTGCGTTGCAATCATAGTACTGGTATCAACCACGGTATAACCTAATATTTGGGCAGTTTCTTTATTATTGGCATCTATCCAAACCGCAGGTAAACCAAATGCTGGTTCAGTTGTTGCAATACCATCAATTTTTTCGGTCACTGTGCCAGGATTAATCGCTAACCACTTGTTATTCATAATTTCACCTTGACCTATTTCACCACCCTTTATAAAAATTTTATATTGATAAGGTGATAATGAGAGATTATCGCGAATATGTACTTGCGGTGGTAAAAAACCTAATGTTTGGGCAAACTTTTTGCGTAAACTGCGAATTCGGCCTAATAATTCACCATTTTGGTTTTGATCAACCATAGGGATTAAACCATATCCTACTTCCATCGCTAAAATATCTTCAATATTGACATCAGACCATGAAGCTTCAACATTTGTCGGTTTAGTTGCTGCTACATTTTGTTGCGGAGTAGAGACTGACTTTTCAAGTTTCTTTTGTTTACTTAACCACCACGAAATTAGTGATAAAATAGCCGTAAACATTAAAAATACTAAATTTGGCATACCCGGAATAAGGCCAAGTAACCCAATTACAACCGCAGTTAAAATTAATACTTGTGGATTATTAAATAACTGCTTTAACATTTGGTCACTGATGTTTTCTTGTGAAGTGACCCGCGTCACAATAACACCTGCAGCAGTGGAAATAATTAGGGAAGGAATTTGCGCAACTAATCCATCACCAATAGTTAATAGCACATAGGTTGTACTGGCATCGGATAATGTCATACCATGCTGAATCACCCCAACTAATAAGCCACTAACAATGGTAATCGCCATAATCAATAAACCAGCGATAGCATCACCACGCACAAATTTACTTGCCCCGTCCATAGAGCCATAAAAATCAGCTTCTTGAGTAACTTCTGCACGCCGAGCTTTAGCTTCATCCTCACCGATTAATCCAGCATTAAGATCGGCATCAATAGCCATTTGCTTACCCGGCATACCATCTAATGCGAAACGAGCACCTACTTCAGCTATCCTACCAGCGCCTTTAGTGATTACCATAAAGTTAATAATAACTAAAATAATAAACACAACAATACCAATGGCAAAATTACCACCAACTAAAAAGTGCCCAAAAGCTTCAATTACTCGACCAGCCGCATCACTACCTGTATGGCCTTTTAGTAACACCACTCTAGTTGAGGCAACATTAAGAGATAAGCGCAATAAAGTTGCAAACAATAAAACGGTGGGAAAAGCGGCAAAATCGAGAACTCGCTTAGTAAACAGTGCCACAATCAAAATGATAATGGATAAGGCAATATTAAAAGTAAAAAAGAGATCTAAAATAAATGCTGGTAAAGGTAATACCATCATCGAAAGAATCAATAGAATCAGCATTGGTCCAGTTAAAATTCGATAATGACCATTTTTTAAGGTATTTATTGATAATAGATTAGTTAATTTTGATTTCATCATAACAATTGCAATTACCTTTATTTATTCACATATAAAGATTCTGGGATTGATAAATTGGTTGGTTTGAGTGGTTTTTCACCACCATATCTATGCCATCTTTTTAATTGATAAACCCAAGCGAGAATTTGTGCTACCGCAGCATAGAGCTCTGCTGGTATTGATTTACCTATCTCACCATGGCGATATAATGCTCGAGCTAAAGGAGGAGCTTCTAATTGTGGGATCTGATGCTCTTGAGCAATTTGTTTGATTTTGCTCGCTATATTATCGGTACCTTTAGCCAATATCTTGGGAGCGCTCATGGTTTTTTCATCATATTGCAGAGCAACCGCATAATGGGTTGGGTTAGTAACAATAACATTAGCTTTTGGGACATCTTTCATCATCCTACGCCTTGCCATTGCCTGCTGCATTTGTCGAATACGCCCTTTAATTTGCGGATTACCTTCTTGCTCTTTAAACTCATCTTTCACTTCTTGCTTCGACATTTTTAACTTTTTCAAATTGCTCCATATTTGGTAAAAAATATCAAAACCTACCATTGGTATTAAGGCTAATACAATCAATAAACTAGCATAAATCAGCAATTGCATTACCTGAGATAACGCATTATTTAAATACATACTGGGTAGTGCCAGCATATTAGGAAATTGATGTATCAAAAATAGGGCAGCAGCAAAAGCGATTAAAACCACTTTAAGAATACTTTTAAACAGTTCTGAAAAAATTCGCAGACTAAATAACCGTTTAAATCCACTAATAGGATTCAATTTGCCTAAATTAGGTTTAATCGATTGTAGGCTAAACAGCAAACCACCAACACTAAGCGGAGCAATGATAGCGACAATAACTAATCCCACAAAAATAGGTAAAATTGCCCAAAATCCAGCGGTTAATAAATTAATTAAATTGAAAATAATCTGTTTATCATCATCGGTTCGGTGGGCAACTAACATGGCTTGTTGAATAATTGTTTTTAATTTGCTAACAAAATGTGTTCCCATTATCCAAAACAACATAATGCCAACTAATAATATAATTAGCGATGTTAACTCACGAGATCGAGGAATTTGCCCCTTTTCCTTAGCCTTTTTTAATTTACTATCGGTGGGTTGTTCACTTTTCTCTAGATCACTATCATCAGCCATATATCAGTTAAACCAATTTTACTGTCTAATTACACTTTACTTTGATAGCACAGTATGAACGCAACTCATTAAAGTTATTGGCTTAATAAGACCCTAAATTACTGGTTATTTAGCTCGTTTAGCTTTAAATAGCATTAAAATGATTAAACTTTAGCACGTTTAGATGAAATAGTTTCAGGCTGTTGATAACCGTGATAAGTGTAAACCGCGGGGTTATTAATACTTTTCAAATAATCAATCGATTGTTGTGTCATATTCATACGATTTTGAATAAGTATACCGTTATCCCGATTGATTTGAGCTAATCGTTGAGTGGTATTAGTGATGGCTTGCCATTTCAACGCTAGCTCTGGGTTTTCACTATAAGGTGATTGGATATTATAGCGCGCACTTACTTTTAGCCGTTTTTCATCAAGTAACTTTAACTCAATAAGTAATTGGTTTTTTTGATTTATAACGTCATTTAATTGGCTAATTGTATTAGTCCCAATTAGGATTTGCTGTTCAGACTCTAGAATATCTGAAAGTGATTGCAACATGACTGTTACATTATTAAAAATGTTATCTAACTCTAACATTATGATATTCCTTCAAAAATTAATTAGCTTTCAATCTCTTCAAGAGTTTGCTTAATAATTTCGTCTGCAATTTTATTTGGATTGATGACTAAGTTACCATTAGTAATGGCCTGTTTTATTTTCTCAATTTTACTAATATCAATATCATTTTCTGTCGAATGTAATAATGCGATAGTGTTTTGGCTTAATTTGACATTGCTATTCAAATTTAAGCTATTTGACGTTTGCACAGATGCTTTAGTTTCTTTATTTTGTCCATTTATTAAATCACGATTCAGCAATCCCGATACTGCTGTAACCAATTTTGTTGCATCTATACTCATAAAATTCCTTTAATTCAAGTCAAGGTTTATAGGGTTGGTTTAGTCTAATTATCGGCAAAAATCAAAAAATCATTAATTTTATTTATTAATAATAATGATAGCTTTTTCACTAACAACACCTTCAACAACATTACCCGTATTAAGTTTAATATTGATCGATTCTCCCAATGCCCCATTACTTAATGTCTTGCCATGCGTTGCAATTGAGTAACCTTCGCCATTAATAATGACCTTTACGGTTTGACCGACTTTAACATACCAGTTTTTCTGCAGCATTGAATTTTTTATTACTTCACCATCATTAATATTACGTAAAGCAAGATGATTGATAACTTCAGATTGATTTAAAATTACTGTTGCTGGTAATTTATCTAGCTGACCAGACTGCATTTTTACCAGTTGTTCAGTAATTAATGTTCCTGCACTAATTGCTTGTTTAGCAATAACATAATGGCCACTCACAGCGACGTATATCTGGATATATTTAGTGATATTTTCACATTTGGCGGTAATCGTTAAATTGCCCCATTGTTTATTTTTGTTCAATATCGCCAATGTTGGTGAGTCACAACTTAATTGTGGTTTTGCAGTTGGATAATTAATGACAACTTTATCAACATTCACATCAATAAGTTGTTGATGGATCAGATCACTAATTTGTTTTTCAAGTGCAGTGGCACAAACTATTTTTGAACAACCTAACATACAAAAAAGAAACAACAATCTAATAATCTGAGGCATATTTGTCGGGGTTCATATAATTATTGATAACTAAATTGTACTTTATAAGCTCACCTATCGAATGTTGAAATAAGGGCAATTTTTATCGTTATTTATACGATGATTTTTTTTTGATTTGCTTAAAATTCTTTTTATCTATCAGGATGAGATGATTTTATGCTAAATAAATTAGATACTTTCGTTAATTTTCACCAACAAGCACTCAATATTCGTGAAAAACGTCAAAATATACTTGCAACCAATATTGCTAATAGTGATACGCCTAATTACCAAGCGAGGGACATTGATTTTAATATTGAATTAAATAGAGCCATCAATAATCAATCGACCCACAATAATATAAAACTAAATATTACTTCTGCAAAACATATTCAAATAACTAGCGCTGATTTCACTAATTATAATCTTCTTTATCGTATTCCTTATCAATCATCTGCTGATGGCAACACTGTTGAGATGGAGCAAGAACGAACTGCTTTTATGGATAACAGTATCCACTATCAAAGTAATTTAACCTTTTTAGGTGAACAGTTTAAAAATGTCATTTCGGTATTACAGCAAGGATAATCATCATGAGCTTCTCTATTTTTTCGGTTTCTGGTTCAGCCTTAATGGCACAAACACAACGAATGAATGTCAGTGCCAGTAATTTAGCTAATGCGGATAGTGTTACCAGTACTTCTGGTCAAGCTTATCGAGCTAAACAAGTTATCTTTCAAGTCGATGACAATGGTTATTCCAATAGCGTTGCTGGAGTAAAAGTAGCACAAGTTATTGAAGATCCTGCGCCAATGAATTTAGTTTATGAACCTAATCATCCTTTGGCTGACGAACAAGGCTACATTCAAAAACCTAACGTTGATGTAGTAGCAGAGATGGTTAATACCATTTCTGCATCTCGTAGCTACCAAGCAAATGTAGAAGTGATTAACACCGCAAAAAGTTTAATGCTAAAAACACTGACTCTAGGACAATAAAAGGGCGTAATTGATGGGTATCTCAAATGTAGCAGTTTCAGAATCAACTAATATGGCCAGTCCACAAGCGCTAAAGAAAGGTACGTCTGATGGTAACTCTAGTCAGGAACTACAAGATAATTTCTTAACATTACTTATTGCCCAAATGAAAAATCAAGATCCTACCAATCCAATGGATAACAGTCAGTTAACCTCGCAATTAGCTCAAATCAATACGTTAGCGGGTATCGAACGACTGAATACCACATTAGGTATGGTTTCAGGGCAAATTGACGATAGCTTATCAGTCAATGCCAGCAACATGATTGGTAAAGGTGTCATGGTTCCAGGTAATAAAATTTTAGTCGCTACATCAGAAGTGGAAGGTTCGGAAAGCGAAAAAGAAACTATTACCACACCATTTGGCTTTGAACTTATGCGTGATGCTGAGTCAGTAGTCATTACCATTAAAGATGAAAATGGCAATGTTGTACGTGAGGTCGATTTAGGTTCAATTCCTGCTGGGGTTAGCTCTTTTACTTGGGATGGTGAACTTAATGATGGAACACTGGCGCCAGACGGTAGTTATACGTTTTCGGTTAATGCCACTTATGACGGGCAAAAAGTATCATCCACACCACTATCTTACTCGGTTGTGTACGGCGTAATTAATAGCAAAGTTAATAATAAAGTATTACTTGATTTAGGGATACTTGGTTCAATTAGTATTGACGAAGTACGTCAAATTCTTTAAAGGGGAATAAGTTAATATGGGATTTTCTCAAGCAATTAGTGGTATGAATGCCGCATCAAAACAATTAGATGTTATTGGTAATAATATTGCCAATTCTGCAACAGTTGGCTTTAAAAGTGCTAGCATTTCATTTGCCGATATCTATGCTGGTTCAAAAGTAGGAATGGGCGTCAAAGTGGCTGCGGTTATGCAAAATTTTAATGATGGCACAACAACGTCAACCAATAATAGTCTAGATGTTGCTATCTCTGGTAATGGCTTTTTCCGCTTAGTTGATAGTAGTGGTCAAATTTATTATACCCGTAATGGCCAGTTTCAATTAGACGCTGATCGCAATATTATCTCAGCCGATGGTTTTCAATTAACTGGTTATCTTGCCACAGGCACACCACCACAGATCCAACAAGGTTCAGCACCAGGCCCATTAAAGATTTCACAAGAGATGTTAAATGCATCAGCAACCAATAAAGCCTCTTTGCAAACAAATTTAAATTCAAATAGCAAAGTACCTGAAAAACAACCAATTAATGCCACCGATGCTGATACCTTTAATTATTCAACTACGATCACCACTTATGATTCTTTAGGTAATCAACGTAATGTTCAGCTTTTTTATGTTAAAACGGCTGATAATCAATGGGATGTTCATTATCTTGATAGTAGTGATCCTAACGCAAGCCTACAAGCATTAGGGCAAATGGAGTTTGATTCATCAGGCAAATTAATTAGTGATCCAGAAATGACGATTAATATTAATGGGCTTAATGGTTCAGCTGACAATAGCTTCACGCTGTCATTAGCAAACAGTACTCAACAAAATATGGGTAAAGAAGTTGGTAGCATTAAAACTCCTGTCGTTGATGGTTATGCTGCTGGTGATCTGGTTGGCTATAGTATCAGTGATGATGGCTCAATTTATGGAGTCTATTCTAACCAACAAACGATGTTGTTAGGTCAAATTGCCATGGCTGATTTTGCCAATGTTAATGGCTTAGAATCAGCCGGTAACAATAACTGGCGGGCGACCCTTAAATCTGGTGGTGAAGTATTAGGCTCAGCTAATACTGGTACTTTTGGTTTACTAACCAGTGGTGCAGTTGAATCATCCAATGTCGATATGAGCCAAGAGTTAGTCAATATGATTGTTGCCCAACGTAATTATCAATCTAATTCACAAACCATCAAAACTCAGGATCAAATTCTTAATACATTGGTTAATTTAAGATAATTTAAGGAGTATTTATGGATCGCGTTATTTATACTGCTATGTCTGGCGCAAGCCAAACATTAAATCAACAGTCCATAACTAGTCATAATTTAGCTAATGTATCGACAGTTGGCTTTCGGGCGCAATTAACAGCAATGAAAGCCGTTCCCATTGTCGGTAGTAGTATGCCGACAAGAACTATGGTAACGGCAACTACGCCAACCTATGATTCAACAATCGGTGCCTTTAATTACACTGGACGCAATTTAGATGTTGCTTTATCCCAAGACGATTGGCTAGCAGTACAGTTAGCTGATGGCAGTGAAGGATATACCCGTAATGGTGCGATTCAAATCGATGAAAACGGCACACTTAACATTCAAGGCTTTCCGTTAATTGGTGATAATGGTGTATTAACAGTACCTCAGCGTTCACAAGTTAGTGTCAGTACTGATGGGACTTTATCAGCTTTAGGTGCTGGCGATAAACGCACCACCATTGCCCAAGTAGGAAAAATAAAAAAAGTTCACCTTGAACGCAATGAATTAGTACGTGGTGATGATGGATTTTTCCATGCAACTGAGACAACCATAAATAATCGTGGTGCCGTGTTACAAGATAACCCTAATGCAAAACTGATGTCTGGAGTACTCGAAGGCAGTAATGTTAATCCAGTTACAGCTATGGTGAATCTAATTAGCCATTCACGTCAATTTGAAATGCAGATGAAACAAATTACCACTGCCGACGAAAATGCCCAAAAAGCCAACCAAATATTATCGTTAACTTAACTAAAATAGGAAACAGCAATGATTAAATCACTATGGATTGCAAAAACCGGTTTAACAGCGCAACAAATGAATATGGATATTATTTCCAATAATTTAGCCAACGTTAGTACAGGTGGTTTTAAACGCCAACGCGCCGTTTTTGAAGATCTGTTATACCAAACAATTCGCCAACCAGGAGCGCAATCTTCAGAACAAACAACATTACCATCAGGATTACAAATTGGTACTGGTGTAAGGCCAGTTGCAACCGAACGAATTCATAGCCAAGGTAATTTAGAATTAACCGATAACAGTAGTGATATTGCCATTAATGGACAAGGATTTTTCCAAGTTCTTATGCCTGATGGAACGCAAGCCTATACCCGCAGTGGCGCTTTTCAAGTTAATCAAAATGGTCAGTTAGTAACAGCTGCCGGTTATGAAATTCAACCAACAATCAACATTCCATCCAATGCTATAAAAATGACCGTAGCACGTGATGGCATCGTCAATGTCACCTTAGCTAATCAATCAACTCAAGTACAAGTTGGTCAATTAACATTACATACTTTTATCAATGACACCGGATTAGAAAGCGTTGGTGAAAATCTATATCTAGAAACCGAAAGTTCTGGTGCACCAACTGAAAATACACCGGGACTAAATGGTGCTGGACTGCTATACCAAGGTTATATTGAAACGTCGAATGTGAATGTGGCCGAAGAGTTGGTTAATATGATTCAAGTACAACGTGCTTACGAAATTAATAGTAAAGTAATATCGGCATCTGACCAAATGTTGCAACGTTTAAATCAATTATAAATCTAACAAAATGATAGCGGTAATGAGATATCTTTATATTTTAATAACTTTGTCGTTAGTTGGTTGTAGTCAATTACCTAAAAAGGCATTAGTTGAAGGCGACACCAGTATTGTTCCAAAAATGCCAGAAATTGTGAACACCAGTGGTTCCATTTATCAAGCTTCACAACCAAGTAGTTTTGGTTATCAACCGATGTTTGAAGATCGTCGACCACGCAATATTGGTGATGTATTAACGATTGTTTTACAAGAAAACGTTAGCGCAAGTAAAAGTTCATCCATTAATGCCGGCCGTAATGGTGGGGTCAATTTAGGGGTAAAAACCGTACCGCATTTTTTAGATGGGCTGGTTGGTCGAGGCAAAGTAGATACAGATATCTCAGGTAGCAATGATTTTAAAGGTTCTGGTGGTGCTAATGCTAAAAATACCTTTAGCGGTACCATTACCGTCACTGTTCAAGATGTCATGATTAATGGTAATTTAAAAGTGATTGGTGAAAAACAAATTGCAATAAATCAGGGCACAGAATTTATTCGATTTTCAGGTGTTGTTAACCCTCGGACAATAAGTGGTAGTAATACCGTTATATCAACTCAGGTCGCTGATGCTCGTATTGAATATGTAGGTAATGGCTACATCGATGAAGCACAAACAATGGGTTGGTTACAGCGCCTGTTTTTTAATCTTTCGCCATTTTAATGAGTATCATTATGCTAAATAAATTACGTACTTTTATCTGTTTTGTTTTGCTAATAGTGGTTGTCCCTCCTAGTTATGCTGAGCGAATAAGAGATTTGGTGACAATACAAGGTGTTCGCGAAAATGCCTTAGTCGGCTATGGTATCGTGGTAGGGCTTGACGGTACCGGTGACCAAACTTCACAGACACCATTTACGATACAAAGTATCACCAATATGCTCTCACAATTAGGTATTACCGTGCCATCAGGAAGCAACATGCAGTTAAAAAATGTGGCTGCGGTAATGGTCACGGCTAAATTACCGTCTTATGCTCGTGTTGGCCAACAAATTGATGTGGTTGTTTCGTCATTAGGGAATGCCAAAAGCCTGCGTGGTGGTACATTGATTATGACACCATTAAAAGGCGCTGATAACCAAGTTTATGCGATTGCGCAAGGTAATCTTTTTGTTGGCGGTATGGGGGCAAGCAGTAGAAGCAGTAGTGTAACAGTTAACCAAATGGCAGCTGCCACCATTCCTAGCGGTGCAACCATCGAAAGAGAATTAGTTACACGCTTAGATGAAAACAGCACTATTCATTTACATCTTAACCATTTTGATTTTACTGTGGCTACAAAAATTGCTGATACCATTAACAAAGTGCAAAAAAATATCGCCATTGCTTTAGATGGCATGACCGTAAAATTGACCATGCCACAAGACAGTCAAGCAAGAGTTAAATTATTATCTACAATTCAAAATCTTCAAATTAGTGCTAGCCCTATTTCCGCTAAAGTGGTGATTAATACACGTACTGGTGTCGTGGTCATGAATCAAAAAGTACAATTAGACAATTGTGCCGTTGCGCATGGTAATTTATCCGTGGTGGTAAATAACAAATTGAAAGTTAGCCAACCCAATACGCCTCTCGCCGGTGGCAACACAGCAGTAGTTCCAGATGATGAGGTCACTGTCGAACAAGATGGTGGTGCACTGCAGAATTTAGCGTCTGGCGTCGATCTAAATCGAGTTATTCATTCACTTAACTTATTAGGTGCCAATCCTACAGAATTAATGTCGATACTAGAAGCATTAAAAACTGCAGGTTGTTTGCATGCCGCATTGGAAACTATTTAAAGCAGAACTATTGAGATGAAAAACCTAATAAATCAGTCTGTTAATCGTTTTGCTTATGATTTTTCTAGCATTAATCAATTAAAACGTAATGCCGTTAGTGGATCAACTGACAGCATCAAACAAGTTGCCGATCAGTTTGAAACACTATTTGTAAATATGATGATGCAATCTATGCGCAAAGCGGTACCCAATGGCGGTTTATTTAATCAATCAGCAATGCAATTATTTACCTCTATGTTTGATCAACAAATTGCTCAACAAGCGGCAGGTAAAGGTTTGGGGCTATCTAATGTTATTGTTAAACAATTAACTAATCAGCCTCATTCTACGCTTAATATTCATTCACAGGCTCAAGCGAATAATAATCAAACCAATATGCGATTGGCACAATCTTTATTTAGTGATAATTCATCCAATTTATCGCCAGCAGCATTAGGGCAAATGCTTTATCAACAGCATAAAGCCAACAATTTAACCAAAGCCAATGTTAATGAATCAACGTTAGCAACATCGCTCAACGAAGTTGAAAAAGACCATATTAGCCAATTTGTCGTCGAATGGTTTGAGCCAGCAAAGCAGGCATCCAAAATATCTGGCATTCCTTATGAAGTCATTATTGCTCAAGCTGCTTTAGAAACCGGTTGGGGTAAAAAACAGATAAAAACGGCTGATAATAAGCCGAGTTATAACTATTTCGGTATAAAAGCGACCTCATCATGGCAAGGTGATTCAACTCGGTTAACTACCCAAGAATTCTTAAATAACAATATGGTTAAAATTAAAGATGAATTTAGGGTATACAACAGTAAACAACATGCATTAACTGATTACCTTAATTTATTAACCAAAAGCCCACGTTATCGTGCAGTGGTTAATGCTCCAGATGCTAGAACAGCAGCCAAAGCACTACAAGACGCACACTATGCAACTGATCCTAACTATAGCGAGAAACTGATCCAAATTATTGGCCGAATCGAGCAAATTGCCAAAAATACACCGCAAAAATCAATATCTGGATTTAGACAAATTGCCTTTAAATAGTGCTTAAATAAATATAACTGTTAAATAAATTGCATTATCATCACAGCCAAAAAGTAGACCAAACTCTGCTCTATAGTCAATAAATAACCAATAATGCGTTAGTTACATATATCGAGATCACCTATAATCGTATTTCTCACCCTTTAGCAAATAGCTGGTCATCAGCATAGCAATATAAAAAACAGTATGACTATAAAATGATAACCGTAAGCAAATCGATAATCAGGAGGTTGCACCCCCTGTTTGTTAGATGAATAGTAATGTTTAGGACGTAAGAAAATTAATAATAGATTATTTCATTTGAAATAATGACATGTTTTGCATGTTCATAAATGTATATTGTGCTGCTTGTAAATTTGCTTGTAGCATCACATAATCTGAAATCGCTTCATACCAATCAACATCTTCAATTTGACTAATTTGCGTTTCAAAATCAATATCTAAGGTTTTACCTAGTGCGGTTAGTCTTTCGACTTCAGCCAATACATTTCCGCCTGCAGCTCTAACAGTCGAGATGTTTTCAAATGAGTTATCAACACCTTGACTGGCTTTAGATAAACCTAATCGAAACTGTTCAATAGCTTCAGGATCATTATCATCTAAACCAATTTGCAATGCCGCTATGGCATAATCGATACTCGCAAAGACATCACTTTCTACTTCTGTATTGGCGCCTGTCATAAAAATCTGTTGACCAGTAAAACTTAGCGATACTTCACGGGTATCATCGATGAAAACATTAATCGTAGTTGAACCACCAACATAATTCACTTTACCGCTTTCATCGACCACAAAAGGAGGGGTATCATTTTTATTACCAGCAAACAGATAATTACCATTGGTATCCTTAGCATTGGCTAACGAAATTAACTGATCTTTTAATCCTTGTAGCTTATTGGCTAAATCTTGTCTGTTTTCATCATTTAACGTCTCATTACCGGCATAAACTAAAGTTTCTTGGATTGATTGAATCACAGTATTCGCTTCTTTTAATACTGTATCTTGCCGACTTAATGATTTATCAACACTATCTCGTGCTGCTTGAAATTGGTTATTTCTTGATTGAGCTTGCTTTAAAATTAATGTTTGTGAAGCACCCATCGGATCATCTGAAGGTGATAATATTTTCTTGCCAGTTGCCAAATGTAATCCTGACTTTTGCCACTTGGTATTGGTATTTAAAATACTATTTAGATTTTTTTGATACATTGAATGAGTACTAAGTCGCATGTTTAAATCCTTTTATTATTTGGCCAAACCTAAAATGGTATCAAATATTGTCGTTGCCGCATCAATAACTTTGGCATTTGCTTGGTAATATTGCATATAAACTTGCATAGAAATATATTCTTCTTCGATATTCACACCAGAGATAGATTGATTCTGCTCATAAATTTCTTGAGTGATATTTTGACTCGATTGCGCTGAAATTTTAGCTGTCTGCGTCTCACTACCTATATAACTAACTAATGATGTATACGCACTATTTAAGGTTTTAGTACCATTAACTAGTTTTTCATTTTGTATATCAAGTAGTTTTGCCACATTTCGATTATCACCACTACCATTTTCATCATCGTTAATACCGGTAGCGAGTTTATTCACATCTTTAACCAGTAACTGTAATGATGAGGCTACATCGGCAACAGGTTTAAGTAAAAAGCTATCACCAGCAACAGCATTGCCAGTAATTTCAATCGATAAGCCGTCAAAAACTAACTTACCATCGGTAACTTGTGGGGTAATTTGTTGATTATCAGATAATCTGGTTACTACCCAATCGTTGCCATTGAACTCTATTTTATAATCAGAAGCTTTGACTTCAGTTACTGAGTTATAATCCATTTTAACGGTAGCATTACCTTGATTTTGGCTATTAGCAATACTAGTCGGTTTATGATAATCAAATAGTTTTTCGCCAGGATCGCCATTAATATCAACGCCAGACGTATGAACTTCATTAAAGCGCTCAGCTAAATTTAACGCCAGCAACCCTAATTGATTGCGAGCTTCAAGGAGTGGTCCATCACGAAAAGCTAATAATCCATTTAATCGACCTGATGCGATATTTTGACTTGTCAGTTCTTGTGTCGCACCAGAATTATGAGTGTAAATAATCGTATTTAAGGCAGGATCAGAGGCCGAAGGCTGCACCGATAACTGATTTGTCGATGCGCCTTGTACTAAGCTTAAACCATTGCTAAGCGAAATATTATATTGGCCATTTTGCTCGGTAACTGTTATACCTATCAGTTCGCTTAATTCAGTTACCAGTTGATCTCGTTCATCTAGTAAAGAATTAGGTTCATGACCACCACTTACAGCCTGTAATTTGGCAATTTTTTGATTGAGATCGGCAATTTGTTGGGTATAAGTATTAACTTTATCTATGTTATTCGTCAGTTCAGTATTGATATTGGCAATTTGATTTTTTAAATTCAATTCCGTTTTATTGAACTGGCTGACTAAAGAGGTAAGATCACTAATCACTGTCTGCTTTGTTGCAGCATCACCCGCATTGGAGGAGAGCTTATTTAAGCTAGCAAACAGATTATTTAATTGTGAAGAAATACTGTTTTCGTTTTCAGCTAGTAAATTATCGACTTTTGATAATTCATTGTAATAGGCTTTTATCGAACCATTTTGCGATTGTGATTGGCGTAATTGACCAACAACAAAACTGTTATATGCACGGTTAACTGATGATACCGCAACACCATTACCTACAAAGCCAAAATTATACTTAGTACCGTTTGCTTGACGCAAAATTTGCTGCTGGCGGTTATAACCAACTGTATGTGCATTACTAATATTATTACTAATCACATTAAGCATATTTTGTGCTGTATTTAATCCACTAATACCGGTATTCATCAATGAATTTGACATAAAGGCTCCTAAATATAATCTCAGTTAATAATAAAATTATTAAACTAAAGTGTTATTATTTATATCGGCCTTCAATTTAAAAACTTTAATTATTTTTAGATAAAAATGGATTTTTTTTGATTTTATTTTTTTAACCAGCTTAATCTGAGTATTTATGTTGATATTATTCTAATTTAATTTGTTTGGCCTGTTTTAAAAAATCGATGCCAGTCATGGTATTTTCATCTTCAATATATTGCTGTGCCGATTTGTTCAAAATTAAAATACTAATACGGCGATTGGCATCTTTGCTGTAATTTGGGTTATTTAATCCCACCGTATCGGCTAACCCAATAATACGAATGATTTTATTGGAATCTAATCCGCCAGCGATCAACTCTCTTCTTGATGAGTTTGCTCTATCAGCGGATAACTCCCAGTTACTATAACCACGATCGCCGGTTATATACTGACGCTCATCAGTATGACCAGATAACGTCATTTTATTAGGTAACGAATTTATGATTGGCGCTAAAGCATACAAAATTTCTTGCATATTAGGATGAATAACCGCACTACCAACATCAAACATCGGTTTATCATCGGTGGCTAAAATCTGAATTCTTAGCCCCATTTCTGTTAGTTCAACAATAAGATTAGCGGCTAATTTTTGCAGTCGAGGATCTAGTTCAAATACTTCATATATTTTATTCGCTGTATCAATTAATTGCTTTTTTTCATCTTGATTCAAATCAGACTCGACAGGATGATCATTCAATATGGTATTTTTATCTTCACCTACATTTTTAGATACATCATCGCCACCACCAGGTATCGGACTTTCACTATCACTGATATTTTTGCCACCATTTTGACCTAATATCAATGGTGTTCTAAAGTATTCAGCAATGCCTTGTAACTCCAGTGGACTTGACTTAGCAATTAACCACATGACGAGAAATAGCGCCATCATCGCCGTCATAAAGTCAGCATAAGCAATCTTCCATGATCCACCATGATGGCCACCACTATGGCCGGATTTCTTTTTAGAAATAACTATTCTTACTGACTTCTTTTTCATTATTCATTATTTTCTGTTGGGTTAGCGTTTTTATCTTTCACTTCTTGAATATATTTTTCTAATTCAAAAAAAGATGGCCGTTCGTGGGAAAAAATTGTTTTGCGACCAAACTCAATACAAATTTGCGGAGCATAATCATGCATACTGGCAATAAGAATCACTTTAGTACATTCTAAAATTTTTACTGTATCGGCATTTTTTTGCCTTAATAAGGCTGCTAAAGGCGACACAAAACCATAAGCAAGTAAAATACCTAAAAAGGTACCAACCATAGCATGGGCAATAAGCTCACCCAATTCGCTAGCTGGGCGGTCAGCTTGTGCTAAGGTGTTAATTACCCCCATAACTGCTGCCACAATACCAAAAGCGGGTAAACCATCACCGACGCTAGCAATAGCATCAGCTGGTTTTTCAAGTTCATGAGTATAGGTTTCTATTTCCTCATTCATTAGTGCTTCGATTTCATATACTTCCATATTGCCACTGATCATCAAACGTAAATAATCAGTGATAAAATCACAAACTTGCGGATTGGCTAAAATAAGTGGGTATTTTTTAAATAACTCACTCTCTTTGGGATTATCGATATCTTCTTCAATGGATAAGCCACCACTTTGACGCACTTTAGTTAATATGGTGTACATTAAATTAATTAATGTTAAATAAAGTGTTTTATTATATTTTGAGGTTTTAAATAAATTACCTAGTGATTTAAGTGTCGCTTTGATAACTTTCTTTTCATTACTTACAATGAAAGCACCAATAGCTGTCCCACCAATAATGAGAAACTCTAAAGGTTGAAAAAGTACCGCCAAATACCCGCCACTTAGCACATAGCCTACTAAGGCTGAAGCGATAACCACAATATATCCTATAATTATTAGCATTGGCTTTCCTTTATCTCCATAAAATATAACTAACTCTGTTTTACTGCTTAATATTTACTTAAATTGTTACCTGATTTGCAGTAACTAAATTAAATGCATTTGGTATTGATAAAACTTGTAAACATTTGGCATGACTCTCTTTATGTGTTTTATTATTTTTTTCTGCTCTTGATGGTGGCTGACATAAACTGCACACAAAGCTATTATGCGGTTGATAAGCGTGGGTAATAAATCGTCCTTTGCACTCCTTGCAACTTGACTGTTGCATAACATTACTTTCAACAAATTTAACTAAAATCCATGCTCGGGTTAATCCTAAAATAGGCTCTTCGTCTTGAGGAAAGGAACACTGCTCTAAATAGAGTTGATAAGCTTTTAAAATGGCCTGAACACCAGGTTTAATGCCATGTTTAACTAAAAAATGGTAAGCATTATAAAACATACTTGAGTGAATATTGGGCTCCCAAGTCATAAACCACGTAGTTGAAAAGGGAAGTAAACCTTTAGGAGGAGGACATCCTTGAATTTCTTTATATAATTTAATTAATTTACCACGGCTTAAATTGGTTTCACTTTCTAACATTTGGATTCTAGCGCCGAGTGAAATTAATCGAATAGCTAATTGAACTTCTTTATACTTTTGAATAATACTTGTGCTACTCATCTTTATCATCTACCTACTTATTAATTGAATCTAAAAGTAAGCTTGATAGAAGGATCCCTGTATGCATCTGCTTTATATCACTAACGCGAGATTCCTCAGTTAATTTTTCCATCATTGCCGAATTTTTAAATCTAAATTGAAATGTTAATTGATTGGTTTCAGATAGAACCAACATTTGAGAAGCACTTAAATTACTCAAGATATCAGCTGTTTTTTCATCAATTCCTAATCGATACATCGCCATCACTTTATCTTTTTCAAGCATCTTTTGACTTAATAAAAGCGTTGAAAGATTTAAATGATGAATACATTTCAAAATATCGTCATCTTGTATATTTCCCAATTTAACCACCACAATCCATATCTGCTTGCGCTCGCATAAAAAAACGCAAAATTAATAAAATACAACTAACACTACTTTTTTAAACTTAAAGTTACATTTTTAAACTCGAAAGGTCAATAAAAAAATCATTTCAATTTATTTTCGATTTATTTTCCATGTTTTACTGTTTTAATTCTTTTTTTTATAAAACAATTTTACTTTGTATTCGTTTAATTGCTTGGCTATGTAATTGACTTACTCGAGATTCGCTAATATCCAACACTTTTCCAATCTCTTTTAAATTTAATTCTTCTTGATAATAGAGAGCTAAAACCATTTTTTCTTTTTCTGGTAAGTTACCAATTTGTTGAACAATAATATTGCGAATTTCATCATTAATAATGGAAGCGAAAGGATTGTTATCGGCGTCAGGCTCAATTAACGCATCCAAATTATCGCCGAGTTTTTTGTGAATCTCATCATAAGAACAGATTTGGCTATAATTTGAATCTAATAATACTTTGTGATATTCAGTCAGAGATAATTGCAGATGAGCAGCAATCTGCTGATCATTGGGAGGTATGCCTAATTTTTGTTCTAATTCATTAATAGCATTAGTGACATCTTTAATTTTTTTCCGTGTTTGCCGTGGTAACCAATCTCGACTACGCAATTCATCTAACATAGCCCCTTTTATCCTTGGAGTAGCAAAGGTAGTAAAAGTATAACCTTGAGATGCATCATAGCGTTTTATAGACTCTAATAAACCTATATAACCAACTTGCAATAAATCATCAAGTTCAATCGTGGTTGGCAATCGAACAGCTAATTTCAACGCCTCATTACGAACTAAATATAGATATTGTTGCCAATCGATTTGATTCACTACACCTTGAGAGTTATACAGGCTATCACTCATTTTTCTGAACCAATGTAAAAAAATGCTAATGATTATTATGACGATAATTGATTGAGTTAATGGCAAGAATAAGATATTAAAAAATAGGTAATTAACATTATTAACAATAGTGGTATTAAAAAATACCACTATTGTTATCGTACAAAATTAGAGTGACCGAAATTCTATCTATGTACTTGTATGGTTTTATTGTAATAAAGACAATACTGATTGTGGTACTTGGTTAGCTTGTGCTAATACTGAAGTACCTGCTTGTTGTAAGATTTGACCACGAGTCATATTTGATACTTCTTCAGCATAATCTGCATCTTCAATACGGCTACGTGCTGAACTTAAGTTATTTACAGTATTGTTGATGTTAGTTACAGTTGACTCAAAACGATTTTGTACCGCACCAAGCTCACCACGTAATTCATCAATTTTTGATAATGCCGCATCAATTGTTTTTAATGGATCTGCTGTTGGCGCATCTGATACATTAAAATTAGCTAAACCTAATTTGTCGCTGTCAATTTGTTTTAAATTGATAGCAATGATTTCACCATCATTTGCACCAACTTGAATGTTAAGGGTTTTGTCTTCTGATAATACTTTAGTACCATTGAAGTCAGTTTGTGCTGATACACGGTCGATCTCTTGTAAACGTTGGTCGATTTCATTTTGGATTGATACAAGATCGCTTTCAGAGTTAGTACCGTTTGCTGCTTGAACAGTTAATTCACGAATACGTTGTACGTTATTATTGATTTCGTTTAACGCACCTTCTGTAGTTTGTGCAATTGAAATACCGTCATTGGCATTACGTGCAGCTTGAGTTAGACCACGAATACTAGAAGAAAAACGGTTAGCGATAGCTTGACCAGCCGCATCGTCTTTAGCACTGTTGATACGCATACCAGATGATAGACGCTCAATTGCAGTTCCAAGCACGCTTTGAGAATGATTAAGGTTGTTTCTTGCCATTAAAGACATAGTATTAGTATTAATTACTTGTGCCATTTTTATCTCCTTTAATATGATTAGTTAGATCAACGAGATATTGAAAAATAATTCAATATATATGCTGATGGTTTAGTTATCGGTATTAAAAAAAGAAACTTTAATATTTTTTTGAATTTTTATTTGTTGGTATTAAATAAAGCTGAATAACTAAGTAGTTTGATGAACATGATTAAAGGGCATCATACATGTTTATATGTGTAGTAATCGAAGTTATGTATCGCTGAATCGACTGGTTAATATAGCCTTAATTTGTGGCAACAAAACTTAAGCTTGTCCCAATTTAATTCATTGCAATATATTTTCTAATCAATCAATAGTAATGATATTGGAAGTTTCACTACACAATTTTAATGTTAGGCAACATAAAGGAGAGATAACATTACCATTGATTAAGATAACTAACTCGTTTTTTAATAGATAAAACTGATTATCAATATTCTCATTACCAAAACCGACTTATTTATTAGTAAAGATAAAAAACTAAAAACAGCTAAACTTTTTACGGCATTGGTCGATAAAACAAGGGATGAAAGAATTTATATTAGGATAATCAATCATGGCAATGAGTATATTAGGAATTGGTTCTGGTATTGATTTAAATGAAGTATTAGATCAATTAGAAGCCGTTGAAAAAAATCGTCTTACACCGATAAAGGCCCAACAAAAAGCAGTTAATAACAAAATAAGCGGTTTTGGTAAATTAAAAAGTGCATTATCAACATTCAACAGCGCAACAGCAAAACTGCAAAAAAAAGAGCTGTTTCAAGCGCGTTCCGCATCTGGTAATGACAACTATTTTACCACTAATGTAAATAGCAAGGCCCAATTAGGTAATTATGCGGTTAGCGTCGAACAACTTGCCACTGCCCATAGTGTTGCTACGAATGCTATTAACGATAAAACATCAGCGTTAGGTAATGATAATGAAACCCGTACCCTCACAATAGAACAAGCTAATGGCCAAAAATTAAATATCACGTTAGGCAAAGATGACACATCGCTCGAATCGATAGCCAATGCAATCAATCAAGCTAAGGTGATTAATGAAGATGGTTCAACCAGTGAAACAACTGTAAATGCAACTATTGTCCGTTCTGGAACTGATAGCTATCAACTGGTTATCACATCAAAAGAAACCGGTGAACAACAAGCCATTACCTCTATTTCATCCGATGATGATAAGCTTAATTCACTAATTGGATTTAATGCTAATCAAGCTGATTCATCAGCTATGAGTGAAGTAGCTAAAGCGCAAGATGCTAAATTTAGCTTTAATGGTATAACGATTAATAGCTCATCAAATACCGTTAAAGAGGTTATTTCTGGTGTCGATATCACATTAAAAGCAGTGACTACAACAGCACAAAATTTAACCATCAGCGCTGACAATGACAAAGCTCAAGAAGCCCTTAAAGAGTGGGTTGATGCCTTTAATCAATTACAATCAACCATATCCAGCTTAACGCAATTTACCGCTGGTGATGCCAATTCAGATGAATTAAATAATAGTAATGGCCCACTGATTGGTGATTCAACACTACGTAATATTGATCAAAGTATTCGCTCTATATTTTCTAAAGGTCAAACAGGAGAATTATCGGTACTAGCACAAATTGGTATCAATATGGATAGTAATGGCAAACTGGTGATTAAAGAAAACGAATTAGAAAAAGCCCTTAAAGAAAACAGTGAAGCAGTCGCCATTTTATTTACCGGTGATGGTGAAACAACTGGCATTGCCAACGAAGTCTTTGCCAAAGTAAGTAGCTTTATTGATAACGATGGCATGATTGATACGGCAACTAACGGTTTAAATTCTACCTTAAAATCATTAGATAAACGCTATGACCAAGTTAATAACTCTATTGACCAAACTATCGAGCGTTATCGGGTACAATTCACAAAACTAGATATCTTAATCAATGAATTAAATGGTATGAGTAATTATCTTACCACCCAATTTGAAATGATGGCGAATTTGAAAAAATAAGGCATAACAATGTATAAAATGGGATCTCAAGCTTATAAACAAGTTAATTTAGAAACCAGCGTTAGTCAGGCTTCACCTCATCAGCTTATTGTTTTGTTATTTGATGGCGCATTAAATGCTATTCGCTTAGCTGAGTTATATATACAAAAGGGTAATATTGCTGGTAAAGGAAAAGCCATTTCTAAAGCTATTAATATCATTGATAATGGGCTTAAAAGTTGCCTTGATTTAAAGCAAGGCGGTGAAATTGCTGAAAATTTAGATCAGTTATATCAATACATCAGTCAGCAACTGGTTTTCGCTAATCTACATAATGATACACAAATACTGCAAACTTGTTTTGATCTGCTTAATAATATTGCCCAAGCTTGGCGAGAGATAGCATAGTTATGGATGTAGCAACATTGAATACGAGTCTAGTACTAGAACAATACGAGCAACTTAATTATGTTGTTGAGCAAATGCTAATTAATGCACAACAAGAAAACTGGGAATTATTAATTAGTTGGCAAACTCAGTATCAGCAGTTAGCACGTGATATTCAACTCAAAAATGGGTTAACTACTATTGATAATATACCATTATCACAACAAGATATTATTCAAATGTATATCAATAATATTCTTAGTTATCATGAGCAATTAAAGCAATTAATCCATCTGCGACATAATGATTTAAGCCAATTAATTGGTGAGCAGGTTGATTATCAAGCAAAAATAGATAGCTACCAAACAATCGCCAATTTAATTTAGATTTTTCACAGAGTAGTCAAAAAAATAGAATAAAAATAATTGAGGAACGGGGTTTTTTAGCTATCTTTATCTGCCAAAAACCTCACTCCGCAAACTTTTTTGATTAATTTTACATCGTTAATGTAAACACTTTGCTTGTACTGGTAACTAACTCATTTCGCAATAACTAAAGCATTTTTAACTTCAAAAATAATCTTATAAAGAGTATCTCGATAGTCGTTGTAACAACAGTAGTGGTGAGGTTAGGCCAATTTAGGATAAAAATTGGTGATTAATTAATACTATTTTTAAAACCAAAATATATCATCTAGTCGATAAGTAACCATCCGATAATGGTTTAAACGTTCATATTCATGATTTCTTGATATGCTGCAACTAATTTATTGCGAACTTGAATACCAAATTGTAAAGAAACTGAAGACTTTTGCATGCTAACCATTACCTCATTTAATGCGATATTGGTTTCCCCCATCTCAAATGCTTTAGCTTGCTGGCTAGCGTCTATTTGTGTTTGACTGATTTTATCTAATGCCATTTTTAATTCAGCCATAAAATTTTGTTCACTATGATTAATAGATTGCTTATGTGAAAAATCAAGTTGGGTTAATGTTGTACTATTGAAGGCATCAATACTATTCATAATAAAGGTCATGGTTATTCGTCTTAATCAAGTTATAACGTAAATTATCATAAAGATAACAATCTAAAAGCGATAACTAAAGGGTAAAGCATATGCTTTTTTAGCTATTGATTTTTTTAAATACACAGATAATAAACCCTAGAATTAATCTAGTCAGTTTAGTGTTAGGATACATATGGATAGCCAGGCAGTTGGTAACAAAGGCGAATCAATATTGAGTAAGTTACCTTTTATTAATCAATTAAAAATAAATCGTAAAATGCTACTCCTTATTGTAGGAGTAATTGTAATAGCAATTAGTAGTATTACTTACTTATGGCTTAAAGACGATAATTATGGCGTATTATTTAGTAATTTGAATGATAAGGATGGCGGTGAAATCATTAGCCAACTTGATAAGTTAAATATTCCCTATAAATTTTCATCCTCTGGCACAACTATCTTAATTCCCCAAAATCAAATTTATAATACTCGTTTACGAATAGCCCAGCAAGGTTTGCCTAAAGGTGGCGCAATTGGTTTTGAACTACTCGACAAAGAAAGTTTTGGCATGAGTCAGTTTAATGAACAAATCAACTATCAACGAGCATTAGAAGGCGAACTATCGAGAACCATTGCAATTATTAGTAGTGTAGATGATGCCAGAGTGCATTTAGCGATGCCTAAACCCTCTTTATTTGTTCGAGAAAGAAAATTCCCTTCCGCCTCTGTTGCACTAACTTTATTACCAGGTCGAGCTTTATCTCAAGGTCAAATTGACGCCATCATTCATTTAATTTCTAGTAGTGTTCCAGAATTACAAGCGGATAAAGTGACGATTATTGATCAAAAAGGCAATTTATTAACCGGTGAAAGATACCGTGACAGTAACGTTAATATTGCCCAATTAGAATATAGTGAACGCATTGAAAATCTAGTTCGAGAACGAGTAGAAAAAATTATTATCCCTATTTTGGGACAACAAAATGTTAAGGTACAAGTGAATGCGGATATCGATTTTAGTCGGCAAGAGTCAACATCAGAAATTTATGATCCTAATAGCGATGCCAGCAACCAAACTATTCGTAGTAAGCAACAAATTGAAAATAGCCAATTAGCATCAAGCAACATTATCGGTGGTGTGCCGGGCGCTTTATCTAATCAACCGGTACCAACGCCTAGTGCACCAATTGATGGTGAGAGCGATACCAAAGATAAAGACGATAAACAAAAAATGTATCATTTACAGTCAAATAAAACATTGAACTTTGAAGTTAATCGTCAAGTTATTCATAGCAAAATCCCTGAAGGTCGTATCAAGCGTTTATCTGTCGCTGTTTTAGTTAATTATAAATTTATTTCAGCCGATGAAATCACATCGGCAAATGAAGAAAATTCAGAACAGGAAGCTGTTGAAAAATGGGTAAAACTAGATCAAGAGGAACTTACCCATATTGAAGCGCTTGCCCGTCAAGCAATGGGATTTTCTGACTTGCGTGGTGATTCATTAACAGTGGCTAATTTGAAATTTACCGATCAAATTGAAGATGAAAATGCCGCCATTGTCTTTTTACAAAAACATGAAGTTTTCGACATGCTGAAAGTCGCAATTAAATATCTGATTTATATTTTAATAATCTGGTTTGCATGGCGCAAAGTGTTACGTTCGATATGGATTAAAATTCAAAGACAATATCTTAATACTGATAACAGATCATCTGATGGCTCAATGGCTAGTGAAGATAAGCTTGATTACAAAGCACACAGTAAACTGCAACAGAAGATTTTTGAAGATAATATGCAACAACAGCAATACATCCGCAAAATTGTCGAGAAAGATCCTCGTGTAATGGCTCTGATTATACGTGGTTGGATGAACAAGAAGGACACCGAGTAATGAATTTAACTGAAGCGCAAAAAGCAGCGACAATTTTAATGATTTTAGGTGAAGAATTAGCAGCCAAAGTAATGCAATTTTTAAACCACAAAGAGGTACAAAAAATTAGTAGTGCCATGATGGGATTACCACAATTAACTCAAGAACAACTGAAAAATATTCTTAATGAGTGTCAAAATACTCTTGATGATTGTGCAGTATTAAATACAGATACCAATGGCTATTTAAGAAAAGTTCTAGAAAAATCAATTGGTAGCGATAAAGCTAACCGCTTACTTGATGAACTATTAGATACCGATATCGAAGATACCACTGATGGCTTAAAAATGCTTAACTTTGTCGATGCTGCTCGTGCGGTTGATTTAGTTAAAAAAGAACACCCACAAATTATCGCCACCATTTTAGTTCACTTAAATCGCGATTTGGCTGCTGAGATTTTAAATTTATTTGATGACCAATTACGTAATGACGTCATGCTACGTATTGCAACTTTCGGTGGTGTAGAACCATCAGCATTAGAAGTATTATCGACATCATTATCAACCTTACTACATGGACAAAATATTAAACTTAATAACATGGGTGGCATCCGCACCGCAGCAGAAATTATCAATCTGATGAAATCACAACAAGAAGAATTGGTTATCAATGCATTACGAGATTATGACAATGAGCTTGCTCAAAAAATCATTGATGAAATGTTCCTATTTGAAAATCTGATTGATGTCGATGATAGAAGTATCCAACGTCTACTCAAAGAGGTGGATAATGAAACCTTAATCATCGCTATGAAAGGCGCAACAGAAACGCTACGCGACAAGCTATTAGCAAATATGTCACAACGAGCTGCCTCAATATTACGAGAAGATTTAGAAAACAGACCACCAGTTCGCTTGTCGCAAGTAGAAACCGAACAGAAGAAAATTTTGGTTATTGCACGGCGCTTAGCAGAAACAGGTGAGATGATCTTAACAAGTGGTGATGATGAATATGTATAATCATACTAATAGTGTAAGTTGGAAACCATTGCATTTCCAAGATTTGGCACTTAGCGAATTATCACCATTAACCAGCCAGCAACAGCCAGAAGAGTTGGAAGAATTTGCGCCACCATTAGAGCCAGATAGCCACGATGATCAAGATGAAGACTCTTTTGATATTAATAGCCCAGCAATATTGCTAGAACTCGAAAATATTAAACAACAAGCAAGAGATGAAGCATACCAAGAAGGCTTTAATTTAGGTAAAGAAGAAGGTTTTAATATTGGCAAACAGACTGGCTATGAGCAAGGATTCACTCTCGGTCACCAAGAAGGGCTGGACACAATAGAACAACAGTTAACGGCAGAAAAATTAACTAGCATAAATGCCATCAAAAATTTAGCAATCAGCTTTCAACAATCGATTAGCCAAATTGATGAGAAAATTGTACCAAAGCTATTTGACTTAGCTTTACTTGCTGCCGAAAAAACAGTTGGTTCATTATCAAAAGTAAAACAAAAACAATTATTACATATTATAAAATCATTAATTGAACAAAATACAATTGTTAACCCACCAATTGTAGTACGAATTAATCCAACAGACTTGTTATGGCTTGAACCACAACTAAATAATGAGTTGCAACCACAGCAATGGCAGTTTATAGCCGATGCCAATATCGAATTAGGGGGTTGCAAAATATTTACCCAAACCAATGAGATCGACGCCAGTGTAACCCATCATTGGCAAATCATCTCAGATAATGTACATGGAGTTGAACATTAAGGTGGACTTTTGTAGGCAATGGATGACTAAAATTGATTGTGCGCAACAAAAATTACAGTCAATATCGTTAATCCGTCAATATGGTCGCTTAGTTAAAGCTTCGGGCTTAGTTTTAGAGGCCGTGGGTTTAAAATTACCTTTAGGTTCTAACTGCTTTGTCGAACGGCAATTAGATGGAAAAGTACAAGCTGTTGAGTGTGAAGTTATTGGTTTTAATGGTAAAACCTTATATCTGATGCCATTTGAATCAACCGATGGCATATTACTTGATGCCAGAGTATATACCTCACAATATGATTTAACTCATTTTAGCCATAAAGTTTTACCTATTGGTACGGGGTTATTAGGACGAATAGTTGATGCAATGGGCAAACCATTGGATGGCAAACCTTTACCAGAAAATATTGAATATGAAGGATTAATCAATAAATCACTAAATCCTCTGGCTCGCACGCCTATTCATCAAGTATTAGATGTCGGTATTCGTGCTATCAATGCATTATTAACCGTTGGCCAAGGTCAACGAATGGGGCTTTTTGCCGGTTCTGGTGTTGGTAAAAGTGTACTACTTGGCATGATGGCTAGGTATACCAAAGCTGATATTATTGTGGTTGGTCTGATTGGTGAACGAGGCAGGGAAGTAAAAGATTTTATCGAAAATATCCTTGGTGAAGAAGGCTTAGCGCGTTCAGTAGTTGTCGCGGCACCAGCCGATGTATCGCCATTATTACGTCTACAAGGTGCAGCTTATGCCACAAAAATTGCCGAAAATTTTCGTGATCAAGGGTTTAATGTATTACTAATCATGGATTCACTAACCCGTTATGCCATGGCACAACGGGAAATAGCCTTAGCCATCGGTGAACCACCGGCAACCAAAGGTTATCCACCATCAGTATTTGCAAAATTGCCAGCATTAGTTGAAAGAGCAGGTAATGATGCCAAAGGAAAAGGTGCAATTACTGCTTTTTATACTGTGTTAACCGAAGGTGACGACCAACAAGATCCTATTGCTGATTCAGCAAGGGCAATTCTTGATGGTCATATAGTATTATCACGTTCACTAGCTGAATCGGGGCATTATCCAGCCATTGATATCGAAGCGTCAATCAGTCGTGTAATGACCGATCTTACCCCGCCAGAAGATGAAAAAAAATCACGGTTATTTAAACAATTATTTTCAAGTTTCCAGCGCAATCGGGACTTGATTAATGTTGGTGCTTACGTAGCTGGAACCGATCCATTATTAGATAAAGCTATCTCACTTTTTCCAGCTATGCAGCAATTTTTACAACAAGGAATCAATGAGCATTGTAGTTATCAAGACGCTTATCAACAATTAATCAATATTGTTGCTGCTCGCTGATAAATTAGGAAAGAATTATGGCCAATCAACATCATGGTAAATTTGCATTTATAACGTTAAAAAAGCTCGCTGAAAAAGCAGTTGATGACAAATTGATTAAATTAAAACATGCACACGAAAATAAACGTAATGCACAATCACAACTAAATGTATTAAATGATTATTATCATGAGTACCAACAACGGCTAAATAATGCTTTATCCAGTGGCATTAAAGGATCGGAATTAAATAATTTTAATGCTTTTATTATGGCGATTGAACAAGGTATAGCTCAACAAAAAAAACTATTATTAACTTTAGATATAAAACAAAAGCAGATCACCAATGAGCTTAATCAATCGCAAAAAAGCCTAAATACTTATACTACATTATTAGATAAACAACATAAAAAACTGTTACTTCAACAGAGTCGTTTACAACAAAAATTAACCGATGAATTTGCTCAGCAGCAGATAGCAAGGAGAACATTGAATGAATATTAATCAGTTTAGCGATATTCCATTAATCTCATCTCAACAATTTGAATTAAACGACAACCAGTTATCTATTCTTGATGATGATTTTTTCCAAAAGTTATTACAACTTACCGAAAAACAGCAATGGCTAAGTGATAATAATAATCACGTTAATGCTGCAAACCTAAAAGACAATGAGTTAGAGCAGAAAGAACGAATGGAAAGTGAAGAGTTATTTATATTATTTTCTATGCCATTCAATCCGCAAGATGATATACCGCAAAATAGACAATCGGATACTCAACCGAAAAATGAAGCAATATATGAAACTAAACTATTATTAGAAGCTAATCCAACTATGATTGATCCAAAATTGGATACACAATGTACTGATGATATCAAACAGCGTATCAATATTGATGAAAAAGCTGCCGAAATTATTGCCTCAATTAATTACAGTGAGCAATTAATCAACAAAACCAATAAACCAAACCCTAGTCATTTATTGGCTTCGGAAAATAATCAGCCACAAACGACCAAAAATGCACATTTGATCATTAATCAAACTCAGTCAACAGATACGTGGGTGAATAATAACAACAATGATCATCATTCTGATTTAGCGTCAACTTTGACAGATAAACTGTTTACTACTAATTTGGCTAATACACCATCAGAAATGGCTTTATCAATAGATCTAAATGGCCAACCATCGCTATTTAATCCGGTAACCTCTGCAACACCCCCAACCACATTAAACCTAAATTTACCGATGCCCATGGATATTAGTAAGTGGCAAGCATCTTTAAATGAACAAATTTGTTTGATCAGTAGACAAGGCATTCAAAATGCCGAAATAAAATTAAATCCACAAGAACTAGGATCATTACATATTAAATTAGCCATGATTGATGACAAAATCGATCTGCACATGGCGGTTGCACATAATATGGTTAAGGGTGTGTTAGAATCAGCACTCCCCATGTTAAGAACCTCATTGGAACAACAAGGTATCACTTTACAACACACTAACATTAGTGATTTTTCAATGATGAATGATTCTAAACAGTCGTCTTCTTATCAACAACCACAACAATTTGAAACAGAGCAACTATTAGATGATATCAATCCAATTCAACAAAAAATTAATCATCATACTGAAGTTGTTCAATCAGGATTAAGTATTTTTGCCTAAATAATGGTTAGGCAATATTTATAAAATAATTGATATCTACGTTTTTAACAGTGTTTAACTTTGATAACTTCATATTAAAAAGGTTGAATAGATAATATTTTTATTGCCTATTCTTCCGATTAATTCTTACAGCATGATTTATTATTTTGGTAATTTTTGGTTATTTAAATAGCTACAAATCTTTCGTTAATTTTCATTGAGACAATAATAAATATGCAAACCACCAATAAAAAAGTAAGAATTTTAAACCTAATACTTATTCTAATTACCTTACTCGCAATAGGTTCAGCAGCTTATTTATGGTTCGAAAATCAAGCTAAAAATACGCCAAATACTCATCAAGAACCTCTAGTTTCATCACCAGTTTTTTTAACTTTAAAACCATTTACCATTACATTACCACCTTCTGAAGATAATTTAGATATCAATAAAATTCTATATGTCGGTATGGTGTTACGTGTCGAAAATGAAGATCAAAAAACGGTATTATTAGAATATTTGCCCGAAGTAAGAAGTGATGTATTGCTGTTAACCTCAAAACAATATGTCAATAATTTGAGAAAAGAATCTGGCAAGCTTGAATTACAAGAGCAAATAAAAACAGCATTATCACGTCAATACGATGCCAAACATTCAGTAAAAATTGATGAAGTGTTATTTACTGATTTCATTATAAGGTAATTATCATGTCTGATAAGCTTCAATCTACTAGCGATAAAAGTGAATCTTTAGCTAAACATTCACCGGATAATGCTACCAGTATTGAAAAAGATATTGTGCAAAATTATAAATCACAGCAAAGCAAACGGACAGAAATAAAACCTTATGATATATCAGTTAAACATAGTTTTATCCCTGAACGACTAACAGCATTAGAAATAATCAATGAACGCTTTGCTCGCCAATTTCGAATTGGCTTATTTAATTTATTACGTCGTAATACGGATGTTATTACTTCGCCAATAGAACCAAAAACATTTAAAGAGTTTTCTCATATCTCGGCAACTTACCATTTAAATTTAGTTCATCTTAATCCTTTACGGGGAAGCTGCTTATTTTCTTTTTCACCAGAACTGGTATTTATTGTTGTTGATACGCTTTTTGGCGGTGATGGACATACCACCAATATGGAAACTGAAGGACGTGAATTTACTCATACCGAACAAGAGATTATTAGACGAGTATTAGATCTTGCTTTAACTACATACCAAAATTCATGGATTGACGTATACAGTATTGAAACTGAATATATTCGTTCTGAAGTTGAGAGTAAATTTACTAATATCACCAGCTCTCCCGATGATGTTGTGTTAACTTCCACCTTTTTAATTGAAATTGGTAGCTTTAAAGCAACTTTCTGCATATGCATTCCATATACAATGGTTGAACCTATCAAAGAGCTATTAATTAAACCACCGATCGAAAGTCAAACCCATCAAGATGATAATGTCTGGATGAGTTCCCTCACAAGTGGTATTAAACAATCAACGGTTGAGTTAATCGCTAATTTTACAAATATTCAAACAACTGTTGCCAAATTATTAGCATTAAAAGTAAACGACATTTTGGATATTGAAAAACCAACCAGCCTAGATGTCACTATTGGTGGTGTACCGGTTTTAAAAGGTCAATATGGTAGTGTAAATAAACAATATGCAATTCAAGTAGAGCAAATAAGCAACCCTGTATTAGAACAATTGAATGAAGGAGTGTTCAATGAGTGATATGCCAAATAACAGTGATGATAGCCAAGCAACTAACTTAACTAATGAAGAATCGGTAACGACAGAAGCTATTTTTGAAACCCTTTCACCCCAACCATCAAATGTAAAAGAACAAGATATTAATCTTATTTTAGATATTCCGGTTAATTTAAGTGTTGAACTTGGCCGTACCAAAATGGCCATTAAAGACCTATTAAATTTAACTCAAGGCTCAGTTATCGCCTTAGATGGTTTAGCTGGTGAGCCATTAGATATTTTAATTAACGGTTACTTAATTGCGCAAGGCGAGATAGTGGTGGTGGGTGACAATTATGGTGTACGAATTACCGATATTATTACCCCATCAGAACGAGTACGTAGATTAAGTCGTTAATAACCATTAATGAGATAACCATGAGCGAATCAACAATCAACTCCGGTATACAAAACTTTTCGTCTATTCCTGCTGAATCAAGTTTATATAGCCAAATAGGAATAGCCTTTTTTAGTGTTATTACCATTATTTTCGTTTTAACCTGGCTAATAAAACGGTTAGGTTGGAAAAAATCTACTAAGCAATTCATTGATGTTAAAGCAACGTACAATATAAATGCCAAAGATCGCATAATGTTGGTTTATGTTGATCATCAATTACTGGTGGTCGGAGTTACAGCCCAACAAATGACTTTACTCCATACTATCAATGAACAGCGTACTGAAATGTTATTCGCAGATCCTGCTGACGTTGAACAACAGTCAAAAAATAATCTGTTCAATCAGATATTAAGATCTGTGTTAAACAGTAAAAAGGTGTGATTAATTGTGCGGTTAAAACTTGTTATTTTATTTAGCTTATTGCTCGCCAGCCAATATAGTTATGCTGAATTATCACCGTTAACAATTGTTACTCAAACCTCACTACCAGAAGGGCAAACTTGGTCATTACCAGTTGAAACTTTAGTTTTTTTAACCCTACTAACTTTTATCCCAATTATATTACTATTAATGACGAGTTTTACTCGTATCATTATTGTGTTAGGACTATTACGTAGTGCACTTGGTACCCAATCCGCACCGCCTAATCAATTAATTTTAGGTATTGCCCTATTTATGACATTTTTTATTATGTCACCAACATTGGATAAAATATATCAAGATGCTTATATTCCCTATTCACAACAACAAATCACTATGCAACAAAGTTTGACGGAGGCAAGCAAACCACTGAGTGAATTTATGTTGAGTCAAACTCGTGAAAGTGATTTAACACTATTTGTTAATATGTCCCATACTGGTGATATTCAAACGCGTGAAGATATCCCGCTACGAGTTTTAGTCCCCGCTTTTGTGGTTAGTGAACTTAAAACTGCTTTTCAAATTGGCTTTACTCTGTTTATTCCTTTTTTAGTCATTGATTTAGTTGTTGCCAGTACATTAATGGCATTAGGGATGATGATGGTACCACCAGCAACAGTATCACTACCTTTTAAAATTATGTTGTTTGTATTAGCTGATGGCTGGCATTTATTGTTAGGTTCATTAGCACAAAGCTTTTTCAGTTAACACCAACAGTATAAGGGATTATATGCCTTCTGAATATATTAGCCATTTTGCCATTCAAGCAATCAAAGTTGCCGCATCACTTGCAGGTCCTTTACTACTCGCAGCATTAGTCACTGGGCTAATTATCAGTTTGTTACAAGCTGCAACCCAAATTAATGAAATGACCTTATCTTTTATTCCTAAGATTTTAGCGGTGGTTTTAGTATTAATCATTTTAGGCCCCTCAATGCTGACGACTATGATCGATTATATCCGCCTGGTTATTACTGATATTCCTAACTTAACTAGTTAACCTTAATGAACGCCACGATTCACGATCTGTTTAATATTGATTTTTTTGCTTGGGTTCGATCAAGTTTTCTGCCTTTTACCCGTATTTTAGCGCTAATTATGGTCGCACCTATTGTCGGTGAAAAAGAGGTGCCAAATCGGTTAAAGATTGGTTTAGCAATGCTGATCGTCATTTTATTACCTTTATCAAAGTTAGACGACAACCTTACCCTTTATTCATTACACGGTATCTGGGTTATTGCCCAGCAAATCATGATTGGCATCATAATCGGTTTTACCATACAACTTACTTTTTTAACGGTAAGATTTGCAGGTGAATTAATTGGTATGCAAATGGGATTAGGCATGGCGACCTTTTATGATCCTATTGGTGGACCATCTACTTCTGTACTGTCACGTTTAATTAACATTATTGCCTTGTTGATATTTCTCAGCTTAGATGGACATCTATGGCTACTATATGGATTAGCTAACAGTTTTGATATTATTCCTATTAGCGTTTCACCTTTAAAGGCCAACGGTCACTTAGCCTTAATCGAAACAACCGGTCTATTATTTAGTAATGGCGTTATGTTGGCATTACCATTAATGACGTTATTGCTGATTATTAACTTGTCGTTAGGGCTATTAAATAGAATTACCCCTCAGTTATCAATTTTTGTAGTGGGCTATCCACTTACCTTATTATGTGGCTTGATGATGTTAAGTTATTTATTTTCCACCTTGCCTTCATTTGTGGAATTTATTTTAGAACAGATATTTTCAACTACTTCGCAAATTTTAATCTATCTTGCAGCCACCAATAGTTAAGCCAATTAAGCTTAATAAAATTCAGGGTTATTTTTTAACAAAAAATTTTGAGGAACGGGGTTTTTTAGCCTTAACATTAAAGGTTATTAACCATGTACATAACTAATGGTTGTTTATACGAGATAATAAAAAAACCGCTGTGTAGCTTTGCGTTACACAACGGTTCAAGTTAATTATAACTTAAAAATTAATTAAATAATTTATGGAATTGTAAGCTTATCCAATCCCAGATATTACCAAAGAAGCCCGCTTCTTCAACATTTTCAAGTGCAACTAAAGGTTGTTCGTTGATCACTTTATCATCTAATAAAAATTGGATTTTACCAACCGCAGCACCTTTGGTGATTGGTGCATAGATGTAATCATCAATAGTGTATTGTACTTTAACGTCAGCTGAACGACCTTTTGGCACAGTAATATAAGCACCATTAATAGTCCCTAAATTTACTTTGTTTTCATCGCCATACCAAACTGACTCTGTCACTAATGGTGCATTAGGCTTAACTGGATTAGCTGTTTCAAAGAATCGGAATCCCCAAGTGAGTAATTTTTTACTCTCTTCTTCACGACCTTTAAAAGTTCGGCCACCAAGCACAGCAGAAATTAAACGGGTATTACCATCAACCGCTGATGCAACAAGGTTATAACCAGCAGCATTAGTATGACCGGTTTTAATACCATCTACGTTTAAAGTTGTATCCCAAAGTAAACCATTGCGATTCAATTGTGGTTTAGACAGGTTATAGGTGAACTCTTTTTCTTTATAGATAGCATATTCAGTTGGTAAGTCACGAATCAAAGCTTGACCTAATAATGCCATATCTTTAGCTGTTGTATACTGACCTGGTGCATCAAGGCCATGTACCGTTTCAAAATGGGTATGTTGCAAACCAATTTTTTTAGCATATTCATTCATTAAATTAACGAAAGCACCTTGGCTACCAGCAACATGTTCAGCCATAGCGATACATGCATCATTACCCGATTGAATAATGATACCTTTATTCAAATCAGCAACCGAAACCGTTTTACCAACCTCTAAAAACATCAATGATGAGCCTTTTAAAACCGGATTACCGGTTGCCCATGCATCTTTACTCACCAAAACCATATCATCATTTTTGATACGGCCTGATTCCAATGCTTGACCAATAACATAACTTGTCATCATTTTAGTTAAGCTTGCTGGATCACGTTGTTGTTCGGCATTATATTGCGCTAGGATTTCGCCAGATTTGGCATCGATTAAGATATACGCTTCTGCATCTAATTGTGGAATAGCAGGAATAGGAAATACCATCTCTGCAGAGGTAGAAGAACATATTGCGAGCACTAACAAGCCAAAAGATAATTTAAATTTCTTTTTCATTTATAAAAATTCCGTTAAATGTTTTTAGATAACATGTATCGATGTGTGTGAATAGACATCATAATGCCAAAACTTGCCATTAAAACGACTAAAGATGAGCCACCATAACTTATTAGTGGTAATGGTACACCAACTACAGGTAAGATTCCACTGACCATACCAATATTAATAAATACATAGACAAAAAATACCAAAATCAAACCACCAGACAGTATTCGTCCAAATGTCGTTTGTGCCTGAGCAGCAATAATTAATCCACGTATAATTAAGCATAAGAACAAAATTAATAAAACAATAGAGCCAATAAAACCAAATTCTTCAGCTATAACTGAAAAGATAAAATCAGTATGTCTTTCCGGTAAAAATTCTAGCTGTGATTGAGTACCTTCAAGCCAGCCTTTACCCCATATTCCGCCTGAGCCAATTGCAGTTTTAGATTGAATGATATGATAACCTGTACCATTAGGATCACGTTCAGGATTAAATAATGTTAATACCCTTTCACGTTGATAATCATGCATTAGGTAGAACCACATAATCGGTAAAAATATAGCCATCAATATCAAGGCAACAAGAATAAATCGCCAATTAATTCCAGCCAAAAAAATAATAAAAATCCCTGACATAACAATTAAAATTGCGGTGCCCAAATCGGGTTGCATGGCCACTAATAGTGTTGGTACCCCAATAATAGCTAATGTTTGCAAGGTGGTTTTTAATGGTGGTGGGCAACCGTCACGATGAATAAACTTAGCTACCATTAAAGGAACAGCAATTTTAGCAATTTCTGACGGTTGAAAGCGAATAACACCTAAATCCAACCAACGTTGGGCCCCTTTGCTGGTATAGCCAAAAATATCAACTAATACCAATATAATAATACAGATTATATAAAGGTAAGGCGCCCACTGTTCATAACTTCGCGGTGAAAATTGTGCAAAGACTATCATCACAAAGAAACCAAGTAATATTTGAATAACTCTTTTTTGCATCATATCAATATCTTGACCACTAGCACTCCATAAAATATAAAGGCTATAACCAAGTAGTAAGGTTATAAATAAGCAAAAAAGTGGATCGATATGTATCTTTTGCCAAAAAGATTTCTTAATATTGTTCATAATTAATCTTCATGTCCTGTCGTCGATGATGATGCATCATCTAATTCTGTTGAGTTATCACCTTCAAGATAATAATCCAGTATTTTACGTGCTACTGCACCACCGTTGGAGCTACCACCACCGCCATTTTCAATAACTATAGCTAGCGCTATTTTCGGTTTATCATAAGGTGCATAAGCAATAAATAAGGCATGGTCACGCAAATGTTCAGGTATTTTATGGGCATTATAAGTCTCGTTTTCTTTTAAACCATAAACTTGAGCTGTACCTGATTTGCCTGCAGCTTGATATTTAGCCCCCGCATATACTTTACGTGCGGTACCTCGAGCTCCAAACATAACTCGATGCATACCTTCTTTAGCTAATGCCCAATAGGTTGGATTAACATCAACTAGACTATTAGGTTCAACATATTTTTCGGGATTAATAATTGGTTGACTCTGATTAGTATTAATAATGTCACTTTTTTTATAGAGTAAAAAGTGAGGTGTAAATGTTTTACCATTATTAATTAATGTGGTTAATGCTTTAGCCATTTGCATAGGTGTTGCAGTCCAATAACCTTGACCTATACCAACCGGAATGGTGTCACCTTGTAACCAAGATTTTTTATGGCGCTTCAATTTCCATTCTCGACTTGGCATAACTGCACGAGTCTCTTCATTAGCCGAAATATCAATGCCGGTTCGTTCACCATAACCAAATTTCGTCATCCATAAATTTAGACGATCAATGCCCATATCATAAGCAACTTGGTAAAAATAGGTATCAACCGATTCCTCAATTGCTCGTAATACATCAACATGGCCGTGCCCCCATTTTAGCCAATCTCGATAACGTCTTTCAGTACCAGGTAATTGCCACCAGCCTGGATCGTTAACCACACTTTTCGGTGAAACGACACCTTCACTTAAAGCGGCTATCGAAATAAACGGTTTGACCGTTGAAGCAGGTGGATAAGCACCAAGTAAAGCCCTGTTAAATAGGGGTTTACTTGGATCATCAAGTAACTCACTATATTTCTTACTTGAAATACCACCCACAAAGTCATTTGAATCATAACTTGGATTTGAAACCATGGCCAGTACTTCACCATTATTAGGGTCGATCGCAACAACAGATGCTTTCCTACCAGCAAGTAGTGATTCAATATAGAGTTGTAATTTTAAGTTGATGGATAAATAGATATCTTCACCCGCTTGTGGTGGATGTTGTTCAAGTAAGCGGACAATACGACCTCGGCTATTTACTTCAACCTTTTCATTGCCCGCCGTACCATGTAAAACGTCTTCGTAATACCTTTCAATTCCCATTTTACCAATGTTAAAAGTGGCTACATAATCACTGGTTTTATTTTCTTCTTCAAGGCGCTGTTTATCTTGAGTGTTTATTTTGGATATATATCCAAGAATATGGGTAAGTGAAGCACCATATGGATAATAACGATGTTGAATTTTAACAATGGATGCAAACGGAAAGCGATGCTGATCAACAATAAAACGAGCAATTTGCTTTTCTGTTAAATTTTCTTTAAGTGGAACTGGGCGATGAGCTCGATAATTTCGTCTTTCTTTTTGAAAGTTTTCAATATCTTCGTCGGTTAAATCAACAATTTTTTTTAATTGTTCAAACTGTTCATTAAGATTTTTAGTTTTATCAGGAACAATATTAAGTTGATAGGTAATATTATTTATCGCTAATGGCGTGCCATTACGATCATAAATCATACCCCGACTAGGAGGAATAGGGATAATTTCAATACGATTGTTGTTTGATTTGGTACTGTAATAACTAAAGTTGGAAATTTGTAGATCAGCTAAATTAGCTAGTAACACAAAAATTAATAAAATAATTACCACAAATGCAAACAACGCTCTACGCAAAAATAAGTTTGTTTCTGCTGAGTGATCGCGAATATTGCCCTTTTTTGTTTTACCTAAAATAGAGATAATCTAGCTCCTCTAAATTCTGTTTATGACTGTTGTTGCTTGTGTTCTTGTTGTTCCCATTTTTCATAAGCATTGACAATTCTTGCTACTACAGGATGACGAACCACATCTTCACTCTTGAAAAAATTAAAACTAATATCATCAACATCGCTCAATACTTCGATAGCATGACGTAATCCTGATTTTTGATGACGCGGTAAATCAATTTGGGTTATATCTCCGGTAATTACAGCTTTAGAATTAAAACCAATACGCGTTAAAAACATCTTCATTTGCTCAATTGTTGTGTTTTGGCTTTCATCAAGAATAATAAAAGCATCATTAAGTGTACGCCCACGCATATAGGCTAATGGAGCAATTTCAATAACACTTTTTTCAATTAATTTTTCAACTTTTTCAAAACCAAGCATTTCAAACAATGCATCATATAGTGGACGTAAATAAGGATCGACCTTTTGACTTAAATCACCAGGTAAAAAACCTAGTTTTTCACCGGCTTCAACCGCCGGACGAGTTAAAACAATACGTCGAATTAGCTGTTTTTCTAGTGCATCAACCGCTGCTGCTACAGCTAAATAGGTTTTTCCTGTACCAGCCGGACCAATACCAAATGAAATATCATAATCTAACACATGGGCAATATATTGAGCTTGATTAGGTGTACGAGGTTTTATCACTCCACGTTTGGTTTTTATCATGACTTGTTTACTACCATGCAGATCAACATAAGCAGGAAGATGCTCTTTGGCTTTTTCTAATGCACCAGATTCTTTAATGGCTAAATGTATCTGCTCAGGATCAATATCGATAATATTATCTTTTCGTTTAGTTTGCTTATAAAGCGATTGTAATATTTCAGATGCAGCTTTTACACAGATTGCATCACCGGTTATGGCAAAGAGATTACCCCTGTGATTTATTTCAATTCCTAAACGACGTTCAAGTTGTTTAATATTGTCATCATAAGGACCACAAAGACTATTAAGTCGCTGATTCTCTGCTGGTTCAAGCATTGTTTCATATGTCGTGATATTCAAAAATATCCCCTCAAATCGTTAATTTCAATTACGAATATGTCTTTCAATAAAGAGCATTTTTCAACACCTTTAGAAAATCCATATGGCAATTATTGCAAGGAACAATATTGTCACCCACGACATTATCCATAGCACTAGTTGTGTGGTCTCTATCTAATCCTTGACTTTTCAATTTATTTACAAATTTAGTAATAGGTGTTCCTATTTTTAATTATTACTAACATAAGTTACTACTAATAAATTTATCTATTATTTTAAATGGAAAAATAGGAATAGATCTGACTACCATATATTGCTGTACACAAAATTTTGTGGCAATTGAATTATCCTATTTATTATTTAATTTCACATCCTGCTGAGCCAAAAAATTTAATTTTTTTATATTTTTATCTATCAATTATTATTTTGTTCAATTATGGTTGATAGATACGTACACCTAAATCGTTTTCTTTATGGGTACGAGAAATGATAGATATTGGTGATTCACTTACTCGTAAATTCATCTGATCTTCAGTTCTCACTACTTTACCACGCAATGAGTTAGGATAAACATCGGTAATTTCAACATCAACAAATTTACCAATCATATCCGGACGACCAGCAAAATTCACAATTCGATTGTTTTCAGTTCGACCAGTTAATTCCATAAGATCCTTTTTAGATGGACCTTCAACTAAAATACGTTGTACGGTATTTAACATGCGACGACTAAATTGCATAGCTTGTTGATTGATTCGCTCTTGAAGAATATAGAGCCGTTGTTTTTTCTCTTCTTCAGAAACATTATCTTCCATTTCCGCAGCAGGCGTACCTGGACGAGCTGAATAAACAAAGCTATAACTTAAGTCAAAATTAACATCAGCGATTAATTTCATGGTTTGTTCAAAATCTTCTTGAGTTTCACCAGGGAAACCAACAATAAAATCAGAACTGATTTGAATATCTGGGCGAACTTTACGTAATTTACGAATAATTGATTTATATTCAATTGCAGTATGCGTTCGTTTCATCAAATTCAATATGCGATCAGAACCACTTTGTACTGGTAAATGTAAAAAGTTAACCAGTTCAGGTGTATCACGATAAACATCGATAATATCATCTGTAAATTCAATTGGATGGCTAGTGGTAAAACGAATACGATCAATACCATCAATAGCAGCAACTAAACGTAATAATTCAGCAAAAGAACAAATATCACCATCAAAGGTTGGTCCGCGATAGGCATTTACGTTTTGCCCTAATAAATTCACTTCACGAACACCTTGTTCTGCTAACTGAGCTATTTCATAAATTACATCATCACAAGGTCTACTTACCTCTTCACCACGAGTGTAAGGTACCACACAATAAGTACAGTATTTGTTACATCCTTCCATTATGGATACAAATGCCGTTGGGCCTTCACTGCGTGGTTCAGGTAGACTGTCAAATTTTTCAATTTCCGGAAAACTAACATCAACAACATGATGACCATTACCACTGCGGATCTGTTCAATCATATCTGGCAAACGATGAAAAGTTTGTGGCCCAAAAATAATATCAACAAAAGGCGCTCGTTTACGAATATGGGCACCTTCTTGTGATGCTACACAACCACCAACACCAATAATAATATCAGGATTATGTTGTTTTAAATTTTTCCAACGGCCTAGTTGGTGAAAAACTTTTTCTTGGGCTTTTTCTCGAATAGAACAGGTATTTAATAATAAAATATCTGCTTCTTCGGCATTTTCTGTTAAGATTAAACCATGGGTGGATTCAAGGAGATCTGCCATTTTAGTTGAATCATATTCATTCATTTGGCAGCCCCAAGTTTTGATATGTAATTTTTTGCTCATCAATAACTCAGCTATATTTAATTGTTAAAATGAAAACGGGTTTAAATCCGCGATTTTAGCGAGTCATATTGTAATCCTTTGTGATTGTAGGGTCTATATTTAATATAAAAAACTACATTTATATTCTTTATAAATTAATAACTAATTAATTATTAAT